>DATBZT010000169.1:0-2734 GCA_036513055.1 Gemmatimonadaceae bacterium | reverse complement strand
CTTCACGTCTGGTGCGACAGTCTCGACACGGAGCAGGTAAAGATGCGGGAGGCCGTGATCGTCTTCGACACCGCTGCCCCGAGGTCGTTGAGCGCGTCGCAGTTCAACCGGCGACGGCTCGAATGTCAGGAAGCGCTGGCGCTGCTTCGTCAGCGCAATCCAAAACTCCAGAATCTCGCCGCCGCGCATCCTGACGAAGTTCGTGCCGCCCGGTTGCCCGGCGACCTGGCGAAACGGGCATTGCATGTCACTGAAGAGAACGTCCGTGTGGCGGAGGTCGTAGAAAGTCTGAAGACATCCGGCTCAGTGTCGGGCGAGGCACTCTATGCATCACACGAGTCGCTTCGGACTCAGTACGACTGCTCGACGGCGGAGCTGGACTGGTTCGTCGACAAGGCGGGAAAGATTCCTGGTGTGCGGGGCGCGCGACTGACGGGCGCCGGCTGGGGAGGGTGCGCGATTGCCGTAGGAAGTCTTGAAGCATTGACCGGCGCGCAACGCCCCCTCTGTTCCGAGTATGAGGCGTCGTTCGGGAGGAAGCCGAGGGCCTGGCTGACGAACGCGGCGCAGGGTGCAAAGCTGGAGATGAATGAATGAACCACCCTCCGGTGACGAAGGCACTGATTCCCTGTGGCGGCAAAGGAACGCGGATGGCTTCTCTCATTGAGGGGAGCGCGGCGAAGGAGCTGCTGCCGGTTGGGGGAATTCCCCTCGTGCTCCGCGTGATAGAAGAATGCGCGGCGAGCGGCATACGCGAGGTTCTCATTGTGTCTGGCCCCGGGAAAAGCGACCTGGAGAGTGCCGTTCTCGCTGCCGCGGGGTCTTCGGGAATGCCCGCAAAGGTTCGAGTAGTAATTCAAGATGAGGCGCGCGGGCTCGCCGATGCCATCCGGCTGGGAAGGGACTTCGCCGAGAGCTCGGCCCTGGCGGTTGCTCTGCCAGACAATCTCTTTCTCGGCGACACTCCCGCGCTGGCTCAACTCCTTGGTGTCTACAAGCAGACCGGTATGAGCGTTGTCGCAATCGTCGAACTCACCGCGGCGAGCAGGAATCGGTATGGTCCAACCGCGATATATCCGGGACGTGTCGACAAGAACCAGTTCATCATCGAGCGCATACCGGATAAGGGCCCCCGCGACAAGACTTTTGACCCAAAGGGCGCGGCGTCCGCGTTTACCGGAGTTGGCCGCTACGTGTTTCTGCCCGAAGTGTTCGCGGCAATCGATGAAATCGAGGCGAGTTCGCCGAGCGGCAAAGAGCTGGATGACATTCCGGTATTGCAGTTACTTCTCAGTCGAGGCAGTCTCACCGGTTGTCTCGTTAACGGAGATTTTCTCGACGTTGGGTTGCCAGCCGGATATCTCGAAGCGGACACACGATTCCGGCGCGGATAGATTATCCCGATGGGTCGATGATCGCTCCGCGGCCCATCGCAATGCCAGCAAGAGGAGACGCATATGGTCAGCAGAATCTGGCAGCTCGCACTATTGCCCCTTCTAGTGGGTGTATCTCTGGCTTCGCGCGCGACGCCCGACAATGGACTGGCGCTCACGCTCCCGATGGGGTGGAACAGCTGGAACCATTTCGGCTGCGATGTCAGCGAGTCTTTGATCAGGGAGACAGCGGATTCCATGGTGGCGAGTGGAATGCGCGACGCGGGCTACCGGTATGTCGTGATCGACGATTGCTGGCAGGTGAGCCGCGATGCCAACGGGATGATCGTCGCTGATCCAGCGCGTTTCCAGCACGGAATCAAAGCACTCGCAGACTACGTCCACGGCAAGGGTCTCAAATTCGGAATTTACACGGACGCAGGCACGAAAACGTGTCAGGGCCGGCCCGGGACCTACGGGTATGAGGAGCAGGACGCGCGGACATATGCCGCGTGGGGTGTCGATTACGTAAAAGAGGATTGGTGCAACGCGAGCGGTCTCGATGCGCGGGTACAGTACGCGAAATTCCGCGACGCGCTGGCGCGATCGGGACGTCCGATCGTGCTCAGCATCTGCGAGTGGGGATCAAACCAGCCGTGGGAATGGGCGCCCAATGCCGGGAATCTGTGGAGGACGACCGACGACATCGAGGACAAGTGGCCATCGATGCTGGCCAATCTCGATCAATCGGGACAGCACGCGACCGTTGCGAGGCCGGGCGCCTGGAACGACCCCGACATGCTCGAGATCGGCAACGGTGGGATGACGGATGAGGAGTATCGCGCGCATCTGAGCTTATGGGCGATCATGGCTGGGCCGCTGATTGCGGGAAATGACGTGCGCACAATGTCCGCTGCGACCAAGGCCGTACTTCTCAATCCGGAAGTCATTGCGGTCGATCAGGACTCGCTCGGCGCGCAGGGGATACTCGTCTGGGAGCCAAGGCCAGAGCTTCAGGTATGGGCCAAACCGCTGCGCGATGGATCCCGCGCGGTCGCGCTACTCAATCGCTCGTCGAGCGCTGACACGATTACAGCGTACTTCTCGCGAGTCGGATTTCACGCGGACTCCGCGAGAGTGCGCGATCTCTGGTCGCATTCCGAAGTCGGGAGATTCAAGGGAAGATATTCGACGGTGGTGGGACCTCACAGCGCGGTCATGGTCCGGGTGACGCCCATACGCCACCCCGCGGACTAAATCGCCAGTTGAAGCTGCGCCGCCGCGCCGCGATAGGGCATCCCCTTCGGCATGAACGGACCGGTAACGCGCCCCTGCGATGCAGCTGTCACGTCGCCCGTGAA
>DATBZT010000168.1:0-3407 GCA_036513055.1 Gemmatimonadaceae bacterium | reverse complement strand
CGATTCTCCTCCTGCCGCTGATTATTCCGTATGTCCGATTCGCGGCTGCGTTCGGCTATCACCATGACATGAACACGCTCACCAACCTCTCCATGGAGCTGCTCGCTCCCATTCGCATGCCCGACTGGCTCAGCGCATGGTCGTGGAGTCCTCTGGTCCGTCGCTCCAGTTTCACCAACGCGCAGAGCTTCTCCGCGTCGTTTCCCGGCATCGTTGCCTTTGTACTTGCCGTGTATGCAATTGTGGCTGCACGCCGAGCGCGAGTCTCGCGAGCGACTGTCTGGATTCTCTTGTCGCTGACCCTGGTTTGTTATGTGCTGGCGCTTGGCCCCACTCTCCGGCTCATGAATCTCAACACCTCGCCGCTGACCAGCCGGGTTCCGATGCCTGGCGCGATCTGGATGCTGGTGCCGGGAATACGGTGGCCGATGCGGGTGTTTTTCTTTGCGTGGCTGGGAGGCGCAATACTTTGCGGGCTGGGAGTGACGGGATTGCGAGGCGCGATCCGGCCGGGACTGCGAACCGCGGCAGCCGTCGGAATACTGATATTGGTTGCAGCCGAATACCGTCCTTCGGCTTGGCTGGCCGGGCGGTCGGTTGCTGCCCCAAGTCCGCTGGAGATGTCGGATGTCTATCCGTATCTTGCCGATGAACCGGACCGGGGTGGCGTTGTCGAGCTTCCCGTTGCGGACGCCACCGGTTGGCGCACGCCAATGACAACGCGCTACACGTACGCCAGTGCTGGGCATCTGCGGCGTGTGGTGGCGCTGCATGGCAACGTGATGCCGCCGGAAATCGACACACTGCTTCTTGCGGGGAATGCTCTACCTGACTCGGCATCGAGCGCACTTCTCTGGCGGCACGGCGTGACACGCGTCGTGGTCCACACGGGGCTTATGACCGGAGCTGCCGGGGCCGCACTGATTCACGCGTTTGATCGCGCGGGTTATCAGGCGCTCTTTACGGGCCGTGAGGGGGTGGTGTTCGCCCTCGGCCCCCCCGCGAAACCTTAGGCATTCTCCCGACTACTAGTTGGTAGGAGAGCGCTACGTTTTAGAGCGAAAGCGCTACGTTTCTGCCACAGCGATGACGTCTACAATAACTGAACTCCGTTGACCGGCCCGCCAGTATTTCTTGACCCGTCCGGCCGGCGCTGGCGCCGCATCCGCTTTGCGGCGCTGGTGCTTGGCGCGCTCTCCAGTCTCGCCGGCGCGGCGATCGTCGCGGGAATCCTCATTCCGCCTCTGCTGCCGGCAATGGCGGACAGCTTTCGCGTAAAGCGCAGCTTGGGGTTGGCGCCGAAGCTCGCAACCACCCGGAGAGAGCGCGAGGGACTCGCCGCCCGGAGACGACTTTTCGTGGCCCTCGAGCGACGCCGGCCGGCGCTCGGGGTCAAGACGCCATTCCTGCCAGTTCGTCCGGCGGTAACGCTCGGCCAGCGAGGCATCAAGTCTTCGCTACCGGCATTGGTCCGTGATACGGCACTCGGGGCCGTGACCCCGGCTGTGCGACGGAACGAGGTCGCCGGATTCTACGTCAACTGGGACGACAATTCATTCGCGTCGTTCGAGGCGCATGTTGCCTCCCTTGACTGGGTGGTGTGCGAGTGGGGCTTCCTTGCTCCCGCCGGCGATTCAGTGCGCCTGGCGATTGACCGAAAGGTTCTTTACGTGGCGATGCGGCAACCCGCAACGCACCGGCCACGCGTATTGATGATGGTCGGCAACTTTGATTCGCGGTCCCATCAGTTCGATTCTCACCGGCTTCGCAGCCTGCTCGGAAGTCCGGCGGCGAGGGTCAGCGTCATTGCCCAACTCACCTCCGCCGTCGAACAGTATGGGCTTGCCGGGGTGACGCTCGACTTCGAGGAGATTCCGTCGGACCTCGACGGGCCGGTCGCATCGTTCGCGCGGCAGCTCCACGCCGCTCTCCAGGCGAAGGGAGCAATACTTTCCCAGGCGATCTCCACGGACATGGACCCGAGCGCCGTTCGCGCCTACGCAGCGGCGAACGACCGGCTCTTTCTGATGCTGTATGACGAGCATTTCCGGGGAAGCGACCCGGGCCCGGTGGCCAGTCAGGGTTGGTATGTGACGCACGCGAGACAACTTCTCCAGAGCATCCCGCCGGAGAAGGCGATCCTTGCCCTGGGCGCGTACGGTTACGACTGGAACGATTCCGATCCGGCATCGTCGGGAACGGAAATGACTTTCGAGGACGTCATGGCCGCGGCGCGAAGCCGCAACCTCAAGCTCCAGTACGATTCCACCGCGCTCAACCCGTTCATCTCATGGACCGAGCCGGATTCGACGGACCATGTAGTCTGGTTTCTCGATGGCGTCACCGCGTTCAACGAGATCCGGGCGGCACGCATGCTGGGCACCGCCGGCCAGGCGATATGGCGACTCGGCTCGGAGGACCCTGGAGTATGGCAGGTTCTCGAGCGAACCACGGCGTCGCCAAAGGCGGAGAATCTTGCATCCATTCCGCCTGGCTACGACGTGAAGTTCGACGGGGAAGGAGAAATACTTCATCTCGCGGCGCGCCCCACTGCAGGGCACCGTGCTTTGCGCACCGATCCCGTGACGGGACTGATTACCGGCGAGCAGTTGATCGAGTACCCCACTCCTTACGTCGTGGAGAGAGTCGGTGCCAACGCGCACGAGGTCGCGCTGACGTTCGACGACGGTCCTGACCCGCGCTGGACGCCATCGATCCTCGATACTCTCGCATCCCGCCACGCCCAGGCGACGTTTTTTCTTATCGGCACCAGCGTCGAGCAGCACATTCCGCTCACGCGACGGATAGTGGCGGAGGGCAGCGAGTTCGGTAACCACACCTTCACGCATCCCAACCTCGCGCTCACATCGCCATTCGTGACGCGGCTCGAGCTCGACGCCAACGAGCGCCTGCTCGAAGCGGTGTTCAACCGCCGCTCGGCATTCTTCCGTCCGCCGTATTTCGGGGACGCCGAGCCGACGACTGCGAATGAGCTGGTGCCCATTGGAATTGCGGCGGATCTCGGTTACATCACGGCCGGCCTTCACGTCGATTCCGACGACTGGAAGGAGCTCGGTGTCAACAGAATAATCGCTGCTGTGCTCGCCAGGCGCTCGCTTGGAAACGTCGTTCTGCTGCACGATGGCGGTGGCGACAGGAGCCAGACCGTGGCTGCGCTCGGGCCGATCATCGACAGTCTGAGGGCGCGCGGCGATACGCTCGTGCTGCTCTCCCAGCTGGCTGGGCTTACGCGCGACCAGGCAATGCCTCCTCTGCCGCTATCCAGCACGGCCACCCGGTTGCTCGAGCTGGGATCGTTTGCGCTGGTTGGCGGACTCGATTGGGCAATGCACTGGATACTCCTCATTGCCGTGGCGCTCGGTGCCGGCCGGCTGATAATCATTACC
>DATBZT010000167.1:0-11896 GCA_036513055.1 Gemmatimonadaceae bacterium | reverse complement strand
GCACAGGTGAGCGCCGGCGAAACCTACACCTGCGCGCTCAAGACAGATGGGACGGTGGTCTGCTGGGGAGCCATCGGAGTCAATTATTACGGTCAGGCGACCGTGCCGGGCGGGCTCGCCTCGGTCGCACAGGTGAGCGCCGGCGGCTACCACACCTGCGCGCTCAAGACAGATGGGACGGTGGTTTGCTGGGGAGAGAACAGTTCCGGTGAGACGACCGTGCCGGCCGGGCTCAACCTCATCGTTTCCGCGCCGCAGTCCATCAGCTTCACCTCGACCGTGCCGAGCCCCGCCTATGTCGGCGCCACCTATGCAGTCAGCGCCACGGCGACGTCGGGCCTTCCGGTGGCGTTCAGCACGTCCACGCCCGGCACGTGCAGCGTCAGTGGTGCCACGGTCACCTTCATCGCCGTCGGTACCTGCACCGTCGCTGCAGATCAGGCCGGCGATGCGACTCATCTTGCCGCACCGGAACAGACCCAGTCCATCACCGTCGTCCAGCGACCACAGACGATCACGTTCACTTCGACGGCGCCTACTCTACCTCTCGTCGGCGCGACCTACGTGGTGACCGCGACCGCGAGCTCCGGCCTCGCCGTGAGCGTTACGTCCCTTACGCCTGGCACCTGCACGGTCACTGGCAGTACGGCCACCTTCGTCGCAGCAGGGTCATGCACGATAGCGGCCGACCAGGCCGGCGATGCGACCTACCTCGCCGCGCCCGAGCAGCAGCAGTCCATGACCATCATCACCGCTGCTCAAGCCGTACTGAACCTGACCACCACGATTGCCGGGATGGGGTTACCTGGTGGTGTAGCGAACAGCTTGAGCGCTCCACTCAACAACATCAACACGAACAACTTGACTGCAAGCTGCGGCAAGCTCAACGCATTCATCAATCAGGTTGACGCGAAGGTTCAGAACGGACAACTGTCCACGCCCGATGCCAACCAGCTCTTACAGGCAGCGAGCGCTATCAAGGCGAGCCTGGGCTGCGCGTAAGATCGATTCCGCCAGCGTGAGTTTTCTCCGTTGAGGTCGAAGGCCCTACCTCCCGATTCTGGGAGGTGGGGTACCGGAGCCTTAGCGGGAACTGAGAGCAAGCACATGTCGGTCGTACATTAGAGCAGCTTCACGACCGTGGGTCTCTGTAGTGCCGGGTAAAGTGCCCATTTGACGTGTTACCTTCGCCGTATAGGTAAGCGTCAGCGTCCATTCATGAACTTGGTCATTTCGCGGGTTGCCAAGAGGCATCGCGAGTGGATGGCCGCCACCAGCGAGTCAACGGTCACCTGTCTTTGCGCTGGAGTCTGGTGATTCGCGGAGTCCATGTTCTGTGCCACCTCGGCTGCCATGGTTGGCCGCGTATCCTCGAGGCACGCGACAGTCTGCTCATGCTGCAAGCGTTGGAGTTTCTTTGCGTCTGATTCACACCCGAGGAACACGACCGGAGACACGGCGATGAGGATGCAAAACCATTTTTGCATTTGCATGGATGGACCCGGAAGATTTTGAAAACCACAACCCCAAAGCGGGGACTGTACGTCTACTGGCTATAAATCGTGACAATCGGGCGGAAGCCGGTCTAACCGATCACGTCTGGACGGTCGAAGAAATCCTGGAACTGATGGACCCGAACAGATTGTTACAATGAAACGGGACACTGACAGCGGGCCCTTTGACACAACGGGCCCTTCTATAGTCGCCCCTTCATAGTAGCCCCTTCATAGTAGCCCCTTCGGCTAGTAGCCCCTTCTGGCTAGTAGCCCCTTCTGTAGTAGCCCCTTCGGCTTGATTTCTCTCCCCCAGCCCAGTATTTTTAAAGGCTAACTCTGATTTACCTTCCCGCGCCATCGCGGGGATGTTCGCACGTCCATAGGAGCTTTTAGTGAAAGTACGCAGCAGCGTCAAGCCAATCTGTGAGCACTGCAAGGTGATCAAGCGCCAGGGCGTGGTCCGCATCATCTGCAAGCGCAACCCCAAGCATAAGCAGCGGCAGGGCTGATAAATGGCACGCATCGCCGGCGTGGATCTTCCACGCGAGAAGAAGCTCGAGATCGGGCTGACATACATCTACGGCATCGGCCGCGCGACGGCGCGAAAGATCCTCACTGACGCCGGGGTCAATCCCGAGCAGCGCGTGCGGGACCTCAACGATGCCGACACGAACCGCCTCCGCCAGGCGATCGAGAAAGACATTCGCGTCGAAGGCGCTCTCCGCACCGAGATCGCGATGAACATCAAGCGGTTGATGGACATCGGATCCTATCGCGGCAACCGCCATCGTCGCGGGCTTCCCGTCCGGGGGCAGCGAACACATACGAACGCCCGCACCAAGAAGGGGCCGCGCCGCGCGATCGCAGGCAAGAAAAAGGTGACGAAGTAACCCATGGCAACCGGAAAGAAAGTCAAGCGCGTCATCGAGGCGGAAGGAATCGCCCACGTCAGCGCAACGTTCAACAACACGACCATCACCATCACCGACGCTCACGGGAACACCATCTCGTGGGGCTCGTCGGGGAAGGCAGGGTTCAAGGGCTCGAAGAAGTCCACGCCGTTCGCTGCGACAGTCGCCGGCGAGGCGGCCGGACGCGAAGCCGTCACCCTCGGTGTTCGCCGCGTGCACGTTCGCGTGCAGGGTCCGGGTTCGGGCCGAGAGTCGGCCATTCAGGCGCTCGTCGCCGCCGGCCTTCAGGTCAAGTCAATTCGTGACGTGACGCCAATTCCCCATAACGGCTGCCGCCCGCCAAAGCGCCGGAGAGTCTGACCGATGCGCTATACAGGACCAAGCTGCCGCCAGTGCCGCCGCGAGGGAACGAAGCTTTTCCTCAAGGGAACGAAGTGCTTCACCGAGAAGTGCCCGGTCGAGCGCCGGCCAACACCTCCCGGCCAGCACGGAGCGAGCACCGCCCGCCGCCGCAAGATGTCCGAGTACTCCAAGCAGCTCCGTGAGAAGCAGAAGATCAAGCGGATTTACGGAGTAAGCGAAAAGCAGTTCCGCAACACCTTCGAGCGCGTCGCGACGCTGCCCGGCATCACCGGTCACAACCTTCTCGCCGCACTCGAAAGCCGTCTCGACAACGTCGTGTACCGCATGGGCTTCGCGTCCAGCCGCAAGGCCGCACGGCAGCTCATTCGCCATCGTCACGTCGAGATAGCACAGAAGCCTGTGGACATCCCGAGCTACCTGGTTTCGCCGGGTGAGGAAATCCGCGTTCGCATGAAGTCGCGCGAGCAGGTGTCGGTGATGGTTGCAATGGATCAGTCCACCCGTGGCGCGCCGCTGTCGTGGATCGCAGTCGACCGCGACACGTTCAGTGGCCGGATGCTCGAGCGGCCCAGCCGCACGAACATTCCGATCGCCGCGCAGGAGCAGCTCGTCGTCGAGTTGTACTCGAAGTAACCGCTTCCCGGTACCTGCTCCTGCTACCCGTACCCGCTACCCGCTAACAGCCACCCGCTAACAGCTATCAGTTGCGGGAAGCGGAAAGCGGGCACGGGTAGCGGGTACCGGATAGCAGGAAACCGATTTTTCCCCCGGGACCCTAACTCCCGTACGGGCTCACCGCGCGTTAGGGGCGGGGTGAGACGTGAGGATACGCAACTAATGGCACAAGCAATCGATCTTAGAGGTCTAGTCCGCCCGCAGCTCGTCGAGATGACGAAGCGCGAAGACAATCCCAACGCCGCCGAGTTCCGGCTGCAGCCGCTCGAGCGGGGTTTTGGTCATACGCTGGGCAATGCGATGCGGCGAATGCTGCTGTCGTCGCTCAGAGGATCCGCCGTGTGGGGAATCCGCATAGACGGCGTGCTCCACGAGCACCAGACGATTTCCGGCGTGGTCGAGGACGTCCACCAGATCATCGGCAACCTCAAGCTCCTGACGCTCATTCTCGACGAGGGCGTGGAGGACGTGATCCTTCGCATCACCAAGGGTGAGTCGGGCCCGGTGACGGCCGCCGACATCCAGAGCGCTGCCGGCGTTTCGGTTCTCGACCCGACGCATCACCTGTTCACGATGCAGGACGACCGCGACATCAATGTCGAGTTGTACGTCAACAAGGGACGCGGCTACGTCGAGGCGGATCAGCACACAATCGATCGCGCCCTTCCGGTGGACGTCGTCAGAATCGACTCGATCTACAATCCTGTCCGCCGGGCCAATTTCTCGGTGGCCGAGACGCGCGTTGGTCAGCGCACGGACTACGATCGGCTGACGCTCAACGTCGAGACGAACGGCACCATCTCGCCCGAGGAAGCGGTGAGCTACGCCGCAGCCCTGGCACAGACGCACTTCCAGTACTTTGCCGGCTTCGGCTCGCACGCCTCGGCCCCGCTGGTTCCGGGCGGCGACATCGCCGCTGGCGATGGCCAGCGCATGGCGGATCTGCTGAGAACGCCGATCGACGACTTCGAGCTTTCGGTGCGCTCCGTCAACTCTCTCAAGAACTCCAACATCCGGACGCTTGGCGACCTGGTGAAGATGAGCGAGAGCCAGATTCTTCAGGTGAAGAATTTCGGCAAGAAGTCGCTCAACGAGATCGCCGACCTGCTCGAGAAGCACGTTCTCAACTTTGGAATGAAATACGAGGATACCCCGGACGGCGTTCGCTTCACCGACCGCGGCACTCCGCCAAACCGCAACGTCGCGACGGTAGCTGCCGACGAGGACGAGGAGCAATAGACCGATGCGTCACCGCAAGACAGGCCGCTCTCTCAAGCGCACCACCGAGCAGAAGCTCGCGCTCATGCGCAGTCTCGCCACCGCTCTGATCGAGCGTGGCGCGATCGAGACGACCGAAGCCCGGGCGAAGGAGCTCCGGCCTTTCGTCGAGAAGCTGATCACCAAGGCGCGCTCGGGCACGCTGCACGACCGTCGGCAGACGGGCCGTCACGTGCATCAGCGCGCGATCAACGATAAATTGTTCACGGAAGTCGGCCCGAAGTTCGCTTCACGGGCCGGCGGCTATACCCGGATTCTCAAGACCGGGCATCGCAAGGGCGACGGTGCCGAAATGGCCCGCATCGAGCTGGTGGATTAATGAGCATCGCAAGAAATCGCTGCTACGTCTGTGACAAGGGCGTTGCCCACGGCAACAACGTGTCGCACGCCAATAACCGGACGCGTCGCGTATGGAAACCGAACCTCCAGGTTGCGCGCATCGTCATTGATGGGAAGATCACCAAGATCAAGGTGTGCACCCGTTGTCTGCACGCTGGCAAGATTCAGCGTGCCCCGCGCGGCGTCTCCGTCGCATAACGCTCCGTGAATCGGTTTGAGCGGAAAGGGGGGCGCGATACGTGCTCCCCTTTTTTTATGAACTGCCACATAGAACAGCAAGCTGAGAGCTTTCAGCAAACTGAAGCTGAAAGCTTCTGGCTGCCTACGACGAGACAGTTTCGACGAGGCGAAAACGGACAACTGCAGAACTCCATCCTTCACAAAGAACTGTCCCGTCGTTTGCAGCTAGTGGCTTTCGGCTTCAGTCAGCCTGAAAGCTCTCAGCTTGCGGTTCTAGGTTGCTTTTGATTTATGCCCAGGCGTAACGATCTCCACCGCATCCTGGTAATCGGCTCCGGCCCCATCGTCATTGGACAGGGGGCCGAGTTCGACTATTCCGGCACCCAGGCGGCGAAGGCGCTCAAGGAAGAGGGGTACGAGGTGATCCTCGTCAACTCCAATCCGGCGACGATCATGACTGATCCGGAGATCGCCGACCGCACGTACATCGAGCCCGTGACCGCCGCGTTCGTCGAGCTGGTGATCGAGAAGGAGAAGCCCGACGCGCTGCTGCCGACTATGGGAGGACAGACGGCCCTCAACGTCGCCATGGAGCTGTACGAGTCCGGCGCACTCGAAAAGCACGGCGTAGCGCTCATCGGCGCCGACTCCCGCGCCATCAAGATGGCCGAAGATCGAGGCCAGTTCGCCGAAGCGATGAAGCGGATCGGCCTGGCGATCCCAATCGGCGGAATCGCCACCACGTTCGAGGAGGCCCTGGCGCTCGTCGACCTCGTTGGTTTCCCCGCCATCATCCGGCCTGCCTTCACCCTGGGCGGCACCGGCGGCGGCATTGCGTACAACCGCGACGAATACGAGGAAATTGTTCGCCGAGGGATCGAGCTCTCTCCGGTCGGCCAGGTGCTGATCGAGCGCAGTGTCATCGGCTGGAAGGAGTTCGAGCTCGAGGTGATGCGCGACTGTGCCGACAACGTCGTCATCGTGTGCTCCATCGAGAACATCGATCCGATGGGCGTTCATACGGGGGACTCGATCACCGTCGCGCCAGCGATGACTCTCTCGGACCGCGAGTATCAGAAGATGCGGGACGCGGCAGTGGCCGTGATCCGCGAGATTGGCGTCGAGGCGGGGGGATGCAACATCCAGTTCGCGGTAAATCCCGACAACGGCGAGATGCTGGTGATCGAGATGAACCCGCGTGTCTCGCGGTCGTCGGCGCTGGCGTCCAAGGCGACGGGATTCCCCATCGCGCGCATCGGAACCAAGCTGGCAGTCGGCTACCGCCTGGACGAAATTCCGAACGATATCACGAAGACCACTCCCGCGTCTTTCGAGCCGGTGCTCGACTACGTGGTGGTGAAATGTCCTCGCTTTGCCTTCGAGAAATTCACCGCCGCCAATCCGCAGCTCACCACGCAGATGAAGTCGGTGGGCGAATCGATGGCAATCGGGCGCACTTTCAAGGAAGCGCTTCAGAAAGGCCTTCGCGCCCTGGAGATTGGCCGGCCCGGATGGGCGACCGCTCCGCGCATCGCCGACGACCGGCTGCCCGATGAGACGCTTGAATCGCTGCGTGGCGCTCTCCGCCAGCCCACGCCGGAGCGAATCTTTCAGATAAAGCGCGCTCTCGAAGCGGGCATCGGCGTGCGCGAGCTGTACGAGCTCACGCGGATCGATCCGTGGTTTCTCTCGCAGATGCAGGAGCTCGTCGAAGCGGAAGCGGATTACTCCGCCCTGGAGGAGCCGGGCGCCGACGATCTTCGGGCGATGAAGCGGATGGGCTTTTCCGACCGGCAGCTCGCGTCGCTTCGCGGCTCCGATGAAAACGCGGTGCGCGCCTGGCGATGGAATCTCGGCGTGCGACCCGCCTACAAGATGGTGGATACCTGTGCCGGCGAGTTTCCATCCTCCACGCCGTATCTCTACAGCAGTTACGACGAAGAGGACGAAGCGCCGCGCACCGGCCGAAAGTCAGTCGTGATCCTTGGCAGCGGCCCAAACCGTATCGGGCAGGGAGTGGAGTTCGACTACTGCTGTGTGCGTGCCGCGCTCGCGCTCCGCGAGGCCGGCTACGAGACGATCATGATCAACTCGAACCCGGAAACCGTCTCCACCGATTTCGACATCTCCGACAAGCTTTTCTTCGAGCCGTTGACGCTCGAGGATGTGCTCGAAGTGGTGGACCGTGAAAAGCCGGTTGGTGTCATTGTCCAGCTCGGTGGGCAGACGCCGCTCAAGCTGACGCGCGGCCTCGAGGCTGCGGGCGTGACGATTCTCGGCACCTCGCCGGACGCCATCGACGTTGCCGAGGACCGCCGGCGGTTCGACGCCATCGCCCGCGAGCTCGGGGTGAAACAGCCCGAAAACGGGACGGCGACCAGGGTCGCCGAGGCGCTCGCAGTCGCCGAACGAATAGGGTATCCGGTGCTGGTGCGGCCATCCTATGTGCTTGGGGGCCGGGCGATGGAAATCGTCTACGATTCGGCGTCACTCACCGACTACTTCGAGCGCGCAGCGCGGGTTTCCGAGGACAGGCCGGTTCTCATAGACAGCTTCCTTGAGGACGCTTTCGAAGCCGACGTGGACGCAATTGCCGACACCCACCGTGTGGTGATCGGCGGCATCATGCAGCACATCGAGGACGCCGGCATTCACTCGGGCGACTCGGCCTGCGTGCTGCCGCCGTACCTGATCGGCGAGGCAGATCTCGACGTCATGCGCGCCCACACTGTCGCGTTCGCCAGGGCGCTCGGCGTTGTCGGTCTGATCAACGTCCAGTTCGCCATCAAGAACGGCGAGGTTTACGTGCTCGAGGTGAATCCACGCGCCAGCCGAACGGTTCCCTTCGTGTCGAAGGCGATTGGCGTGTCGCTGGCGTCAATCGCGGCGCGCGTGATGCTCGGCGAAACACTCGACGACATTGGATTCACAGAGGAGATCATCCCCGGTTACGTGGCCGTGAAAGAGGCAGTCTTTCCATTCACGAAGTTCCGCGAGTTCGATCCGATCCTTGGGCCGGAGATGCGGTCGACGGGCGAGGTGATGGGCATCTCGACGTCATTCGGGAGCGCGTTTGCGAAAGCGCAGCTCGCGGCAGACAACCGTCTTCCCGGTGAGGGCACCATCCTCCTAACGGTGAACGATTTCGACAAGAAAGCGGTTACACCAATCGCGCGGAGATTTCACGAAATGGGCTTCCGGCTCCTCGCCACGGAGGGCACCGCCCGTCATCTTCGAGGGCGGGGAATTCCCGTGGAAAGAGTATTCAAGGTTCACGAAGGACGACCGCATGGAATCGACCTCATCCTCAATGGAGAAGTTCAGCTTTTGATCAATACTCCCTTCGGCAAGCATGCGCAGCAGGACGACTACACACTGCGCCAGGCCGCAATTGCCCATGGCGTGGCATATACCACCACGCTATCGGCGGCAAGTGCGGCGTGCGACGCGATTCTGTCGCTGCGGTCCAGAGCGCCATCGGTAAAGTCGCTCCAGGAATGGCACGCAACGCTGGACACGGCGGTGACGGCGTGACCATGCCGGATATCCCGCACACGCCGCCTGCAGAGTCCGGGAAAGCAGCCGGAGGACTCGTTCACGAATCGGCTTACGTCGACAACGGAGCGATTGTCGGAGCGGGAACGCGCATCTGGCATTTCTGTCACGTGATGGGTGGCGCGACGATCGGAGAGAGATGCTCCCTGGGCCAAAACGTTGTCGTCATGAATGGCGTCCGGATCGGCAACAACGTGAAGATCCAGAACAACGTATCGGTGTACGAGGGCGTCGAGCTCGAGGACGACGTATTCTGCGGGCCATCGATGGTATTCACGAACGTGCTGAATCCGCGCAGCCACATCTCACGGAAGAGCGAGTACCAGCCGACGCTGGTGCGACGCGGCTCGACAATTGGCGCCAACGCGACAATCGTCTGCGGCACGACGCTTGGCGAGTATTCCTTCATCGGCGCCGGAACAGTCGTGACGAGAGATGTGCCGGCGTACGGACTGATGGTTGGTGTGCCGGCGCGGCGCGTTGGCTGGATGTGTCAGTGCGGCGTACGCCTCCCCGACAGCGGAGAGGGAAGCTGCAAGGCGTGCGGCGAAACGTACCGCTCTCACGGAAACTCGATCGAACGAATGGCACGACGATGACCGACGCGACCACCTCATATCGCATCGCTCTCGTGGGGTGCGGACGGATCAGCCGGAACCACGTCGAGGCAATCGGCCGGATAGAAGGCCTTGAGCTTGTTGCGACGTGCGATGTGATCGCCGATCGGGCGCGCTCGGTGGCCGAGCCGCTCGGAATTCCATGGTTCACGTCGTTCGAGAAGATGCTCGAGCAGGTGGACTGCGACGTGGTCACGATCGCGACGCCGTCAGGCTATCATCCCGCCCAGGGCGTGCTCGCCGCAAAGGCCGGCCGTCACGTCGTCACTGAAAAGCCGATGGCGATATCCCTGCGCGGGGCGGACGACCTGCTTCACGCGTGCGACGCTGCCGGAGTGCACCTGTTCGTCGTGAAGCAGAACCGGCTGAATCCTCCGGTGCAGATGCTCAAGCGCGCCGTCGACCGGGGACGCTTCGGACGTCTTTACATGGCCAACTGCACAGTGAGATGGACGCGGCCGCAGTCGTACTACGACCAGGCGCCGTGGCGCGGGACGTGGGAGTTCGACGGTGGGGCGTTCATGAATCAGGCGTCCCACTACGTCGATCTCATCCAGTGGATCGTCGGTCCAGTGGACAACGTGATGGCCAAGACAGCGACGCTGGCGAGGCGAATCGAAACCGAGGATTCCGGAGTGGCGATTCTCCGTTTCCGCTCGGGAGCGCTCGGAGTGATCGAAGTGACGATGCTGACCTATCCGCAGAACATGGAGGGGTCGCTGACGATTCTCGGCGAGAAGGGAACCGCCAAGATCGGCGGCATGGCGGTGAACAAGGTCGAACACTGGGAATTCGCCGACAGCGATCCGGACGACGAGCTGGCGCGCACCCTCGACAGCAACCCGCCGAACGTCTACGGATTCGGTCACGAGGGGTATTACCGAAACGTTCTCGCGGTGCTGCGCGGAGACGCGAAGCCGGACACAGACGGGCGGGCCGGCAGAAAATCGCTCGAGCTGATCCTCGGCATTTACGAATCTGCCAAGACCGGATGCGACGTGCCGCTCCCGTTGCGCGTCTGAAACGGACATCTTTCCAGGCTATGCGCACACAATGGCTGTACCACTTCTAGACCTCCGCGCCCAGCACGCGACCATCCGCGACGACGTCGTCGGCGCCCTCATGAAGGTGGTCGACGACCAGGCGTTCATCCTTGGCCCTCCGGTAGACCACCTCGAGAATGCCGTCGCAGAGCTGTCCGGGACGCGCTTTGCAGTAGGTTGCGCCAACGGCACTGACGCCCTGCTGCTGGCGCTCCGCGCGCTCGACATCGGGCGCGGCGACGAGGTCGTAACGACACCGTTCACATTCTTTGCGACAGCCGGAACAATCCACAACGTCGGCGCACGACCGGTTTTCGCTGACATCGACCCGGATAACTTCAATCTTTCACCGCAGACCGCAGCCGCGGCAGTGACGCCGGCGACCAGGGCCGTGATGCCCGTCGATCTGTTCGGGCAGCTGGCGCCGCTCGACGCAATTGCGGCAGCAATTCCCGACCTGCCGATGATCGAGGATGCCGCTCAGGCGATTGGCGCCGCACGCGAGATCGGTGGCAAGAAGGTTCGCGCGGGCGAGATGGCGACGATTGGAACGTTCAGTTTTTTTCCGTCGAAGAACCTCGGTGGCTATGGAGACGGCGGAATGATCGTCACCCAGGACGAAGCCCTGGCAACACGGCTCAGGCGCCTCCGCGTTCACGGAGGTCTCAAGACCTACATTCATGATGAAGTGGGATTCAACAGCCGGCTCGATGCGCTTCAGGCGGCTGTGCTGCTCGCGAAGCTGCCGCGCCTGGAAGGGTGGAGTGCGGCGCGGAGACGCAACGCGGCTTTCTACGATGAGGCATTCGCCGGCTTGTCGTCCGTGAAGACGCCATGGGTTGATCCGCAGAACGTTTCCATCTACAACCAGTACACGCTCCGCGTCGAGCGCCGCGACGACCTTCAGGCGCATCTCAAGGCGAAGGGAATCGGTCATTCGGTGTACTATCCGCTTCCGCTTCACCTCCAGCCCTGTTTCGCTTACCTCGGGCTTCGCGAAGGGGCGTTCCCGGAAAGCGAGAAAGCGGCAGGTGAGGTCATATCGCTGCCGATCTATCCGGAGCTGACGGAAAGCCAGCTCGACGAGGTAGTTGGAGCGGTGAGAGGATTCTATGGCCACTGAACCGAAGGCCGGCGCCAAGTCGATGAAGGACGTCCTGCTGGCGAAGCTCACCGAGCGAAAGGCGATCATCGGCGTTGTCGGCCTGGGCTACGTCGGCCTGCCGCTCGCGCTGGAGTTCGCCCGGGCCGGGTTCCATGTGATCGGCTACGACGTGAACAAGGGCGTCGTGGATGCGTTGATGCGCGGCGAGTCGCACATCAAGGACGTGCCGGGCGCGGATGTGGCCGAGCTCGTGAACGCGGGAAAATTCGAGACCACGGGCGAGGAGTCACGGCTGCGCGACACGGATGCCATCTCGATCGCCGTTCCCACGCCG
>DATBZT010000166.1:0-3655 GCA_036513055.1 Gemmatimonadaceae bacterium | reverse complement strand
CTGCCGCGCTCATCTCCGGCATCAAATCGTATGTCGCCACCTTCTGACTTGGCACCAGCACCCGGTCCTCACCCTTGTAAGGCGTCTCATTGCCCCCATTGAAGAAGTAGGTCACGTGCGGATACTTCTCGGTTTCCGCCGTCTTGAGAATCGTCCGGCCATTTTCCGAAAGGACCTGCGCGAGAATCCGGGCCATCGATTGTGAAGGAAACGCCACGGGAACGTCGAATGTGCTGTCGTACTCAGTCAGTGTAGTGACCGTCACCTTCGGCGCATTGGCGATGTTGAATCCGTCGAATCCGGGATCAATGAGCGTGCGGACGATCTGCCGCATCCGGTCAGACCGGTAGTTGAAGCAGATCACGACATCGCCATCCCTCACTGGCGCAACCGGCGATCCATTCTCGACAATTGCAATCGGCTGGATGAACTCATCGGTTACACCGGCGTCGTAAGCCGCCCGAATCCCATCCGTGGGACTCTCGGCGCTCGGTCCCGCACCGTTGACAATCGCGCGATAGGCGAGCTCGGTGCGCGGCCACCGGCGGTCGCGGTCCATTGCGTAGTACCGTCCCGAAACCGACGCCACGCGCACCGTCGTCGCGCCTTCCGACCCGCCGGTTTCGCGGAGCAGCTCTTCCATGAACGCCAGCGCCGAGCGGGGAAGCGTATCGCGTCCATCGGTGAACGCGTGGATGGCGATACGCGGAACTCCTTCGCGCCGCGCAAGCTCGACGAGAGCCAGCAGGTGCTTGTCGATGGCGTGAACGCCGCCATTTCCAATGAGTCCCATCAGGTGGAGCGTTCCGCGGTGCTCCTTCGCCTGCCGGCACGCGGCAACGAGGGAGGAGTTGTGAAAGAACGATCCGTCAGCGATTGCCGCCGAGATGCGCACGAGGTCCTGCATCACCACGCGGCCGGCGCCGAGGTTGAGATGACCTACTTCGCTGTTGCCCATCTGACCTGGGGGAAGTCCGACACGAATTCCGGATGCTTCGAGAAGAGTGCGAGCGGGACGCCGCCAGATTGAATCCCAGTTGGGAGTTCTGGCCAGCGCGATCGCGTTGCCTTCGGTTTCTCGGGCGTAGCCCCAGCCGTCCAGCACGATGAGAGCCACCGGGGCCGATTTGTCGCGTGCCATAGTTGATCGTCGGGAGTATGAGTGTACGTTAGGAGCGGGCCGCCAAATGTATCCCTCATAAAATGCACCATCCAGCGATGCGCACTCTGTTAATCTTCGTGCTTCTCGTCGCGCGCACCCTCGCCGCGCAGGAAGCTCCGCTCTACACCGCCGCGAAACCGGCGGCAATTCGTTCGGCACCGGCCAGCGACGCGAACCCGCTGCCGGCAGTCGGACAGCTCAATCGAGGCTCGACCGTCGAGGTTCTGGCGCGCGATCGCGGCTGGGTGCGCGTGCGCGTCGAAGGCTGGGTGCGCGAGTCGGATCTCATCGTCGCCGACAGCTCGCTGCGGCCGCTGAGCGCGGCCGACATCCGGAGCGATCCGGCGGGTGCTCAGGGCAAGCTGGTGCGATGGCAGGTGCAGGCGGTATCGCTTCAGACGGCCGACGCCTTGCGTACTGGCTTGAGCGCGGGAGAGCAGTATCTGCTCGCTCTTGGCCCCGGACCCGAGAGAGCGCTGGTTTATCTTGCGGTGCCGCCGGGGCTTCTCCCCAGCGCGCGCAATCTCCCGGCAATGGCGGACATCGTCGTCGTTGCGCGCGTGCGCAACGGGCGCAGCGAGCCCGCCGGCGTGCCGATACTCGACCTTCAAAGTCTGACGAGACAATAGATGGAACTATCCAGCGGCAATGGGCAATCGCACGACCCGCTCGACGGGCCTGGAGATCGCCGTGACGCGTCAAAGGGGAGAGAAGGCGACCGCCGCCGAGTGAACTGGCGGGATTTTCGCCGGGCGTATCCCGGATTTGTCTTCACGCTGATTGTCGCCGTACTGCTCTTCCTTTCGCTCGATGTGTACCTCGTGCAGAAGCGGCGCGCCTACAGCGCCGAAGTCGCGAATCTTCGCCACGCGATGACCGACGCCGAGCGGCAGCGAACCGATGCGATCGTCGAAGCCGAGCAGGACAAGGCGCGCATCGGGCTCGAGTTGGCCAAACGGCAGGCAAAGATGGAGAAGAGACTGCATCTCGCCGTCGCTGTGGACAGCGGAAGGATATACCTCGAGCGGGAAGGGGTGGTGCTGCGCGAGATGGCCGCTCTCTTCGGACCGGAAAAAGGGACAACGCCCGGCTCGGACAGCGTGCCCGTCGTAGTCCCGCGCGGTGAGCTGTCGATTGCCCGGGTGGATGAGAACAGCATCGCCCTTGAAGGCGGTACCGCGATCGACGCGGCGGAGACCGATGTCGCGAGCGCGGACAAGCGACCGATTCCTCCCGGCAACGTGCGAATTGGACGCACAGACATGAAGGCAATTCTTCCGAATCTGAGTCCTGGCATGCGGGTATACTTCTATTGACCTCCGCGCGCGACGCGGGATTCATCCCCCGAGGTAGCTGATGGGTTTCGTGAACACGCTGACGCACGGCGGAAAGTGGGTCTGGCTGACCATGTCCGGCATCCTCGTTGGAGTGGTGGCGAGCGCCATGCTCGTCACCAAAACGGCCGATCTCCGCTACCAGCGGGACGTCAACCGGATGGTTTTCAACGACAACCTCAGCGTCCTCCAGGAAGTGAAGGCGAAGCTCGGCATGACCACCGACAGCCTCAACCGGCTCGCGTCCACGAACCCCGGGGTCACACCCGATCAGCCATACATCGTCATCAGCATCGAAGAGCGCGAGCTCTGGTACAGGAAAGGGAGCGAACTCCTGTTTCACGCCCCGGTCGCGACGGGAAGCGGAAAGACCCTCGTTTCGGGGGCCGGCGGCAAACAGTGGAAGTTCGAGACGCCACGCGGTCGGCTCACGGTCGAGGCAAAGGACCCCAACCCGTCATGGGTGCCTCCCGACTGGCACTTCCAGGAGCAGGCCAACAAGCGTGGCCTGGGTGTGGTGCATTTGAATCGGGGGCAGGCGATTCCGGCTTCTGATGGATCGGTCATCACGGTCGATGGCACCGAGGTCGTCAAACGGTACTCGAACGGCACCCAGGAAGCCCTCTCGACAACCGAGGGCCATGAGATAATCGCCAACGGCAATATCATCATCCCGCCGTACGGCACCACCCAGCGGCGCTACCTCGGAGTGCTCGGGACCAGGCGGCTGGACCTCGGCGACGGCTATGGCATACACGGCACCGATCACCCCGAGAGCATCGGCAAGGCGGCGAGCCACGGGTGCGTCAGATTGCGCAACGAGGATATCGAAAAGCTCTACGACATGGTGCCGGTGGGAACTCCGGTCTACATCTATTGATGGGCAGGCCGGGAAACACTGCCTTCCGTCCTGAAATCGTTGGACGGGGCGGCTTTTCGTTCTTAGGTTGCGACCTATGGAAAGCGCCATGACCAGCCCTGCTCGGGAAGAGCCGGAACAGGCCATTTTCCGGCATCGGAGGCCGGCGATGCTGGCGACGCTGCTGCTCGTAGCATCGGCAACTCTTGGCGCCTACCAATTCCGGACGAGTATCTCGCCGTTCGCCGTCAAGCCCTTCGGAACCTACCTGTCAAAGGCCCTGCCGGCAGTCGAGCCTTC
>DATBZT010000165.1:0-3246 GCA_036513055.1 Gemmatimonadaceae bacterium | reverse complement strand
GCTCACTGCCTTTGTGGGCGATGCAACGCCCGACATCGCCATGCTTGGCAACACCTGGGTTCCCGAGTTCGTTGCGCTCGACGCGCTCGAGCCACTCGACACACTCGTTGCCAGATCCTCTGACATTCCGCGCTCCGATTACTTCCCGGGAATCTGGAGCACGAATGTCGTCGACAGCGCAACCTATGGCATTCCCTGGTACGTCGACACACGGGTCATCTTCTACAGGTCGGACCTGCTCGCCAGGGCTGGCTATCCGCAGATGCCCACAACGTGGGCTGACTGGCGAGCTGCGATGGAGAAGATCAAGTCTCAGATGACTGCCAGACAGTACCCGTTGCTGATCCCGGTGAGTGAATGGCCGCCACCGGTGATTTTTGGCCTTCAGGAAGGCTCGCCCCTGCTGCGCGACAACGGACGATATGGCGCTTTCAGCCAACCGCCTTTCCGCAAGGCATTCGAGTTCTATGTCGGCCTCTTCCACGACGGGCTTGCACCTGCTCTCAGCGGCACGGAAATCTCAAATCTCTACCAGGAATTCGAGCGCGGAAACATTGCGATGTACATCAGTGGGCCCTGGCAGATTGGTGAATTCACAAATCGGCTGCCGAAATCCCTGCAGGGCAGTTGGATGACTGCCCCACTTCCGGGCGTGAGCGGTCCCGGAGTGTCACTCGCTGGCGGAGCAAGTCTTTCACTTTTCCGCTCATCTGCCCACAAACAGCAGGCATGGCTGCTGATGGAGTATCTCTCCCGCCCCGAAGTGCAGCTCAGGTTCTATACGCTTACCGGCGATTTGCCCGCGCGCCGCGAGTCGTGGCGCGACACCACGCTGGCCAACAACCGCTATGCCCGGGCGTTTCGCGAACAGCTGGATCGCGTTGTCCCGACGCCTCAGGTACCCGAGTGGGAACAGATCGCGACTAAGGTGCTGGAACATGGAGAGCAGGCAGTTCGAGGGCGACAGTCCGTTGATCAGACGCTCGCGGCACTGGATCACGACGTCGACGGACTTCTCGAGAAGCGTCGGTTTCTCATGAGCCAGCCAAAGGTCGCGCGCCGATGAGCGCCCGCCGAGTGCGAATGCCCGCCGAGGCAAGCACTGCCGCCTGGTTCTTTCTTGCGCCCGCGCTCGCGCTCATCGGCATCTTCTTTTTTCTCCCCGTCGCTGCCGCACTGGTCCTGAGCGTCACTGACTTCGACCTATATGGAATTGCCAACCCGGCGAACACGCGTTTCATCGGCCTTCAGAACTATGTCCGGCTCCTTCATACTCCGGACTTCTGGTCGGCGCTGAAGAACACGTTCTACTTTGCTTTCGTCGGCGGGCCGCTCACCATTGCCGTCGCGCTCGGTGCGGCTCTCTTGTTGAGCTCGAAGCTTGTGCGCTTCAAGGGCTTTTTCCGCACTATCTACTTCACGCCCTTCGTCACCACGCTCGTCGCCGTGGCAATTGTCTGGCGCTATCTCTACCACACGCGTTACGGCTTGTTCAACTACGGCCTCGCGCACCTCGGCATAGCCCCGATCGACTGGCTCGGTGATCCGCATTGGGCGATGCCGGCGATCATCCTGATGGCCGTGTGGAAGGGTTTTGGCTACAACATGCTGATCTTCATCGCCGGGCTTCAGGCCATTCCTGACGAGCTCTACGACGCGGCAGAAATCGACGGTGCCGGTCCATTCCGCCGCTTCTTCAGCATCACCCTTCCGATGCTTGCGCCAACGCTGGTTTTCGTCGCCGTCATCACCATGATCGGTTATTTCCAGTTATTCGCCGAGCCATACGTGATGACACAGGGAGGGCCGCTGCGCAGCACTACCAGCGTCGTTCTTCTCATGTACGAGGAAGGCTTCCGCTGGTGGCGGATGGGATACGCGGCCTCGATTGCCTTTGTGCTCTTCATCGTGATCCTCCTTGCGACGCTGGTGCAATTCAGGCTGCAGAAGGAGCGCACATGACCGCTCCCCGCGACAGCGCAATGCAATCCATGCTCCAGCGGCAGCGGATGACTCAAGTCCTGCTGTATGCGCTCCTCGTGCTGGGGGCCGTGCTTGCTCTCCTGCCGATGGTCTGGATGGTCTCCGCGTCGTTGATGCCGTCGGGTGAAGCCAGCACCTATCCGCCGCACTTCTTCCCCAGCCGCCTGACCTTCGCTCACTACAGCGATCTCTTCACCCGACTCAGCATCGGCAAGTACCTCCTCAACAGCGCGTTCGTCTCGTTCGTTGTCACGTTCGCCTCGCTCGCCATCAACGCGATGGCCGGCTACGCGTTCGCCAAGCTGCGATTTCGTGGCAGGGATCGGCTTTTTCGCGTACTGTCGACCGGCCTGGTGCTGCCGGTGCAGGTCGCGATGCTGCCGCTTTTCCTGCTGATGAAGAACCTCCATCTCATCAACACGTACTGGGGAGTGATCATCCCCGGCATGGCCAGCATCTTCGGGATCTTCCTCGTCCGCCAATACGCGCTTGCGATCCCCGACGAGATGCTCGACGCCGCGCGAGTCGACGGGGCGTCCGAGTTCCGAATCTTCTGGTCCATTGTCGTTCCCGGCATCGTGCCAATTCTCGCCACTCTTTCGATCTGGACATTTCTCGCCACATGGAACGACTTCATGTGGCCACTCATCGTCTTGAGCGACGAATCGCACTACACCCTGCCCGTCGCTCTGGCCAACCTGGCCGGTGAGCACGTTCAGGATACCGAGCTGATGATGGCCGGCTCGGTGCTCACCGTAATTCCGGTGATGCTCGTTTTCCTGTTTCTCCAACGCTACTACATCCAGGGAGTGATGGCCGGGAGCGTCAAGGGATGATCCGGCTTGCCACCGTGGCGCTCGCCGTCGTTGCGACGATTGCGGGCACACGTGGGCCGACGGCGTTCACTCCGGCCGTGTCCGGTGCCGACAGCACGAATGTGCCGACGCTGCTCGACGGATTTGAGTCCATCGACGGCTGGAAAACAACCCCGTCCGACGGGGTAAGTCTCAGCCTCGCTCAGGATCCTGGCGCGCGCGGAAGAGCAATTCGTCTCGATTTCGACTTCCATGGTCATGGCGGCTATGCCGTCATTCACAAGGAATTACCGATCTCTCTCCCGACTAATTACGAGTTCTCGTTCGCCGTTCGGGGTAATGGCCCTACCAACAACCTGGAATTCAAGCTCATCGACGCGACGGGTGATAATGTCTGGTGGTCCAACCAGCGTGACTTCGTGTTTCCTCACGACTGGCAAACTGTGGC
>DATBZT010000164.1:0-4843 GCA_036513055.1 Gemmatimonadaceae bacterium | reverse complement strand
GTCAAATACATCCACGTGAATCGGTGGGCAGATGAGGGACCATGGGGAATCGAGCTCACGCCCGAGACGCGTCCCGCTGAATCCGCAGTCGACAAGTCACACTGAGCGGGAGCTAGTGCTTCACGTCGCAACGATGTTTGGCGTCGGCTGATTCGTCTGAGTTGCGACAATTCACAAGCACATGCTGTGACGAGCTGACATCTCCGGGCCCATACTGAGGCAGAGGATCGTGCCTGACTGTCTGCGTGAAAGCCACGATGGTGGGCACAGTCGGAAAGATGCGGCGCACCGCTTCAGCACCGCGAACGACGAACACCAGCCGGCCGTTTTCGATCGTTGCGAAGACCTTCGAGTGATCCGTTTTCGGATCTTCGAAGACGGCGCCGTCGCACGTTGTGCACCCGACCATCGGCTGAAGGGGCACGGCGGAGATGAGCTGTTTGAGCGATCCTCTCCGTGGACCACCGGCTTTCCAGCGTTTGATCAGCCAAAGCAAATACGGCGCTTCGCCAGCGAGACTGTCGGCAGTCTCCCACTCCACACCCCACATGTACTCGGGGTCGCCCGCGTAAGCACCCTTCGTCGGCACGTCCCACTCGTACGTGGCGGTGGGTTGCCGCGGAAATTCGAAGCGCGCCGAATCACTGCTGATGAACGCCTGCGCTCCGGAGAGCGGGTTCGGGGCTGCCGGCGGCGTTTTCACCGCCGTCGTATCGCAGATCCCAAGATTCACCGAAATATTGATGGTAGTGTCCATGCCCGGCATCACGCCAATCGGCTGGACCTGCGCTGCATGCTGCTGACCGGGACAGGGCACGACCATCGTCATCGCTGCGTTGAGCGGCAGCTTTGTAAGTGTGTAGTGTCCCGCCGTGTCAGTGCGAACGGGTGCGTCTGTGACATTGACGCCGGAGTTGAGTGCGCGGCGGATGATGATGTCGAGGAAGGGAAGCGGCTTCCCAGTGACCTCGTCGGTTACAACCCCCTGCACGCGCCGCTGCCTGTAGGCGATAGGACTGACGTCGAGACCGAGGTAGCGCAGCGGTTCCACTTCCACGTTGGATTGCTTCTCGCCCGGGATACGCTCGGCGATCTGCCAGCTTTTGCCTGATCGGGTGAGGAACCAGGTATCGCGGTTGACGCAGGAGTTCCCGCAAGCGTGGTACGTGCTGACGAGCGCCTGCGAGCGATTTGCATTGAACGCGATTCTGCTGACGCCGAGCATTCCCCACGCGCCGGAATATTTGTTGGCGAAAGCGACCCAGAACGGATAACCCGTCTGATCGACATCGAGCGATGCACCGCGCTCGCGCAGCGCCGGAATCGAATCGACGGGAAGCGTCGAGATCGCGACGCGATATTTGGATATGGCGTCGAAAGGCGCGCGGATGGCGCCCAGGACCGAGAATTTCTTGCCGATGGCAGGATCGATAGCGCTGCTGTGCGCGGGGATCTGCCCGGATGACCAGAACCAGTTGGTGAGGACGATGCGTCTCGGTCGCTCGGCGTTGACCGAGTAAAGACTGTCGACGACGATGCGGTATACGTCGGCGCGGGCGGTCGCCTCAAGTGGGACACCCGGTCTGTCGACACCCACGATCTCCGATTCCTTCGGTGTCGTACCAATCGGTCCGAGGTATCGCCCGTAAGGTGAGAACCCGGCATCGACTTGCTCAGGAATCCGTTCGACGACTCTCCATCGGCCTTTGGTCTGCCTGAGAAAAAGAGTCTCGTGGACGCGACAGTCGTCGCTGCACCACTGGTGTGCCTGGACGAGCGCCTCGGTGTGTCGCTTGTTGAAGCCGACCTTCGACAGAATCGTCACGCCCCACGCTCCCGGGTATTTCCGCTGCAGCTCGGTCCAGAATCCCCAGCTCCGTTGCGGAAGATCGGGCGGCATCGGGTGTGAGGCGACGACCTCGCGTCCATCGGCGTCCATGCGGCGGACGTCGTCGTACGAGATGAACACGATGGGGATTGGATAGCCGAAGGAGCGTATGCCTGGCCGCTTGCGACTGAACCGAGCGAACGCTAGGACGGTGGCCGTGTCCATCTTTGATTTGTGCTTCCAGGCGTCACCGAGGCACTTGGCGAAGGCGCACGGTCCGCCCATGCGCCCCTCAGCGGTGTCGAGCATGATGATTACACTCGGGCGCTTGTTGCCGTCGAGGTATATGAGGTCTAGTACGGCGCGGTAGACAGGGATAGCGTCACCGACCGGATAAATCGGCGACTCGTTAGTGGTGTCGGCCCAGGGTTGATTCTTTATCGGAACGGGGCTTAGTTGACCAGGTGCCTCCGAGGTAATCAGGACGGAACCGGCGAGCAGGAGAGCGACGGGGAGAAGTTTGGTAATAACGCGAGGCAAGACGAAGAACCTTGTCGAGTGATGATGTGGAGTTTGGAACGCGCAGTGTTCGCCATGTATAGACGACTGAACCACATTGGGCGCACAGGTGGCTAATCAGGTCCCCGCCATCTACAGTCCGTAGGCGGATATATCTCGCGACATTAAACATCGAACCTGCCCAACGGTCGCTTGTGCTATTTCTGTTTCCGAGCATCTTGCTTCTGCATCGGGTACCGTGCAGCTGGATTCGAAGCCCTCGGGACATGAGATGACACGGATCAGAATCGTCTTCTGGGCACTGTTGCTCGGATTGCCGGCCCTCTGGCTCGCCGCAGAGACATCTCCGCGCGCGCAGCCGTACGCGCAAGGTCAATTCGCCTACGCCAATCTGACCGGCATTCTCGCAATGGGCGTCATGGCCGTGGCGCTGGTGCTGGCGCTCCGATCCACCGCCGTCGAGCCGCGCCTGGGAGGACTCGACAAAAGCTATCGGCTCCACAAGTGGCTCGGCGTTCTCGCGTTGGTGGCGATCATCGCACACTGGCTGGTGATCTCCTACCCGGCATGGTTCGTCGCAATGGGCGTCATTGCACCACGCGTGGCCAACAGTCCGCGACCGACTACGCCCGAGTGGCTACAGTCACTGAGCGGTTTGCGCGGACCGGCGCGGACTATTGGAGACTGGAGCTTCTGGATCGGCGTCGCATTGATCGCGCTGGCACCGGTGAAACGCGTCCCTTATCGGTGGTTCCTTCGTACTCACCGCTGGCTCGCGATCATCTTCCTGCTCCTTGTTTTCCACTCGGTGGTGCTGCTTCGCGCTTCGTATTGGTCGCATGCAGTCGGCTGGGTGATTGCCGCGTTGATGGCCGGCGGCGCCGCAGCCGCCCTCTACATTTTCGTCCGACGCGTCGGTCGCACTCGTCAGGCAGTTGGTGAGGTCGAAGGGCTGACGCATTATCTCGACGGCAGCATTCTCGGTGTCGAAGTCTGTCTCAAAGACCGCTGGCCGGGTCACACTCCGGGACAGTTCGCGTTTGTCGATTTCGAGGACGGCGAAGGACCGCACCCGTTCACCATCTCGAGCTCATGGAAGGACAACGGAGCGCTGACGTTCCTCATCAAAGGACTCGGCGATTACACGCGCGCGCTCTCGTCGGCGCTCACGCGAGGCATGCTGGTGACGGTCGAAGGTCCTTACGGAGGCTTCACCTTCGCCGGAAGTCACTCCCGGCAAATCTGGATCAGCGGCGGGATCGGTATCGCGCCTTTCATCTCACGGATGCAGGATCTGGAGAAGCAGCCCGACGGCAAGACCGTCGATTTCTTTCATGCGACAGTTGCAGACGCAGTCGAGGAGGTCCAGCGGCTACGCGGCCTCGCTGAACGCGCGCACGTGACGCTACACCTCTGGGATCCCAGGGCGAACGGTCGACTCACCGGCCCGATACTGCGCGAGGCGGTACCCGAGTGGCGTGAGTCGGAAGTCTGGTTCTGCGGCCCGGTGGGGTTCGGCAATGATGTGCGGCTCGATCTCTTTCGCGCCGGTCTTCCGGCGAGCGCGTTTCATCAGGAGCTCTTTCATCTGCGATGACTCGGCAGATCTGAATCGCAACGCCGCAGGGCGTGTCAGGACCGCGGCTCTAGATCAGGGCTCCGATGTCTCGCTGGGTTGCTCGCACCGGAGCATCAGGATTACCTGGAGCGGATTCCGAATGGCTACACGTGCCACTTCGTGCGGCGAAACTGGGTGCTGCCGAAGCGCGAAGCGGCGGAGCGCCAGCCATCGCTAACGACTTAGGCCTGAATCCAGGCGCCCATAAAGGCGGACATACCGCTCGGTTGCTGCTGTTCGTGATGCTGTTGTGTTGGTGCGGCGCCTTGCTCTTGTTCCGCTTCGTGCGATCGGGCTCGCTTGCTCTCGGGTTCCTGGCCTGGAATCTTTTTCTCGCTGCAGTTCCGGCAGTTGCGGCCTGGTTCTTCGCACGCGCGATGGGAAAGAATTCCTCGCTAATCGAGCGCGTTGGATGGTTCGTGGTATGGCTCGTTTTCCTTCCCAACGCTCCGTACATCATCACCGATTTCGTTCATCTGACGACGCGCCCGGGGATCCCTTTCTGGTATGACACCGCGCTCCTCATATCGTGCGCGGGGACAGGACTCCTGCTCGGCTATACATCCATTGCGGATGTACAGATAGCGATCACGCGAAGGTTTTCCACGTTTGTGGGCTGGATGCTCGTGATCGCCGCGGTTTTCTTGTCCGGGTTCGGTATCTACCTTGGGCGTTTTCTTCGCTGGAATAGCTGGGACACGCTAACCAGCCCTCGTCAACTATCCCTCGAGATAACCGACCGTCTGATGAACCCGTTGTCTCACCCGCAAACCATCGGCGTCACGGTGATCTACGGTGTGGGCCTCTTTCTGGGCTACGTAGCCCTTCGCTTCTGGCAGCCAGCTACCCGCGCTTCGGAGTAAAAATCTGCTCGATCG
>DATBZT010000163.1:0-3416 GCA_036513055.1 Gemmatimonadaceae bacterium | reverse complement strand
GCGTCCGATCCTGCTCATTGGCCACCTCGACGTCGTCGAGGCGCGCCGCGCCGACTGGGTGCTCGATCCGTTCACGCTCACCGAGCGCGACGGCCACTTCTACGGCCGCGGCACGCTTGACATGAAGAATGGGGACGCGGCGACGGTAGCCGCGCTGCTGCGCATGAAGCAGGAAGACGTTGTGCCGGCGGGCGATTACGTGCTCGCGCTCACCGCCGGCGAGGAGGGAGGAGGCGGGTACAACGGAATTCGGTGGCTTCTCGCGCACCGGCGAGATCTGATCGACGCCGAATACGCCCTCAACGCGGATGCCGGCGGCGGCGAGCTGCGCGACGGGAAGCCGATCGCGCTCGACATCCAGGCCGCGGAGAAAGTGTTCCAGACGTACCACCTCACTGTACAGAACCCGGGAGGACACAGCTCTCTTCCGGGCAAGGATAACGCGATCTACCGCCTCGCCGCCGCACTGGGTCGGGTCGCAGCGTACGACTTCCCCGTGCAAATGAACGCAGTGACGCGCGGCTACTTCTCGCGTAACGCAACATTGAGCGACGCCGACCGTGCGCTTGCTGCCGACATGCGCGCAGTGAGCGCGAACAACACGCCGGATAGTGCCGCCGCGGCGAGGCTGGCCGCGCGCTCGCCATTCTACAACGCGGAGCTGCGAACCACTTGCGTTGCGACGGAAATCACGGGCGGGCACGCGGTGAACGCGCTGCCGCAGCGCGCCGAAGCGACGGTGAACTGCCGCATCCTGCCGGGCAACAACCCAGCCGTCGTCGAGACGACGCTCCGCTCGCTCGTCGCCGACACCGCGGTCGCGGTGACGCGAGCCGACACTGCCACGGCCAGTCCGCCATCACCGCTACCCGCAGGCGTCGAGCGGACAATCAGCTCGGTCGCCGCCTCGTTCTGGGGTCCACTTCCGGTCGTGCCCAACATGGAGACCGGGGCCACGGACGGGCTCTTTCTGCGGAACGCGGGGCTTCCGGTGTACGGCGTGAACGGGCTTTTCGTCGATCCGAACAGCGGGCCCGACACACGCGCGCACGGGCTCGACGAGCGCATCGGCGTGAAGGAGTTCTATGACCAGCTCGAGTTTACGTATCGGCTGATGAAAGCCCTCTGAACCGCTCCTTCAGGGAACGGGGGCCCGGTCGAGCCCCCGTTAACCGTGGACTATTGGGATCCCCCTGCGAAAACGTAGCGGGCCCCGAGTTCCTGCGCCCGCGCCACCGCCATGACGCCGGACGGAACCACCTGAATTCCGGGCAGCAGTCCGGCGATCCATTCCTTTTTCACCGCGGCGGGGTCCATTCCCATCTTGGTTGCCGCGCCGCTGCTGTAGACAGTTATTGCGACATCGCACGCGCCGATCAGCGAGCCGGTCTTCAGCAGCTCTGCGATGCCAAGAGACGGCAGCGGCGGGCCGGTGATCGTCGCGTATGGATTCTTCGTGGCGGGCGCATCACCGCTCTTGATATTGAACATCTCGCCGAGGCTGTACTTGGACCACACGCTGTCCTGGAATGCGAGAGCCAATCCCTGGTGCCGGAGGATCACCATGGCGGTGGCGCCTTCTCCGGGGTAGGTCGCTTCCGTCGTGAGGAGATACACTCGCGGCCAGATCCCCGGTAATCCCCCATTGGCTCCAGAGGCGTCGAAGACCACCCGATGCTTTCCCGTGAGCTTGCCGAACCAAGCCTCGAGTTGGGGATCGGCCGCCCGGGATACCTCGGCCTCGACCCCTTTCGGAGCAAGGCTGGCCACACCGATACCCATGGCGGCCGCGGCAAGTCGGCCGATGAAGCCGCGACGCTGGGTGGATGAAGAAAACTCATCGAGCATGATAGCCTCCCTTGAGATTGGTTGTGTCATCTGGCGACCGGCGTCCCCAATAATAATGAAGCGTCGGCCCGTCAGCCCTTCTTGCAGCAATTTCTGTGGCCCCGCACCCCTTGGCGAACGTTGTAGCGGTCAGGGATTCTCCCGATGCGAGTTCCTCCCGATGCGTATACACTCCATGCAAGGAACTCGGGCGATAGACGTCATGCCACGAAGGTTCGAACCCCCGTGTGGGAGGACATGATGGCAGATACTCGATCAGGCACCGGATTACAGACCCTGTTCGCGATATTCCTCGGTCTGATGGTGACGGCGTTCGTGGGCGTGGGGGTCTACACGTTCTACCCATCGCCGGATGCGCAATTCAGAAGTCGGATCGTGAGCCTCGACCGCGAGCAGCAGGCAATCAGAAATTCCCGGCCGGATAATGCGCTGACACCTGCCGATCGCGCCCAGATGCAGAAGTTCGTCGATGAGCGAAACAAGGTACAGGACGCGAGTCGTGCAACCACCGAGGCGTGGGGCGGGCGCACGAGCATCATCCTGGTCGCGCTTGCCACGCTTGCGATGGCGATTTCCCTTATAGCCGCAATGCAGCTGCCGGTGATCAGCAACGGTCTCCTGATGGGCGGAGTCTTCACCATGCTGTACGGTGTCGGATGGGTGATCGTATCCGGCACATCCGCCACCCGGTTCATCGTCATGACCTTCGCGCTGGTGATCACCCTGGCTCTGGGTTATTTGCGGTTCGTGCGCCGTCGGGCGCCCGCTGAAGCGCAGGTTGGAGGGGCGGAAGCATCGAGTGCGGAATTCGCGGACATCGAGCCGCGAGTACGCGCTCTTGAGGAGCGGATGGCTCAAGCGGCGAGTGCGCTGACGGCATCTCGGTAACGGCGCCGCCGCGTTGTATTGATTCGCTTGCAGGTGAACTTTGACGTTGGCCCACGACCCGGCTCGTGGGTTACAGGGCTTATTTCTCCACCGGGAGCCTTACCTGGAATTCAGTCCGGCCGGGCCTGGACTCCACCGCAATCTCCCCATTGTGTCATATCCTCGGCGTTTTCTTGCGGGACGTTTTACTCACCCGGGAGGAACTAAAAGGGCTGATGGACGGGATGCTGACATCCGAACAAACGGCAAACGGCGCAACGAAATTCTCAGATTGGTTAGAGAAGAACAAATCAACGGTTGGAGGCTGTTATTCATCAGAGGTCGCACGACACTTCCGGTGGTCAGCCTCCTAAGGGAGTTCGTAGCACGCGGGCGCTGGTGAGCACGCCGGTACCTCCAACTGAGCGTCCAATCTGGAATCATACCATAGTACATTTCCACCACCCCACCATGAGCCTCGACTGATGACTCGATTCTCCAGCATCCTCGAAACGGTCGGCAATACGCCCGTAGTCAGGATCAACAAACTCGCTCCCGCAGGCATCGACCTCTTCGTCAAGATCGAAGCTTTCAATCCCCTCGGCTCCGTTAAAGATCGACTCGCGCTCGGCGTCATTGAGGACGCCGAGCGTACGGGCGCGCTCAAGCCCGGTCAGACGGTGATCGAAGCGACGAGCGGC
>DATBZT010000162.1:0-3581 GCA_036513055.1 Gemmatimonadaceae bacterium | reverse complement strand
GATCATGAAGTGCGACATGGCGTCCGCGGTCACCGACATGCTCCCTGCAGGCCAGACCTGCACCACTTCGAAGCTCTTGGGCGGCTGGGAGGCCTGTCCGTATCCCTGCGACATCATCGCCTTCAAGTCGTTTGGCAGGGGCTGGTCGAACGTCGCGCGGGTCATGCCAAGCGGCTGGAAGACGTTCAGGCGGATGTATTCATTGAACGGCGTGCCTGACACACGCTGGACGACATAGGCGGCCAACGTTGCGCCATAATTGGAATACGCCGGCGTCGTTCCGGGAGCGAAGATCTGCGCTGGCACGTGCGTCTTCAGGTGTTCGCCCAGAGGCCGCAAGTCTCGCGCGTCGCCCTTGAACATGTCCTTGACGTTCTCCTCGAAGCCCGCTGTATGCGTCAGGAGATTGCGCATCGTTACCGGCTTGCCGTAGGGTGCCGGAATCTTGAAGTCGATGTAGGCGTTGACATCGCGATCGAGATCGATCTTCCCCTGTTCGACAAGCTGCATCACCGCGGTCCACGTGAACGTCTTCGAGACGGAGCCAATCCGAAAGAGCGTCGCGTCCGTCGTCACCGGGGTGCGGAGCTTCACGTCCGAATAGCCGTACCCCTTGGCGAAGAGGAGCTTGCCGTCCTTCACGACGCTGATCACCGTGCCCGCAATGTCATGCTGCTGCAGCTGCAGCGGCATCATGCCGTCCAGAAACGATTCCACGTCCTCCGCCGTGAGTGCCGGAGCTGCCGCCGACAGGCGCTGAGGCGACGGCTGAGCGCCAGCGGGCGCCTGTGCGGACGCGACACGGGCGGCGTGACAGCAGAGCAGCGATACGCCGATCACTCGAAGGCGCGCGTGCGAACTTCGCATGGTGGATCCTCCGGCAGGTCGGCAGCTGTCGCGACCGATAGATGCAGCCAAATCTGTCATGGGTGCGTCCGGTCGATCGGCGCGGGTCGCGGCACGTGTTTCGGAGGATTCAACTCGAGCAGCCGTAGCGCCTCCTTCACCGCGCGCTCGAGCTGCGGATCGTGACCCCTGATGACCTCGGCCGCCGAATACTCCACCTCGATGTCGGGAGAAACGCCTTCGTTCTCGATGCGCCACTGGCCGTTCACATCGTAGAACGCCAAGCCTGGCGCAGTGATGCCGCCTCCGTCGATGGTCGGCGGAACGCCAGTCGTACCCACGAGTCCGCCCCAGGTCCGAGTCCCCACGAGCGGCCCGATGTGGCGCTGCTGGAACATGTAGGGCAGTGCGTCGCCGCCGGACCCGGCCGACTCATTGATGAGCATCACCTTTGGACCGTAAATGCCGGCGCCCGGCGATGTCCACGGTTTTCCGTCGCGCAACGCGAAGTAGCCCATCTGCTTCCTTTCGAGCTCGTTCACGATGTAATCGGCAACGAGTCCGCCGTGATTGTAGCGCTCATCGACGATTGCCCCGTCCTTGTTCTGTTGCGCGTAAAAGTAGCGCGTAAACGCGGCATAGCCCGGCGCGGACGTGTTCGGCAGCCAGACGTACGCCAATCGTCCACCCGACAACTCATCGACCTTGCGACGGTTGTCCTCGATCCATGCACGCGTGCGCAGTCCATCTTCCGTGGCCACCGGCAGCACCGTGACGAGACGCGATCCCTCCAGCGATGGAACACTATTGATACGAAGGACCGTCTGTCGTCCCGCTGTTTCCTCGAACATCGAGTACACGTTCGTGGAAGCAACGAGCGGTCGTCCGTTGACCTCGAGTAGATAGTCACCTTCCGCCACGCGTATTCCGGGAGCACTGAGCGGAGCGCGCAGCTCCGGATTCCAGTTCTCCCCCGTGTAGATGCGACGGAACCGATAGTAGCCGTTCTCGATCGAATAGTCGGCGCCGAGGAGTCCCACGGTCACCGGCGTCTCGGCCGGTTCATCCCCGCGACCCGACAGATACGAATGGCCGACCGTCAGCTCTCCGCCAGTCTGCGCGATGACGTACCCCAGGTCCGCTCGGTTATTCACGAAGGGAAGGAGCGGACTGTACTTCGCCCATACGGCATTCCAGTCGGCACCGTGCATCTTGGGATCGTAGAAGAACTCGCGCTGAATCCGCCACGTTTCGCGGAAGATCTCTCCCCACTCGACGTGCGGATCCACCCACGTCTCCAGCTGTGCCACGTTGATCACGCCGTCGCCAACCTTCGCCGGCTTGTCGGCGGGCACCACGCCCCATCGCGGCGCACCACCGGCTGCCTGATAGAGGACCTTCTTTCGGTCGGCAGACACAACGTACGAGCGAATGCCGTCGATGAACGCCGTGGCCGTGCGGTCCTTGAGTTGATATCGCTGCACACGTAGGCCCGCTGCGGGGCCGCCGCCGGCCATCGGCTCCGTATAGAAGAAGGAACCGGCAGGGCCTGCGGCGAGCGTGCCATAGTCGCCTGCGGGAACATTCAGACTGAGAATCCGGTGTCCGATTCCTTCGACATCTATGCGTACGATCGAATCCGCTCGCGTCCTCGGCGACGCGGGGGCCGCGGGGGCCGCGGGGGCCGCGGGCTCGTCGCCGGATTCAGGCAGCAGCGGTGACGGCTCGCTTGCAGCCAACACCGTGAGATAGATCGCGCGTCGCACCGGGCGATCGACCGCGCTCATCTCCACCCAACCGGTACGCGGCCCGTAATCGGTGCTGGCGAGGAAATACAAATACTTGCCGCCGGCGTCGAACACCGGAGACACGGCGTCCGCCAGCGCATCGGTCACCTGATACGACTTGGCGTCGGCAACGGAGTACACGAATATGGCGCGGAGATGGCTATCCAGGCTTTTGCTGTAGGCAACCCATCGCGAATCGGGCGACCACATGGCGTCGAACGACCGGCCTGGAGTGCCGTAGGCGTCGGCATCGATCCTGGCTGCGTGACCGGTAGCGGCATCGAGAAGCCAGAGATTGAGATGATTGTCCACGAGCGTCAGCTGCTTGCCGCCGGGAGACCATTGCAGATCGGAGAAGTACGCTGTTCCCCCCGCTGGCAGCTGTAGAGTGCGCGGCTTCGTCAGACCGGACTGGTCGCCAATCACGAGTTGCCACTCGCCACTCGCGTCGGACAGCCAGGCAAGCTGCGCACCGTCCGGCGACCAGGTGGGGCTTTGCTCGTGCGCTCCGGACGTCTGTGTGAGATTGCGCGAGTCACCCTTGTCGGTGGGCACGGTGAAGATCTCGCCGCGTGCTTCGAACGCGGCACGCACACCCGTTGGCGACAGCGCGGCGTCGCGAATCATCGCGGCCACATGCTTGAATTGCGGGCGAGCCCACGGGAAATCACCGACGACGTCAATGGCGAGCTGTCGGCTCTGCCCGGTCTTCACATCGAATAGGTGGACGTATCCCGCTTGCTCGTAGGCAATGGCATCGGCGCCGGCCGACGCGTTCATGATGTCGAACTCGTCGTGATGTGTGAGCTGTTTGACCGCCTTCGTGCCCACGTCGTAGGAGAACAGATTCGTCGTGCCATTCCGGTCGGACAGAAAGTAGACCGTATTGCCGATCCACATCGCGTTGCGGTCGTTGCTGTTCTTCCACGGCAGCTTCTCGACGCTGTA
>DATBZT010000161.1:0-6998 GCA_036513055.1 Gemmatimonadaceae bacterium | reverse complement strand
CCCGGAAACTCGGCCACCACTAGCCGGGCCCCACTCGAGCGAAGCTCTCCAAGAATCCTCTCCAGAATGGCTAGGCCGGTGCCAGCCTGCTTCGTGCCACTCGCAATCACTGTGTACAACGCTGCTGTCCCCACGGTCCCGGCAATCAAACCGTAAACGCCAACACCGGCGAATTCACCATCACGCTCGGCCACGCAGACACGGTACTCGCTCGATGCTCTCCCAAGGGCATCCTCGAGAATTTCCGGAATTCGATCCAGCGCTCGATTCTCCGGGCGCTTCGCTGCCACCAAAGCGAGCGCGGCGCCGAGATCGCGCTCTCTCGCCGCGCGCACAATGCAGCCGGAATTGACGCTCAACGGGCGATTATCAGCACCGCCCGCCACAACTATATGTGTATGGAACGGCCGGTCACGCCCAACGCCGCTTCCTTCACGGCTTCGGACAGCGTCGGGTGCGCGTGCACGGTGATGCCGATGTCCTCCGACGATCCGCGATACTCGAATGCCAGGACGACTTCCGCAATCAGCTCCGACACATTGGGGCCGATCATGTGGCAGCCGATCAGCTCGTCGGTTTTGGAATCGGCAATGAATTTCACGAAGCCGGTTGATTCCCCCAGGGAGCGGGCGCGGGCGTTAGCCGAGAAAGGGAATTTTCCCACGCGATACTCACGGCCCGATTCCCTCACCTCATGCTCGGCGAGTCCGACCGTCGCGATCTCCGGCCAGGTGTACACCACGGACGGCATGGACCTGTGATCCATGTGCACGTCGTGTCCCGCAATCACCTCCGCCGCGACGACTCCCTCCTCCTCGGCCTTGTGCGCCAGCAGTTTTCCGCCAACCGCATCGCCAATTGCGTACACGTTTGGAAGATTCGTTCGCATCTTCTCGTCCACGGCAATCTCTCCGTGCTTTCCAAGATCGAGACCGAGCGCCGCCGCATCGATGCCGTTGAGGGAGGGCTTTCTGCCGATTGAAACCAGCACATAGTCCGGATTGAACGTGTCTCTCTGGCCGTCTTTCTCCAGAGCTACGACAACATGATCGCCCTCACGTCTTCCGCCCGTGACCTTCGTCCCTGTACGGATGTCCATGCCCTGTTTGCGAAAGACCTTGTCGGCTTCCTTGATGATCTCCGCATCGTTACCGGGAAGTATCGTCGGAAGAAGCTCGACAACGGTCACCTTTGCGCCAAGCCGGCGCCAGACGGAACCGAGCTCGAGCCCGATGACTCCGCCGCCGATGACCATCAGATGCTTCGGCACCTCGGGAATTTTGAGGGCCCCGATGTTGGAGAGAATCCGCTCCTCGTCGAACTTGAGAAATGACAGCTCGATTGAAACCGAGCCCGTCGCGATGATGACGTTTTTGGCAGCGTAGGAAGTCACGGCGCCATCGGCGGCCGTGACGTCGACCACATTTCCCGGGCGAAGAGTGCCGCGCCCCCTGGCCCAGGTGATCTTGTTCAGTCGAAAGAGGAACTCGATCCCCTTTGTGTTCTTGGCGACGACCTCGTCCTTCCGCTTGTGCATCGTGGGAAGGTCCACCGAAATGCCTTCCAGCTTCACGCCGTGCGCGGCGGCGTGCAATTGCGCGAACTCGTAGTGTTCAGTGGATGTCAGCAGCGCCTTGGAGGGAATGCATCCGACGTTGACGCACACACCGCCAAGCGTCTCGCCCATGTCAACGCAGACAGTCGAGAGTCCAAGCTGCGCCGCGCGGATGGCGGCGACGTAGCCCCCCGGGCCACCGCCGATGATTACGACGTCGGCCGTTACTGGATCAGCCATGGCGGCCGATCAGGAAATGAGCATGGTGGCGGGATCCTCGATCAGCTCCTTCATCCGAACGAGGAACAGCACCGCCTGCTGTCCATCCACGATACGATGATCGTACGAGAGCGCGATGTACATCATTGGACGGATCTCGACCTTCCCGTCAATTGCAACCGGCCGATCCTGGGTTTTGTGGAGGCCGAGTATCCCGACCTGGGGATAGTTGATGATCGGAGTGGAGATGAGCGAGCCGAACACTCCGCCATTGGTGATAGTGAACGTGCCGCCGGTGAGATCGTCCATCGTCAGCTTCCCGTCGCGCGCGCGTTGGGCGATTGCCGAGATATCGCGGGAGATCTCGATGGTCCCTTTGGTGTGAGCGTCCTTGATATTCGGGACTACAAGGCCCGCCTCGGACGCGACGGCAATGCCCATGTTGACGTAATGCTTGTAGACGATTGTATCGCCGTCGATCTGCGCGTTGACCACCGGGTGCGTCTCGAGCGCCATGCACGCGGCCTTCACGAAGAACGGCATGAAGGTGAGTTTCACGCCGTGCTCCTTCTCGACGCGCTCGCGCATACGGTCGCGGAGAGCGTTCACGGCGGTCATGTCGACTTCGTTGAACGTCGTGAGGTGTGCTGTCGCGTGCTGCGACTGGAGCAGATTCTCGGCGATTCGCTTCCGCCGCGTCGACATCTTTTCGCGGGTCTCGCGCTCGCCGGCAACCGCGGGCGCGCCGGATATGAAGGGCGCCGCGGGTGCGGAAGGCGCCGGCGCAGAGGCCGGAGCTGTTGTCGGAGCCGGCGTCGCAGGCGCTGACGTTGCCGGCGCGGATGTCCGGGCGGCTGTCGCTACGCGCTCGAGCACATCGGGCTTGCTCACGACACCGCCGCGTCCCGTTCCAGCCACAGTCGCGACATCGATGCCCGCCGCGGTTGCGGCGCGCCGAGCGGCGGGTGACGACTTGATGTTGCCGTCGCCGGATGTGTCGGCCGAAGCGGCCGCCGGAGGCGCGGCGGTTTTCGCGGGAGGCGGAGACGCGGCTGGGCGGACTACAGGGGCTGGGGGCATCGCGGCTGGTGCGCCAGTCGCTGCGGCTGCGGTCGCACCAGCTGCCGTCTCGTCCAGCTCACCCAGCATGTCGCCGACTTTCACGACGTCACCTTCCGATACCGACCGTTTGGCGAGGACACCGGCTCGTGGCGCCGGAACCTCGACAGTGATCTTGTCGGTCTCCAGCTCGACCAGTGTGTCGCCGCTCGCGACGGCTTCTCCGTCCTTCTTCAGCCAGCGCGACACCGTCGCTTCGACGATCGATTCACCCAGCGGAGGGACCTTTATGGATAGCATTCAGGTGAGAGCGGAATGAGAGCGAATCCGGTATCTTCCGGCGGCATCGCGCACGCAGGCGGTGCGGTTCTGAATATAACGCTCGAGGTTTTCGTTGCGAGCACTGACCATCTCCGCGCACGGCGGACTCGACCAGATCGAGTACCGCACGGATCTGCCAATCCCCAGCGTTGCCGCCGGACAGGTGCGCGTGCGCGTGACCGCCGCGGCGCTCAACCACCTCGACCTGTTCATGGTCGAGGGTCTGCCTGGCACCACGCTTCGGCCGCCATGGGTACTGGGCGCTGACGCAACGGGCGTACTCGATGCCGTCGCTGAAGGGGCCACTCCTGAGGCAAGCATTGGTGATACCGTCGTCATCAATCCGGGAATCAGCGACGGAACCTGCGAGTACTGCCGGGCAGGCGAGCAGTCGCTCTGCGTTCACTTCGGGCTATTAGGCGAGCACCACCCGGGGACGCTCGCGGAGTATGTCGTCGTGCCGGCTGCGAATGTGCGGCGGATACCGGCGACAATACCCAGGGAAACTGCCGCCGCGTTCACGCTGGCGACAATCACCGCGTGGCGAATGATCGTGACGCGCGCGAGGGTGACTCCGAAGGACGATGTGCTGATCTGGGGTATTGGCGGCGGCGTCGCTCTGGCGTCGCTCAGGATCGTAAAGCAGATCGGAGCACGCGCGTGGGTCACGTCAAGCAGCGACGAGAAGCTTGCGCGCGCTCGTGAGGCCGGAGCTGACGAGACGCTGAATTACAGGACGGCCGACGTCGCGAAAGAGATCAGGGCCAGGACGGGCAAACGCGGTGTGTCGGTGGTGCTCGACAACGTCGGCACCGCCACCTGGAAGCAGTCGCTTGGCGCGCTGGGGCGCGCCGGCCGACTCGTGACCTGCGGTGCAACGTCGGGGCCGATGGTCGAGACCGATGCGCGACGGCTCTTCTGGAATCAGTGGACGATCATGGGCTCGACGATGGGAAATGACTCCGAATTCGAGGCTGTGACCGCCGAGTTGTCGGAGCTCCGGCTGCTGCCCGTGATCGACTCGGTCTTTGACCTGGAAAAAGGCAGGGATGCCTTCGCTCGGCTCGCCAGCGGGGACCAGTTCGGCAAGATAGTGGTGCGCGTCAGTTGACCGAGAGCGCGCAGTACACCCCTGACGAGCTGGCGCGCATCAAGGAAGCGTACGTTGCGAGCGCCTCCTCGGACTGCCCGCGCTGCCATGTGGCAATGACGCAGCGGCCCATTGGCGGCGGCTCATTCGGGCTTGGCTACGCCCGCCGGCGGGAGTGGCTCATATGTCCGCGGTGTCACAGGAGCGCCATTTTCGACGTACGGCGGGGTACGCGGAATTAGCGAGCGAACTCTGCTCGCCGATACTATTGTTAGGAGCAGTTTTCACCGCATTCATTAGAGAGTCATCCGTGGGCGATACTACAACCGCCGTCAGTTTTTCCGACCGCCTGCAGGAAAGCTTCGACCAACTTTACCGTTACGTGCCGGCGCTCGTCGGGGCGCTGTTCATTCTCTTTGCCGGTTATCTGCTCGCCCGTCTGTTCGAGAAAGGGACCGACAAATTCCTTCGCAAAATCCGCTTCAACCGCCTCCTCGAGCGCGGTGGGGTGATGGAGGTGGTGGAGCGGGCCGGCTCCCATGTGAATCCGACTCGCATCGCGGCGAGCCTGGTCTTCTGGTTCGTGATGTTCACGGTGATGCTGGTGGCCGCTTACGCACTCGGTCTCCAGTCACTCGCGAACGTTTTCTCCGAGCTGGTGAGCTACATCCCGAGTGTCATTGCCGCGATCGTGATCATCATCGTTGGCATCGTGCTCGGCGGATTTGTCGGCGGGTTGATCATGGCGTCTGCGGGCGGGCTGCACGGCGGCCCGACGCTGGCTCGCGTCGGCAAGGGCGGCGTGATCCTGCTGGCGATATTCATGGCGCTCCAGGAGCTGGGCGTCGCCAGCGAGATCGTGACGACGGCGTTCGCGATCCTGTTTGGTGCGGTGGCTCTGGCGCTGGCCCTCGCGTTCGGATTGGGAAATCGCGACCTGGCGGGCGAAGTCACGCGCGAGTGGTATGCGCGCTACCGGGCGGAGAAGGAGGCGATCGACAAGGCCGACGCCCAGCTCGATTTAGACGACGAAGCCGAGGCGGCGAACTACAAGGGTCCGGCTCACTAATCGTTTGGGGGGGCGGCAGCTCCCTGCGCGTTGCGGACGGCGTCCTCGATCGCTTCCGCCGCACGTTTTGAGAGGCCGTGGATCTTGATTGGCTGTGACCCGCCGGAAGTTTCGAGTGTCAGGTCCGACCATATCATTCCGTGAGTCACCCGGCATGATGAGACGTGCTGGCAGTTGATGGTCTCTTCGGTTGACCCGAACCATCTCGACTTTCTGTATCTGATCTGATTGCCGTCCACAGTGATGCTGGCGGGAAAGATTCTGTTGCCGGAGGTGAGACGGCTGGCGCGGTATTTGGAAGGCATGGCGGGTAAGTTATCGATCGCCCAACTGTTCTGGGAAATTCTTGCCGCCAGCGCTTAAGATCGCCACCCTGTCCGAGCTTACGCGGCGCCAGTCAGCGTGGCGAGGAGACCGTCCAGAGCGAGGGTCCCCAGAGACGACCGCGGGCACTTTGTAAGTCCTTGTCCGAAAAGCGCTTATGACATGCTTTTCGCGTTGATTTCGGGCTCTTTTTGGCCTATATTTCAGCACTTGCCAGCGGGCTGCAAGACTTCGCTTCCGCCTGCACAAAAAGTCATCAAATAATCCATGACCGCTCCCAACAACCGAGAGCGAATTCTTCCCCGGCTCATCCACGACGAAGTCAGGGAATCGTTCCTCAATTACTCGATGAGCGTCATCGTCTCGCGCGCCCTTCCGGACGTGCGCGACGGTCTCAAGCCGGTGCATCGCCGGGTGCTCTACTCCATGAACGAGCTCGGACTCGTTCCCGGCCGCCCCTACAAGAAATCCGCAACGGTCGTCGGCGACGTGCTCGGCAAATACCACCCGCACGGCGACCAGTCGGTGTACGACGCCATCGTGCGCATGGTGCAGGATTTCTCCCTGCGCTACCCGCTGGTGGACGGTCAGGGAAACTTCGGGAGCGTTGATGGCGATTCGGCCGCGGCATACCGGTACACCGAAGCCAGGCTCACCCGCATCGCGACGGAGATGCTGGCCGACATCGACAAGAACACTGTCGATTTCGCGCCCAACTTCGACGACCGCCTCCAGGAGCCGACTGTTCTTCCGTCGGCCGTTCCCAATCTCCTGATCAACGGCTCGTCGGGAATTGCCGTCGGCATGGCGACCAACATTCCGCCCCACAACATCACCGAAGTCATCAAGGCCACCATCGCGATCATCGACAAGCCGGACATCGAAGTCTCCGAGCTGCGAAAGATCATCAAGGGCCCCGATTTCCCCACCGGCGGATATATCTACGGCCGAGCGGGCATCAAGGATTATCAGCAGACAGGCCGCGGCAGAATCGTGATGCGCGCCCGCGCTGTGATCGAGGAGAAAGAGTCGTCGAACAAGTCGCAGATCGTCATCAACGAGCTTCCGTATCAGGTGAACAAGGCGAAGCTCGTGCTCGACATTTCCGAGCTGGTGCGGGACAAGAAGATCGAAGGCATTTCCGATCTGCGTGACGAGTCCGACAAGGACGGGATGCGGATCGTCATCGAGCTCAAGCGCGACGCAATCCCCCGCGTGGTGCTCAACGGGCTGTACAAGCATACGACGATGCAGTCCACGTTCGGCGTGATCATGCTGGCGCTCGTGCCCGACCCGCACACCGGGCGGCTGGTACCGAAGGTCATGCCGCTCAAGGAAGTGCTCGAGCACTACATCGAGCA
>DATBZT010000160.1:0-10962 GCA_036513055.1 Gemmatimonadaceae bacterium | reverse complement strand
TGCCGTGGAAGTCAGAGCGCGGCCGCGTCCGCGGCAGCCAACAGATCGGCCTGAGGCCGGCTCGACCGAGCGGGGCTTGCCATCAGGGCTCGTCAACCGCCTGCCGATCGATGCCGGTGACCTCAACACTCTTGCGACTCTTGCCCCCGGCGTGGTTGGAATTGTCGGAACCGACTCCACAGCGGCCTCGTTCTCCGTTGCCGGGCAGCCCCCCAGCCAGAACAATCTCACGCTCGACGGGCTGAGCTTCGGCTCGGGCAGCGTGCCAACGGAGGCCGTTCGCGGCACTCGCGTCATCACCAATACCTATGATGTAGCGCGCGGGCAGTTCACCGGCGGACAGGTTGCGACGACGACCCGCGGCGGCACCAATCTCTTCGCTGGCGCAGTTGGCTACTCGCTCCGCGACCCGTCTCTCGAATTTGCGCAGGAGGAAGAGAACACCTTCACGCAGAAGTACACTCAGAACCAGGTCAACCTCGGTATTGGCGGCCCGATCGTAAAGGACAAACTGTTCATCTTCGGCGCCGCATCGTTCAGCCGTCGCGAAGATCCGCTTCAGTCTCTGCTTGCCGCAGACCCGTTGGCGCTCCAGAGAATCGGCGCAAATGGCGATTCGGTGCAGCGCTTTCTCGGAATTCTCAACAAGTACGGGCTCCAGCCAACCTCGCCGCTCATTCCCGACCAGCGGCTCAACAACAACGGCTCCGCTATTGTGCGGATGGACTACAGTCTCGGCGAAGCGCACTCGCTGATGCTGCGCGGCGACTGGCGCGGATCGACACAGGATGCCAGCCGGATCTCACCGTTCTCCGTTCCCCATAGCGGTGGGGATGGAAAGACATCGGGCGGCGGCGGGATGATAACTCTGACCTCCCATTGGGAAAACGGATTGATCAACGAGCTTCGCGCGTACACCTCCACGGACACGCGCAACACCGATCCCTATCTCATGGTGCCGAGCGGACGGGTGGTGGTCGCTTCGACCCTGGACGACGGCACCAGTGCCGTATCGACCCTGCAGTTCGGCGTTAATCCGTCACTGCCCCAGGAATCGCACACGCGCCTCATTGAGACCAGCGATGAGCTGTCGAGGGTATCGACCGGCGGGGCGCATCGAGTCAAGCTGGGCGGACTCCTGAACGAGCAAACATCATCTACCGGATCGTTCTCCAACGTGCTCGGCACGTACACGTTCAACTCTCTGGCAGACTTCGAGAACGGGACCGCCGCATCGTTCACCCGGACGCTGTCCACCAACAAGCGTGAAGCGAGAAGCGTGAACGCTGCCTTGTACCTCGGCGACTCGTGGCGCCGCACACCGCGCCTTCAGCTCACATATGGATTGCGGCTCGAGGGGTCGAAGTATCCGGACGCACCTCCATTCAATCCGGTCGTGGACTCGCTCTTCAACCGCCGAACGGACCAGTTTCCTTCTGAGACGCACCTGAGTCCGCGCCTGGGCTTCTCGTACTCCTATGGTGGTGCCTCGGAGCGCCAGCCGCTTGGAAGCATTCGTGGCGGACTCGGCGAGTTCCGGGGGAAAGCGCCCTCTCAGATCTTTGCATCGGCGGCTGACGCCAATGGTCTGAGCAACGGTCAGTCTCAGCTCATCTGCGTAGGCCCGTCAGTGCCCGCTCCGGATTGGCCAGCCTTCATTGAAAACCCGGCTTTGGTGCCGTCGAGCTGCAACGGGCCGAGCCAGCTGTTCGGGAACCAGAGGCGAAACGTCACCCTGCTCGCCCCAGATTTCGGCGCACCACGTGCGTGGCGCGGGTCGTTTGGAATCAATCGTCGCATTGCCGAGAGATACACCGTGTCAGTGGATGCGGCGTACTCGCGGGGAGTGGCGCAGACGAGCGCCATCGACCTCAACTTGAATACGGTTCCGAAATTCACTCTCGCGGGCGAAGGCGGCCGGCCTGTCTACACGCCGGCGAACTCGATCGTGCCGACAACCGGCGTCGTTGCGCTGAGCGGCTCGCGCATCCAACCGAGCTTTGGAGTCGTGAGCGAACTGAACTCGAATCTTCATTCCGACACCAAGCAGATCACGGCGAGTCTCAATGGAATCACCACGCGCGCGATCTCGTTCAACACGTCATACACGTTCACTCGATCGCGCGATCAATCGCAGGGCCTGAGCAGCTTTGGCGGAGGCGGTGGCGGCGGCTTCGGTGGTGGTGGCGCCGCGACGACCGCCGGCAATCCAAACCTCAGCGAGTGGGGAACGAGCGACCTCGAGAGACGTCATTCTTTCCTTGCGACGCTCACCTGGCCCCTGCACCCGGCGCTCGAGCTGACGGCGATCGGACGCCTCAGCTCCGGCGCATTCTTCACGCCGACAGTATCCGGCGACGTGAATGGTGACGGCCTGCGCAACGATCGCTCGTTCATCTTCAATCCGGCAACCGCACCCGATACCGCCATCGCGAATGGCATGGCGCGACTTCTCGCGTCCGCGCCGGCCCGGGCTCAGGAGTGTCTGCAGAGCCAGCTCGGGGCCATCGCCGGCCGCAACAGCTGCTCCGTTCCGTGGTCTACGTCGCTCGACCTTCAGGCGAACTTCAAGCCGGCGGCGTTCGGATTGAACCGGAAGCTCACGATCTCGCTCATCGGGTTGAACACGCTCACCGGAATCGACCAGCTGCTGCACGGAAACAACAACCTGCACGGGTGGGGACAGCCTGTGTTCCCCGATCGGACGCTGTTATACGTCCGCGGATTCGACCCGGTGGCGCAGCGTTACATCTATCAGGTGAACGAGCACTTCGGTGCGGCCAACGGATCGCGTAATGCGTTCCGGGTTCCGTTCCAGCTCGCGTTGACGGCACGCCTCACTCTGGGGACAGATCCCGCGCGGCAGCAGATGAACGCAGCGTTCGGTGGTGCCGGTGGACGCCGGCCAACAGCCGCGGATTTCCGCGAGCGCCTTGCGCGAGCCGTGCCCAATACGTTCCGCGAGATTCTTGACCTCAACGATTCGCTGAAGCTCGCGTTGACGGCCGACCAGCAGGCGCAGCTCAAGGTGGCGGGCGACTCACTCCAGGCGAAAGCCGACACGCTGATCGGCGCGCTGGCACAGACTCTTGGCAACACTGACAAGAATGCCGATCCGATGCAGCTCGGGATGAAGATGCGCGGCAAGATCCAGGAAGGCCGCACGCTGGCGCAGAAAGCGGTCGCCGACGCGCAGAAGATTCTCACGCCGGATCAGTGGGCAAAGGTGCCGAAGTCGATAAAGGATCCACTTCCGCAGCGACAGGGTGGAGATGGCGGAGGGTTCAGAGGACCCGACCGGTAGATCTGCACCGAGGGGGGTTTGCACGGACTATGCAAACACGGATATTCCGTGACACCGTTACCAACCACCCGCGCACGGATCTGACCTATGTTTGGCTGTCTTCGAAGACTCGGCTGTCTCGTCCTCATTGCCCTGATCGCCGGCATCTGGTACTGGTATGCACGGGTGGAGCCCTCTCGCAACTCGAAGTCGAGCAGCTCGACGTACGTCGCCGGCAAGTGGGAGGCATTGTCCGAGCCAGGCGCACTGAGAGGGCAGCGGGCCGTAACCTCACTTGGGCAGCGTTCAGGTCCGGTGTTCGCAAACCTCACCGCCAGCGAGGCTGCCTCCTACATCTTTCTCGCCGTATCGAAAGGCAGGCTGCCCCCCTCGGCCCAGGATATCTCGTCATCGATCATTGCCGACCGCTTGTACGTTCGGTCCACATTGGCGTTGAATGAGCTTGGCGCAAAGAAGGTATTGGGTCCACTGGCCGGAATGCTCTCCGAGCGCGACTCGGTGATTTTCGGGGGAACGATGAGAGTCATCCATCCCGGCCTCGGCCAGTTTCTCGTGGAGGACGTGACGCTCGGTGCCCTGAAGGTCCCGTCGCCTCTCGTTCCGGCGCTGGTGGCGGAGATGCGGCGCGGAGCGATTCCAGAGGGCGTTGCGAAGAACGGTTTCCCGATGCCGCTGCCGGACTACATCGCCGACATCCGGATCGCCAACGGGCGCATCACTGTCTACAAGAACACTCCGTGAGCCGGCGCATCCTGGTCGTCGACGATGAGCAGGGCATCCGGGCGGCGCTCGGCCAGCTCCTCGAGTATGAGGGCTATGACGTAAGGTCTGTGTCGAACGCCGCCGACGGCATCGCCGAGTATCAGAAGTGGAAGCCGGACCTCGTGTTCATGGACGTCAAGATGGGCGGCATGGACGGCCTCGAGGCTCTCAAGCGGCTCCGTGAGATGGACCCTGCGGCAACAGTCGTGATGATCAGCGGTCACGCGACGATAAGGACCGCTGTCGAGGCCACGCAGCTCGGCGCCTACGAGATTCTCGAGAAGCCGCTCGACACCGACCGCATTCTGGTGATGCTGCGCAACGCGCTCGCGCATCTCGATCTTCGAGAGGAGAATTCCCGGCTGCGCGACTTCAGCATCACTCCGTATGAAATCGTCGGCGATTCGGGTGTTATGCGGGCATTGGTCGACAAGATCAAGAAGGTTGGTGCGACTCCCGCCCGGGTGCTGGTTACCGGTGAGAATGGAACGGGAAAGGAGCTGGTGGCCCGGGCGCTTCACCGCTACTCGCCGCGCGCACAGAAAACCTTCGTGGAGGTGAACTGCGCGGCAATACCCGGCGAGCTCATCGAGAGCGAGCTGTTCGGCCACATGAAGGGCTCGTTCACAGGCGCGACGTCGGACCGCGCGGGGAAGTTCGAGCAGGCCAACAACGGGACGCTCTTTCTCGACGAGATAGGCGACATGAGTCTGGCCGCGCAGGCGAAGGTGCTCAGGGTGCTGCAGGACGCTGTGATCACCCGTATCGGTGGCGCACGACCGATATCCGTTGACGTCCGCGTGATGGCAGCGACCAACAAGAACCTGGAGGCAGAGATTGCTGCGGGACGATTTCGCGAGGACCTGTACTACCGGTTGAACGTGGTGCCGATTCACGTTCCACCCCTTCGCGAGCATCGTGAGGACATTCCCGAGCTGATCGCCTACTTCATCGCCGTGCTTTCCGCGCGCGAAGGAATATCGCCGCGGCGAATCAGCGAAGGAGCGCTCGAGCGGCTCAAGTCGCTCGACTGGCCCGGCAATGTGCGCGAGCTCAGAAATACAATCGAGCGGCTGCTGATTCTGGCCAGCGGGCCGGAGATCTCCGCCCGCGACGTGGACCGGCTCGCCGGGGCGCGAACTGCGGATGACTCGGGACTCGGCAACCTCACGCAATGCCGTACATTCGAGGAGTTCAAGGACGCGGCGGAGCGAGCGTTTCTACTCGGCAAGCTGCGTGAATTCGACTGGAATGTCTCGGAGACCGCACGGGCTATTGAAATGCCGCGGTCGAACCTGTACAAGAAGATCGAACGCTACGCCTTAACTCGCGAACACTCGTAACGGTCAGACCAGAATGAGACAATTCAACAATTTCATCGGCGGCGAGTGGGTGCCGCCCGATTCGGGGGAGTGGTTCGAGAACCGCAACCCCGCAGACATCACCGACCTGATCGGGGAATTCCCGCTCTCGGGGCCAAGCGACGTTCAGCGCGCGGTGGAGAGTGCCAGGCGAGGGTTCGCGCAATGGCGCGCCACGCCGGCGCCTGCCCGGGGAGACATTCTCCGGAACGTCGGCGACATTCTCACCCGGCGAAAGGACGAGATTGCCGACGCGATGACCCGGGAGATGGGTAAGCCGCTCGCAGAAACCCGAGGTGACGTGCAGGAAGGAATCGACACCGCCTACTACGCTGCGAGCGAGGGACGCCGGCTCTTCGGTCACACCGTGCCGAGCGAGCTTCGGAACAAGTGGGCGATGAGCTTCCGGCGTCCGATTGGCGTTGCCGGGCTGATCTGTCCTTTCAACTTTCCCTTGGCAATTCCGACGTGGAAAATGTTCCCGGCACTCCTGTGCGGTAATGCGTGCGTATTCAAGCCCGCGGAGGATGTGCCGCACACGGGAACGCTGCTGGTGGAGATTCTCCTCGAGGCGGGGCTGCCCCCGGAGGTGATTCAGCTTCTCCATGGAAGGGGCGAAGAGGTCGGGGCTGCCATCGTCGAGCATCCCGAGGTGCCGCTCATCTCGTTCACCGGCTCCACCGAGACGGGGCGAGCAGTGGGCGAGACATGCGGCCGGATGCACAAGCGACTTTCCCTCGAGATGGGCGGAAAGAACGCTCAGATCGTGATGGAAGATGCCGATCTGGATCTCGCTCTCGAGGGCGCGCTATGGGGCGCGTTTGGAACCACCGGGCAACGCTGCACCGCCACCAGTCGTCTCATCCTCCAGAGGGGCATTCACGATCGTTTCCTCGGAATGCTGCTGGATCGCGTGAAGGCGTTGAACCTGGGCGACGGCCGGAAAAAGGACACGGACGTCGGCCCCCTGATCAACGAAGCGGCGCTGGAGAAAGTCGAGCGTTACGTAGACATTGGAGTGGAAGAGGGAGCCAACCTCATCTGCGGTGGGATGCGGGCGAAAGGAGCCGGGCTCGCAAAGGGAAGCTTTTTCGAGCCGACGATTTTCGCCGGTGTCGAACCGGGCTTCACAATCGAGCAGGAAGAGATTTTCGGTCCAGTCCTCTCGGTGATCCGGGTCTCGACAGTGGACGAGGCCTTCGCGGTGAACAACGGGGTGAGGTACGGACTGTCGTCCTCCATCTACACGCGGGACGTGAATGTGGCGTTCAGGGCTTTTTCCGAGCTGGACAACGGAATCACCTATGTGAATGCGCCGACCATCGGGGCGGAGGCACACATGCCCTTTGGCGGTGTAAAGCAGACGGGCAACGGGCATCGCGAAGGCGGGTGGGCGGTCTACGACTTCTATTCGGAGACCAAGGTTGGATACGCCGACTTTTCCGGCACTCTTCAGCGGGCCCAGATCGATAATTATCTTGGAACCCCGGACTAGCTGATGGAGAAACGCAGTCGATGAAGGTGTCTGAAGAACGGCGAGCGAGCGCGCTGCTGACGGCAAACGGCCGCCCCCGGTCGAAGATTCGTTTCGCCTGGGAGTGGTTTCGCTCTGTCGTGGTCGCGCTGTTTCTGTTTGTCGTCATCCGGTCGTTCTTTGTCGAGGCGTTCAAGATTCCGACGGGGAGCATGGAAGGGACACTGCTCGTCGGAGACTTTCTTCTCGTCAACAAGCTCGTCTATGGCGCCGAGGTTCCGTTCATCGACGTCAAGCTGCCGGCCCTGAGAAGTCCCAATCACGGCGACATCATCGTCTTCCAGTGGCCGGTGGACAGAACCAAGAATTTCGTCAAGCGCATCGTGGGATTGCCGGGCGACACTCTTCAGATGAGGGACGGCAACCTCATTCGGAACGGTCAGTCCGTCAAGGAATCGTACGCGACACACACATCACCGCCGGGTGGCGACGTTTCAGACGACGAATTCAACTGGCAGCAGGCGTATCTTCTCAGCGCCCATCATCCAGTGCCGGCCGCACCGCGCTCCCCGGTGGGAGCTGCGCTTCTCGAGGCGAGTGCGGACTATCATCCCTCTCGTAACAACTGGGGTCCGCTGGTCGTCCCTGGGAAGAACTACTTCGTGTTGGGCGACAACCGTGACAACTCGCTGGACAGCCGGTACTGGGGATTCGTTGCCGACTCACTTGTGCGCGGCCAACCAATGGTGGTCTATTACAGCTACGACCCTGATGGGGCAGTGAAGCTCGACTGGCTGACCCGTGTTCGGTGGAAGCGTTTCGGCGAGATGATTCAATAGCGGCACCGGCTCGCCATTGCGGCCGATGTCAGGCATAATACAGCGGTCGTCGGAAGGAGCAGCAACCGGTATGGCGGTTTCGGCAAATCGAAAAACTACGTACGATGAAGGGTCGCTGGATCAATACCTCCGCGACATCAGTGTCTACCCTCTCATCAATCGCGAGGAGGAAGTCCTACTCGCGCAGAAGATCCGCCTCAAAGACCAGGAAGCGCTCGACAAGCTCGTCCGCTCCAACCTGCGGTTCGTCGTTTCCGTCGCGAAGAAGTACCAGAATCAGGGTGTATCGCTCTCCGACCTGATCAACGAAGGCAACCTCGGCCTCATCCGCGCGGCGCACAAGTTCGACGAAACGAAAGGAATCAAGTTCATTTCGTACGCCGTCTGGTGGATCAGGCAGAGCATCCTTCAGGCGCTCGCCGAGCAGTCGCGGATCGTACGGGTGCCGTTGAATCGCGCCGGCGCACTGCACCGCATCGGAAAGCGCGCGAGCACGCTCCTCCAGGAGCTCGGGCGCCAGCCCACGCACCTCGAGATTGCCGAAGGCCTCGACATCACCGAGGAAGAAGTCGCGAAGACGATGCTCATCTCGCAGGTCCATCTGTCGCTCGACGCGCCAATGACACCGGGCGAGGACAACCGCCTGCTCGACTATCTCCCGGACAACACCAACCGAACGCCGGACGAGCAGACCTTCGAGAAGGCTCTCTCCGAGGCGATCGAGGAATCGCTCGCGGGTCTCAAGGAGCGGGAGTCGAAAATTTTGCGACTTTACTTCGGGCTCGATGGCCAGGATCCAATGACTCTCGAGGACATCGGCACTCTCCTCGGCATCACCCGTGAGCGCGTGCGCCAGATCAAAGAGAAGGCGCTGCTGAAGCTGCGCCACAACTCGCGCCGCCGGGCATTGGAGTCATTCCTCGGCTAGTTCCTGTCCTGCCACAGAAACACAGAAAGCCATTGGCGCTGCGAAGAATCCGGCCTGAGGAAAAGATCCATTCTTTTCTTTGTTAACGGCAACTGCAGAACTGCGCCGCGATCGACAGGCAACGAGCGCAGTTCCCAATAAATCCCCCGCAGTTTTTCTGTGTTTCTGTGTTTCTGTGTTTCTGTGGCAAAGCCCGACGGATGCCCGGCCCGGGACGAGGCTGTCTCACGGCCGTAAAGACTCAACGCAAGGACGGGTGGGCGGTTAAATTGGGGCATGGCCCAGCAAAACTCATTCGACGTCACTACCGGCGTCGACCTTCAGGAAGTGGACAACGCCGTCAATCAGGCGCAGAAGGAGATCGCCCAGCGCTACGACTTCAAGGGGTCGATCGCCACCATAGAATTCAGCCGCGCCGAAGGCACGCTGAACCTCACCGCCGAGAGCGAGTTCAGAATGCAGGCGCTGCTCGATGTCCTGCAGGGCCGCCTCATCAAGCGCGGCGTCCCGGTGAAGAACCTCGACATCGGCGACATCAAGCCGGCCGGTGGCGACAAGGTGACGCAACAGGTGAAGCTCAAGATGGCCCTCGACGGCGACACTGCGAAGAAAGTCGCTGCCGCAATCAAGGACGCCAGGCTGAAAAAGGCTCAGGCAGCCATTCAGGGTGACCAGGTGCGCGTCACATCGCCTTCGCGGGACGACCTGCAGGAGGCGATGGCCGTGCTCCGTGCGCAGGATTTCGGCGTCGAGCTCAAGTTCGGCAACTATCGATGAGTGCCGCCATGCGCCGGCCGGCCTGCGCACTCAGACTCAGCGCGACATACCAGTGAAGGTTGGCTTCGTAACACTCGGCTGCGACAAGAACACAGTCGACAGCGAGCGGTATCTGGGCGAGCTCGCCGGCTACGGCGGGGAATACACCGCCGACCTGGCCGACGCCGAGGTGATCATCGTCAATACCTGCGGGTTCATCGATGCGGCGAAGAAAGAATCAATCGATGCGCTCGTGGATGCCGGCCGCTATAAGTCCGAAGGTGTCTGCCAGGCGGTCGTCGCCATCGGGTGCATGGTGGAGCGGCACAAGGCGGAGCTGATCGACGCGCTTCCCGAAGTCGATCTCTTTCTCGGAGCGTCAGAAAGCGGTACTCTCGCACAACGACTGGGGGAGCGGGGAATCGGAATGGCCGACCCTGTTGCCATGCATCCGGGTGTGCGGCAATACACCGGCGATCTTCCGCATGTGCGCTACCTGAAGATCAGCGAAGGATGCGATCACGGTTGCGCATTCTGCGCGATTCCCCTGATGCGTGGGCGACACCGCTCGTTCGCCCGCGACGAGGTGGTGCGCGAGGCTCAGCTCCTCGAGCTTCAGGGAGCGCGGGAGATCAATCTCGTCGCCCAGGATCTTGCCCACTACGGCCGCGACCAGCGCGACGGAGTGCGACTCCCCGAGCTGCTCGAGTCGCTCGTCGCGGAAACCTCCGTGCCCTGGCTCAGAATGCTTTACCTGTATTCCGCGGGTATCACGCCGAGACTGCTTGACGTGCTGGCGCGGGAAAGCAGGATCCTCCCGTATCTGGACATGCCGATGCAGCACGCCGCTGACGAAGTTCTGGCGCGCATGCGGCGGCCGGAGAGAAAGCGGACCATCCGCGAGAAGGTTGCGCGCTTTCGGGATGCCGTTCCGGGCGTGGCAATCCGCACGACGTGCATCGTCGGATTCCCGGGGGAAACCGAGAGTCAGTTCAACGAGCTGCTCGAGTTTCTCGAAGAGGTGCAGTTCGAGCGCGTGGGAGCGTTCACCTATTCGCCGCAGGAAGGTACACGCGCGGCCGAGTTGACCGACGACGTGCCGGACGCCATCAAGCGAGAGCGTCTCGAGCGCCTCACCGAGCTGCAGCGCTCGATTACCGCTGAGCGATACGAATCACGCATCGGTACGGTGGCTCGTGCCATTGTCGACCGTTCCACGCCCGCCGGATCGCAGGCGCGGCTTCCGTGGCAGGCCGACGACATCGACGGCGTGACCTACGTTGACGAGCCCCATGCACCGGGCACATTCCTGGACGTGGCAGTCCAATCGGTGGTTGACGATTACGACTTCAAGGCGACCGTGGTACGGGTGGCGGATATGGTCCGTCCGGGGGCGGCTCCAGTCGCGCGCGTGCGTGAGCTGCCGATGCTCAAGGCGACGGTCGGGAGCTTCGGCCGATGAACCATTCAATCGCCGGCTGACGGGACGGTGACGGCAATGGGCCCACGACGCGTCGGGAGCGTCTCCCGGTCAGCCG
>DATBZT010000159.1:0-3187 GCA_036513055.1 Gemmatimonadaceae bacterium | reverse complement strand
CTGCGATGTGGCGTTCGATCGGGCCGTGAAGCTGGCGGCTGAGCACGAGGCCTGCGCCTATCCGAGCATCGAAGAAATGCTCGAAGCCGAGCGGAACCTCGACGTTGTGGCCGTCTGCAGTCCGAACGGTCTCCATGCCCGGCACACGATTGCCGCCCTCGAGGCAGGCTGCCACGTGCTGTGCGAGAAGCCGATGGCGATAACCGTCAGCGATTGCAGCGCCATGATCCAGGCCGCCGAACGCGCGAACCGATGCCTCTTCATCGTCAAGCAGAACCGCTTCAACCCGCCGGTAGTGGCGGTGAAGAAGCTGCTCGACGAGGGCCGGCTTGGACAGGTGTACAGCGTGCAACTCAACTGCTTCTGGAATCGGAACGCCGACTACTATCGCGACACATGGAAGGGCACGCTCGAGCTGGACGGCGGCTCTCTCTACACCCAGTTCAGCCACTTCATCGACCTCCTGTACTGGATGATCGGCGACGTGAAGGAGGCATTTGCCATTGTCGACAATTACGCCCACCGGGGAATAATAGAGTTCGAGGACACCGGCGTGGTTGCGCTGCGTTTTGACAATGGGGCGCTCGGCACCATCAACTTCACGATCAACTCGTTCAGCCAGAACATGGAAGGCTCACTCACCATCTTTGGCGAGCGGGGCACCGTCAAGATTGGCGGCCAATACCTCAACGAGCTGGAGTATCAGGACATCCAGGACTATCGTATCGCTGACCTCCCGCCTGGCAGTCCGGCCAACAGCTATGGACATTACCAGGGCTCGATGTCGAATCACCACCTGGTTTACGCCAACGTTGTCGACGTCCTCACAGGGAGAGGCGTGATCGCAACCAGCGGATACGAGGGCCTCAAAACCGTCGAGATCATAGACCGGATCTACGCAGCCGCGCGCCGTGCAGCCTCGCATTAAGACGGTCGCCATCCGCGACGTCCGGTTTGGCGACGACGTCACGGTCATCGAGCCGGTTAATCTCTACGAGTGCGCCATCGGCGACCATTCTTTCATCGGGCCGTTTGTGGAGATCCAGAAGGGCGTCACGATCGGCTCGCATTGCCGCATTCAGTCGCACGCCTTCATATGTGAGCTTGTGAGCATTGGAGACCATTGCTTCATTTCGCATGGAGTGATGTTCATCAACGATATGTTCTCCACCGGTGCTCCGGCCGGCGGCGACTCCACGAAGTGGATGCCGACAGTTATCGGCAACCACGTGTCCATCGGTACGAATGCGACTATTCTTCCGGTGCGGATCTGCGATCACGCCGTCATTGGGGCCGGCTCGGTGGTGACGAAGGACATCGTTCGTCCAGGGATCTACGCCGGAAACCCGGCGCGCCTGCTCCGTGCTCTTCCAGTCTCCTCAGAGGCCAGGTAATGCCCATGGAGTTCGTCGATCTCTACGCCCAGTATCAGACCATCCGCGAGGAGATCGACGGCGCGATCGCGGAGGTCATCCGGGAATCGTCGTTCATACGCGGCCGGCACGTCGACGAGTTCGAGCGGCGTTACGCCGAGCGCCTCGGCGTTCGTCACTGCGTCTCGTGCGGAGATGGCACGGACGCGATCTACATTGCGCTGCGGGCTCTGGGCGTAGGGCAGGGCGATGAAGTCATCACCACCGCGCATACGTGGATTGCCACCGGCGAGACAGTCACTCAGGCGGGTGGCCGTGTCGTATTCTGCGATACCGAGGAAGACTACTATTGTCTCGATCCCCGTGAGATCGAGCGTCGCATTACGCCTCGCACGCGGGGGATCATCGCGGTCCACCTGTATGGTCAGCCAGCCGACATGGACCCGATCCTGGAGATTGCCGCTTACCATGGACTGTGGGTGATCGAGGACTGCGCCCAGGCCCACTTCTCGACGTACAAGGGCCGTCTCGTTGGCACGATGGGTGATGTCGGCACGTTCTCGTTCTATCCCGGTAAGAATCTCGGAGCGATGGGCGATGCCGGATGTCTCGTAACGAACCGGCGCGACGTTGCCGAGTTTTCCGCGCTGTTCGCGCGGCACGGTGGCAAAGGCGAGCACGTTATGGAAGGAATCAACAGCCGACTGGATGGTCTCCAGGCAGCGATCCTCAACGTCAAGCTGCGGCATATCGACCGCTGGACTGTTGCGCGCCAGCGCATTGCCCGGCGCTACGACGACCTGCTCGCCGACGTTCCCGGTATTCGCACGCCGGCCCGCCGGCCCGGTTCCGAACATGTCTTCCATCTCTATGTCATCCGCAGCGACCGGCGCGACGAGCTGCGTGCCCACCTGCAGGGATGCGGCATTCCGACGGTGATCAACTACCCGAAGGCACTTCCGTTTTATCCCGCATACGCGCACATGGGCCACACAGCGGGCGACTTTCCAGTCGCGTACCGCCACCAAAACGAGATTTTGTCGATCCCGATCTTCCCGGAGATGAGCGACGAGGCGCCAGTGGAGGTGGCGGAAGCCATTCGCACGTTTGCGACCGGATCTGCAACCGGGCTGAAGTAGAGCCCCGGCTCGAAGCATAAACGTGGAGCGAGCGTTGTCGCCTTCGGATTCGCAGCGGCGTCCGATAGTCTCGATCGTCATTCCCTGCTACAATGCCGGGAGATATGTTCGCGAGGCGATCGAGTCGGTGCTTCGGCAGAGCCCGCAGCCCGTCGAGCTCATCGTCGTGGATGATGCGTCCACCGATGAGAGCTGGAACGTCGTTCGCGAGTTCGGAAACGCACTGCTCGCCGAACGCAACACACACAACCGCGGCGCGTGTTACTCGCGCAACCGCGGCACGGCGCTGGCCTCCGGCCGCTTTCTCATGTTCCTGGATGCGGACGATTGCATCGCACCTGACACAGTCGCGGCACTGGTGAGTGCGTTGGAGTCGTCGAACGCGGGTCTCGCCGCCTCCAGGTGGAATTTCCTCGTGCCGTCAGGAGATCGCTGGATACCTGTGGATTCAGGCTTTCCGAAAGATCCTCCGAGCGGAGATTTTCTTTTCGCATGGCTGAGCGGGTGGTACATCCCTCCGTGCGCCCTGATGTGGCGACGTAGTACGCTCGAGCAGATTGGCGGCTGGGACGAGTCACTGGCGGCTAATCAGGATGGTGATCTCGTGTTGCGCGCTCTGCTGGCTGGAATGCGAATCCAGATGGCCGACGGCGGCCTCGGCATGTATCGAAAGCA
>DATBZT010000158.1:0-4850 GCA_036513055.1 Gemmatimonadaceae bacterium | reverse complement strand
GTGCTAGTTTCTTACTTAACCAATCGGCTTTCACAGCCTCACGGAGACCAGGCAACATGGCAACCCCTTCTATAGTAGATAGGCTTTCAACAGTCAGTCGAACGGCCGCACTCGGTGGTCGCATTTCCTTCGTCGCGCTCGTGATGATCTTCGGCGCAGCATGCGGACGCACGTCTGCACCGAAAGCGTGCCTCCAGTTCTCCGCTGATCTGATGCCAGATCTCACAGGGGGATTGATCAGAAAGGATTTCAGGATGGCGAATGCCTGGGCGGTCAAGTCGGATCAAATGATCGACTCCAGTGGCGTGAAGTTTCCCGCCTACTTCGTGTCGGCGGATATTATCGCACCCAGCGGTGAGGCGGTCGTTGGGACTTGGGTTACCACAGAAGTCACCAAGCCCGGGCTGATTTACTCGGTCTCGCCTCAAGCCAAGAAATACACGAGCTGGGCGCAGGTGGGGGACCCGTCGACTGCCGGGATTACTATGGAGACGGCGGGCGCCAAGGAATCCGTGAGCTGCGTGTTGAGCAATCGCGCCGGGGCGCCGAAGTAGGCGCCTGCGGTCCGAAGGTTATGTTCACCACTACTATGCGCGACGATCGGGTGCATCCGGCGATGTCCACCAGGCCGTGACCACTTCGGAATTCCGGAAGCTCGACGAATCGAAGATCGTCGAATCTCTCACGGCGTTGAGGGATCGGATCGAGAATCAGTTTCCGGATTCTGGTTTAGGGAGGGTGGCGGACGAATTGATCGCAGTCGCGGGCGAGGTGGCCGAGTGCGCGGAGTATCTGAGCAAGACGAACTGGCCGATACGAATCTTCGCGGGACTACTGATCGCGGGAATGTTCCTGGTGTTATACCTGGCCGGTCCTCGCGTTGAGCTGCCCGAGGGAGCGCACAAGTTCTCGGACATCCAATCGATCGCGGCGGTGTTCAACATTGCGGCGGTGTCTGGTGTTGCGGTGTTGTTCCTGCTGCGTCTCGAGACCAACCTGAAGCGGAGGCGGGCGCACGGAGTTCTGCACGAGCTGCGAAGTCTCGCCCACGTCGTCGACATGCATCAGTTGGCAAAGGATCCGGCGGGAAGGAGATTGCCGGAGCCGGAGATTACCGAGAGTCCGAAGGGGGCGATGAGCCCGTCGTCGCTCGGGCGGTATCTCGACTACTGCACTGACCTGCTTTCGCTGACGGGGAAGTTGTCGGCGTTGTTGGTGCAGCGGTTCAAGGATCAAGAAGTGCTGAGCGAAGTGAACGAGATCGAGGCGCTCACCAGTGCGCTTTCGGGGAGGATCTGGCAAAGGATTCAATTGTTGGAGAGCGCCCTCGATGCCGCCACTGGTCCGCCTTGACCGTCTGATGCGCATCCGGGCGTTGATTCCACTGATTGCGATCGCGATTGCGACTCTTGCGCAGACGGCATCAAGTCAGACCAGGGACGAACGGACCGTACGCGCGGCTTCCGACGCCCGCCAGCGATACGTGGCCGCGCGAGACGTCGACAGCCTCGTTGCGCTTCATAAACCGGACGCGGTGGTGATGCCGTCCAACGCACCGCCGATGAAAGGCTCGGCCGCCATTCGCGCTGGATGGAGCGAAATGGTCAAGACGGACCGTCTTCGGCTGCACTTGATACCCACCACTAAGTCAAACCGGTTGTGCGGAAGCCATTCGGCGGCCCCAACCTTCCCGGAGTACGTGAACACGCCATTGATCTGTACGGCCATTTGCCGTACATTGAGCCAATGCCTTTATGGGGTGCAGGATGCCGCAGCGCGCGAAAACCGAACGACTGGAAGCCAGGATCACCTCCCGGCAGAAGCGACTCTTGTCGGATGCTGCCGATCTCTTCGGCGAGACCGTCACTCAGTTCGTTCTGCGCGCGGCCGAGGAGCGCGCGAATATGATTCTCCATGACGACAATCTGTTCAGGCTCGCCGAAAAGGATCGAGTAGCCTTGATCGACGCGCTGTCCAACCCGCCCCGCCCGAACAAGGCGTTACACCGCGGCTACAGGATCTATAAGGAGAAGTTCGGTTAGTTGACCGCACCGCGCACTGAGTTTCCGCGTTTCGAGCCGCTCGGTCCGCAACACGACCGCGCGGCTTTTTCATGCGGCGTCCCCGAATTGGACGGATACCTACGGATCCTCGCATCTCAGCACGGCAGGAAAAAGATTTCGACCACTTCTGTGCTGCTGGTCGATGATGCCGCCCGAATCGCGGGCTACCATACTCTTTCGAGCGCACGGCTCGACCTCGGCCAACTCCCTCCGAGTTTGATGAAGCGGTATCCCCGCTACGCCGAGGGAATTCCTGCCACCCTGCTTGGACGGCTGGCGGTCGACAGCGGGTACCGTGGAAAGGGTTGGGGAGAGGCTTTGCTGCTCAATGCTCTCGAGCGATCGTATCTGGCGACGAGCGTGGTGGCGTCCGCTTTCGTGATCGTCCGCGCAATTGACGCCGAGGCGTCACGGTTCTATGAGCGCTATGGCTTCAAAGAGCTTCCGGCTTCTCCTGGACGATTGTTCATAACGATGAAGACCGTTCAGGCTCTGGTAAGGCGATAGACGCGACGGCGAGATTTCACCACACCTCACGCCCGGCTCGGCCCCAGACTATCTCGCCGTGAGTATTCGAAGAGGTGATGCCAGCGACGAGCTCATCGAGTCTCCAATCCTTTCGTGCCGGACGCACGACCCCGGTGCCGAGCGCGCGCTGAAGCGCCGTAAAAAGTCTGACTGCGTTCCTCGGTGATCGTAGCAGGTGAGCGGTTTCACGAAGACCGTCCAGCTCCTCGGCGGGAAGAATTGCCATCGTCTGGTGACCTTGGCGCTCCACAATCACAGCCTCCTGGGATTCTTCGACGCTATCCCAGACCTCGGCCAGATTCTCTCTAAGATTGCCGTATGACATGGTACCCATTTAACGCCTCCCTAGAGCCCCGCGAACACCTCATTCAAGTCGATCACGACTTCAGTCCGTGCGATCCGCCACCGAATCCTATCCCGGACGACACGGCTCTTTCGTTTACCGGTGCAAACTTCTACAGACCGGTCGCGCCAATCGACGAGCCACACCTGCTCGAGTCCGAGCGCGAAGTACGCGTCGCGCTTGAACTCACGGTCATACACCCGCGATGACCGGCTGAGGACTTCGACTGCCAGCCAGTGCTCTGTGATCTTGCGCCAATCGGTCATCGGGCTGAAGCGCGCAGGATAGACAAGGATGTCCGGCTGTAGTTGCGTTCTCGGCATCCGCACGACCGCACCCGGGCCGACGATGTGCGCAAGTCCGGGCTTTTGCAGGAACGCGCTGAGCTCAAACTGAATGCGGTTCGCGACGACCTGGTGCACGGCAGCGGCCTGCGGGGTCACCAGCAGCACTCCGTCCAGCAGCTCGTAGCGGTTGCCGTCGTCCGGGAAGTGTTCGAGATCGTCGACCGTATACAGCGGGACGGAAATCGCCATAGCCATACGCTACCCTCTCGGCGGTCGGTTTGTCCACTCGGCACGGTGGAAGTTCAAATAGAAAGCACACCGCTGCGTAACCATTTGAGTGCGCACGGTATCTACCGGCGCGACAACCAGATCAGTTCGAGGGCCTTTGAGCGGGCCCTTCCCTCCCACGCGATGCATACCCGAGATTAATTCAGCTCTGCGTCCGGGGGGACATCGTGAAACCCAACATCAAGCTTGGCTATCTCGCAGTTCTTTTCTGCGCCGCGATCGATCCGGTGGTGCTCGCCTCACAGCAGGCTTCGGCGGATCCGTTCATCTGGCTCGAGGACGTCGACGGTCAGAAATCGATGGACTGGGTCAACGCGCACAACGCGTCGACGGTCGCGGTGCTCGGCGCTACGCCGCTCTATCAAGCGATTTACAATCGCACCAAGCAGATCCTCGACTCAAAGGACAGGATCGCGTACCCGCGCATCGTCGGAGACATGCTCTACAACTTCTGGCAGGATGCCGATCACAAGCGCGGCATCTGGCGGCGTACGAGCTGGAGCGATTACACTGGCGGCAATCCGAAGTGGGTGACTGTGCTCGACGTAGACGCCCTCGCCAAAGCGGAGGGCGTGACCTGGTCGTGGGGCGGCGCCGATTGCTTCGATCCGGAGGAGCGGTTCTGCATGGTGTCGCTCTCGCGCGGCGGGTCGGATGCGAGCGAATCCCGCGAGTTCGATCTCAAGACGGGACAGTTCGTGAAGGATGGATTCCGGCTGCCGGAGGCAAAGATGTCGACGGCGTGGGTCGACGCCAACACACTTCTCGTGGGCACGGACTTCGGACCGGGCTCGATGACAACTTCCGGCTACGCGCGCGTGATCAAGCAATGGAAACGAGGCACGCCGTTGTCTTCCGCGACGACCGTGTACGAGACGCCGGCCGAGCATATGGGGGCGTTTACGGGTGCGAGCGACGCGGGCGATCGGCGCTACGTCGTGGTCTACGACAACGAGACATTCTACAAGGGTACGAAGTCGCTGTATCGGGACGGCCGCCTGGTGAAGCTCGACATCCCGGGGGACGCCGCTCTCTTTCTGGTGCGCGATCAGATGATCGTGTACGTGCGCGATCCGTGGCAGGTTGGCGGGAAAACGTGGGGCACGGGATCGCTGGTGGCGATGCCGGTCGACGACTTTCTCGCCGGCAAGCGCGACCTGAACCTGGTAATGCAGCCCGGGCCACGCGAGACGATCAACAGCATGGCGGCGACGCACGACTACCTGATGATCGACGTGCTGAACAACGTGCGCGGGGAGCTGCGCCGGTATCGCTATCAGAACGGTGCCTGGTCGTTCGAGAAGGTGCCGGCGTCCGACCTCGGCAGCCTTGGGGTGATCA
>DATBZT010000157.1:0-4205 GCA_036513055.1 Gemmatimonadaceae bacterium | reverse complement strand
TCGACACTACCTGCGTCTCGCCGCCGCGACGGGGCGCGGCACCTCGCCTGCGCCCGAATTCGACAAGGCGGATCGTACCATCCTTGCCGCCCTGCGCGACGTAGCCGCCGCCGAGGAGCGCCGGAGAGGTCGAGCCGAGATCCGCGTCTCGCGAATTCAGCTCCTCGGTGTTCGCCGGCGTGTAGTTGTCGAGCACGTTCGTCGCATTCGAGTCCAGCGCGATCGCGGCGTCGCCCCAGTTGGTGCGGCCATCCCAGCGAGCATTGCCAGTGGCGAAGAAGATATCTCCTGTAGTCGAGTCGATCACTGCACCAGCTCGGCCCCAGATCGCCGAGCCACTCTCGTCGCACGAAGCTGGATCCATCAGCTCGTGCCTATTGCTACAGAGCGAGTTCCAGACGTGCAGGAGCCGGCCGCTCGCGGCGTCCAGAACCGCGACGTGCCCCTGATACGGCGGCGCGTCCCCGATATACCCGCTGGTCACCGCGACTACTCGGCCGTGATAGAAGTTCAGGGCCGAGGCGATCTTCTCGCGCGCGGGCAGGCTGGTGATGGCGGTGCTCCACACGGAGTGGCCGTCCGCGACCGCAAGCTTCTGGATGCGCCCGTCGGGTGACGCCGCGTAGATGAATTCCCGGCTGGGGTCCGCGACCGGCGTCGTAGTGGTGATTTGGCGGGACCCCGCCCACGAATCGTATCCACTTGGCGTGAAGCGCCAGAGTATGGTCCCGTCGTCGGCGTCGATTGCCAGCGTCTTCCCGTACGTCGTCGTGACGAAAACAACGTCGTGCGTCACGCCGTTCACGCGCACGCCGTGGAGATAGATCGGCGAGGCATCCACCGTCCCGTCGAGGGTGACTTGCTGCCGGCGCATGGTGGTGACGTTGGCAACGGTGATTCCCGTTGCGTCGGTCGATGCGCTGGATCGGCCCGCGTCCCAGCCGAACCGGGCCCAGTCGTGAGTCGAGGCGATGCGTTTCACCGGGTACGCGGGCGCTGCGTTGCTGTCCTGAGCAGTATGCGACGCGGGCGCTGCGCCGCATGCCTGGAGCGCAAGGACGCAAATGAGAGAGAGTTTCGTGTGAAGAAGATTCATTTCCGCGATCAATAACCCGCTGCTCCTGCGTCCTCGTCGCGTGGATCCGCGGCGCCTTGTCGGTCGCCTGTCAGCGGATCGATCCGAATGGAATGCGCGGCTCCCTGCTCGCCCCTCATACGCACCCGATATCCCATTGCTTCGAGAGCTGATACGGTCGACAATGGAAGTCCGTTCTGCTCCACCCAGAGAACATCCGGCAGCCACTGATGATGGAAGCGCGGCGCCGTCACCGCCTCCTGAATCCCCATCTTGAAGTCGACCTGATTCAGTATCACCTGCAGCACCGTATTGATGATGGTCCGACCGCCAGGACTTCCTACCACCGCGACCAGCCGTCCGTCCTTGGCAATGATTGTCGGCGTCATACTGGAGAGCATCCGCTTGCCCGGACGCGCCAGATTCGCCGGCGTGCCGATCAAGCCAGTCGTGTCGGTGGCACCGGAGAGCGCGTTGAAGTCCCCCATCTCGTTGTTGAGAAGAAAACCCGCGCCCGGGACCACCGCACCCAGTCCGTATCCGAACTCGAGTGTGTACGTCACGGACACCGCCATCCCGCTCGCGTCGACGACCGAGTAGTGAGTCGTCTCGCTGCTCTCGAAGCCCTGCGCGACCTGCGCTGGAGTTGAGACGGTGGCCCGGTCTGACTGAATCGTCCGCCTCAACTCTGCTGCATATGATTTGCTCGTGAGGCGGTCGATCGGCATCTCCACAAAGTCGGGATCACCGAGGTAACGAGCTCGGTCCAGAAAGGCGCGTCGCATCGCTTCGGCGACGAGATGGACATAGCTGGCGGAGTTGTGACCAGCTGCTGCCAGATCGTATCCCTCGAGGATATTGAGCATTTCTACGAGCGCGACGCCTCCGGAGCTTGGCGGCGGCATCGATAAAATCTCATAACCCCGATAGGTACCCCGGATGGGCGCGCGCTCCTTTGCCTGGTATTGCGCCAGGTCTTTCGTGGTTATGAGGCCGCCGCCGCGTCGCATTTCGTTTGCCAGGAGCCGCGCGGTCTCACCCCGATAAAAGCCGTCGCGCCCCTGATCGCGTATTCGGACCAACGTTCGCGCCAGATCCGGTTGCCGAATGCGCTCACCGACTGCGTACGGCTGACCGTTCTTGCTGTAGGCGGCGACGCTTGCGGGATAGGCATTGAAAGCTTCGAGCTTCGACGCCAACGATCGCGCGAGACCGGGCGGAACAGTGAAGCCTTCGGTCGCCAGATTCACCGCGGGATCGACCAGAGAAGCCCACGGCGTCCGTCCGTATTTTTCGTGTGCCAGAGCGAAACCCGCAACCGTGCCCGGAACACCGACAGATTTGTAACTCAGGTGATGGATCCGCGCCGAGTATTCCCCCGCGGAATCCGTGAACATTTCAGGTGTCGCTGCTTGCGGAGCTGCCTCGCGAAAATCGATCGTCGTTGCGCGTCCATCAGGAAAGCGAATGACCATGAATCCACCACCACCAATGTTGCCCGCGAAGGGATAAGTGACAGCGAGCGCGAGGCCGGTGGCGACAGCCGCATCTACGGCGTTCCCTCCGCCTGCGAGCACATTGCGTCCGACCTCGCTGGCGATGCCACTCGCGGAAACGACCATCCCGTGCGGAGCCAGAGCAAACCGGCTCGGGGGAGCGAGGGTCGCCGTCGTCGCAGCGGGACTGGGCGGAGTCGAGACGCAGCTTGCCGAGAATACTGCCGCGCCGAGCACAAATGCGAGAGAGAGCGGAGCACGATGGTGGAGGAGAGTGCGGAGCATCAGAACCTCTGGGGAGCGACGAAAGGCACGTGGGGGGGCTACGGTGGCCCTTCGTCGGCGGACGGTCCGTAGCTGCTCGGCACCGAAACATCGAGCATGCGAAGATAAACTCCGAGTTGTGCGCGGTGATGGGCCAGGTGAGAGACGAACGCACTCCGGAGAACCTTCGCCCTCGGCCCTTTGAGCACGACACGGTCGCCGAACTTCAGCGTCCAGGTCGACATCGCGTGATCCCACGTCAGCGCCTTCACCAGTCGTTGCAGCTCCCCGCTGACCTCGTCGAACATCTTTACTCGCGCGGCGCTATCCGCAGCCTTGGTCTCCGGTCGGGCCCCACCCACGAATTCGTCGCGCGTCAGCATCAGGATTCCCAAACCCGGTAGCTGCGCGACGTGCGTGGCGAGCTCGCCGAGTGACTTGGATTTCCCGTGTGGGCGCCAGTCGTCCTTGCCGTCGGGGACGCGCTCGAGAAACCGTCGCGTTGTCTTCAACTCGCCTTCGAGGTCCGCAAAGAGCAGTGTGAGCGGGTCCCCGGACGGGACCGAACGTTTCGAAGGGACCGAACGTTTCGAAGGGGCCGAACGTTTCGAATGGCCCGAGCGTTTCGAAGGGGCCGAGCGTTTCGAAGGGGCCGAACGTTTTGAAGGGGCCGAGCGTTTCGAAGAAGCTGACTTTTTCGGCATGGGTGTGAGCTCGATGAGAGTAATTGAATACTAAGCGTGGGGTGAAGCCCGCGAGGCGCGCCCTTCAGGCCACGTCCGCCCTGGTCCTGGTTCTTTTGATTTTGATGGAGACTGGTTGAATATTAACCGAGCGACCCGCCATTCCTCATCCGGAACCACGATGAAACGATCATTGCTGCGCCAATCATGTGCTGAGTCATCGAGGAAAAGCGCCTCAAGCAGGTGTCTCACCTCCGTGAGGTGCGCAATGCGTCACTCGTCGTTAGTCCCGTCCCTCGCCATCGCCGTAGTTGGAATCATCGGTTGCGGCAGCACTGATACGACCGCGCCAAATCCCATCTCCACGAATATCTTCCTGTTCTTCAGGGTCCACTGAGCGGATCGAGCTCCGTGGCGGTGCGAACCGGGGCCCGGGAGCCGAGTCATCACGAGCTCCCTAAACCGGCGCGTGACTCACGCGTGATTACAACATTGACGCAGGCCCACGCGAAGAGATTGAACGCCAGGACCACCAATGCGGCGGCTTGGCTCCGGTAGAACATGAATACCTCGGTGAAGCAGATCGAGAGCAGCACGGCCCGGTGAAAGAAGTGCAGGCCCGTCATCCTCGACCGGCGAAGCGCGAACACGGCGACGACAACGAAAATGGACGGGATGAGCGTCGAT
>DATBZT010000156.1:0-2164 GCA_036513055.1 Gemmatimonadaceae bacterium | reverse complement strand
CGTCACGAACCAGAAGAATTTCACCAAGAGCCGCGCACTCGTGCGCGCCAAGCGTGTCCTGGGGGAAGGGCTTCTCACCAGCGAGGGTGAGTTTCATCTCCGCCAGCGGCGCCTCGCACAGCCCGCGTTTCATCGGGATCGCATCTCCATCTATGGGAGATCGATGGTTGAGTACGCGGATCGGACTCGGTCGCGGTGGACCGATGGACGCTCGCTCGACGCGCACGACGAGATGATGAGGCTCACGCTCGCGATCGTGGCGAAAACACTCTTCAGTGCCGACGTCGAGAAGGAAGCCGCCGAGATCGGAGAAGCGCTCACGACCACCTTCGAGGCATTCAACATCGGGACTCTTCCCTTCAGCGAGCTGCTCGAGAAGCTCCCGCTTCCCTACCTAAAGCGATTCGAAGCCGCGCGCGCGCGTCTCGACAAAACGATCTACCGCATCATCGACGAGCGTCGCGCGACCGGAGAGAACAGGGGAGATCTGCTCTCCATGCTCCTTCTCGCACAGGACACGGAAGGCGACGGCGGCGGAATGACCGACACGCAGATACGCGATGAGGCGATGACGATCTTCCTTGCCGGTCACGAGACGACAGCCAACGCTCTGTCCTGGACCTGGTACCTGCTGTCACAGCATCCCGAGATCGAGGCACGTTTCCATCGGGAAGTAGATGCGCTTGGGCCTCGGCTGCCGCGGCCCGATGATCTGGCGAATCTGCCCTACACCCGGATGATACTCGCCGAGTCGATGCGTCTCTATCCGCCGGCGTGGGCGGTGGGACGGCGGGCAATCAATGATTTCGAGGCGGGCGGATATCACATTCCGGCGCGCTCGATGGTGCTCATGTCTCAATACATCACGCACCGCGATCCGCGCTTTCACCCCGAGCCCGAGAGGTTCGATCCGGAGCGATGGCTGCCGGAAGTCGCGGCGGCGCGTCCCAGGTTTTCCTACTTCCCTTTTGGCGGCGGGACGCGCATTTGCATCGGAGAGCAGTTCGCCTGGATGGAAGGAATTCTGATCCTCGCGACGATCGCCCAGAAATGGAAGTTGCGCTATCTCGGAAGTGCACCTCCGGAGGTCGAGCCGAAGATCACGCTGCGTCCGCGCGGGAGCGTCAACATGCTGATCGAAAAGCGTTGATCAACACTGCACCGACGAAGCAAGTATCTATATAGTTGCAAGGCACCTTCCAACGTTGACCCCGTCTACCTCCGAAATCCAATGAACAGACTCTCGTATCGTCGCGTTCTGTCGACGGCGTGCTTGATGCTCGCGCCACTCATCCCGGCCTGGGCACAGCAGACGTACCAGTCGCCGCCCGCCGATCTGGTGAAGATCCTCGAGGCGCCCGCGAATCCGATCACTTCGATCAGTCCGAACCGACAGTGGGTTCTCGTCACGGTGAGCGACCCGCGCACGGTCCCCATCAGCGACATGGCCGACTCGGCCTACTACCTCGCCGGCAGCAAGATCAGAGCGAATCCGGACTACCGGATCGAGAACATTGGCATTCGCTCCGGAACGGTGAGCGGCATCGATGGAAAGGTCGAGCATCAGCTGGAGGTGCCGGTCGGCGGACGCCTTGGATCCACAGCCTGGTCAATAAGCGGAGATCAGCTCGCCTACACCACTGTCTCCAACGGTGGAATGTCGGTGGAGATTCTGGATCCCGCGACCGGGCATAAGCGTCACATCACCGCGTCCGGATTATCGGGAAGAATTCGCGACCTCGATTGGTCGCGTGATGGAAAGAATCTGGCGTTCACCGCGACGACTCCAGCGGGCACTTCGCTCTGGGTCGCCGACATTGGCAACGGCACGGCGCGACGCCTCACTCCGTCGACGCTAAACTTCACCACCGCGCGAGGAAATATCGTTGACGACGCGGGCTGCAACTGGCTCAACGGAAAGGCGCCGCTCGTCTGCAGACTGTGGCCCGCCAACCACGGCGCGACGCCAAGAGCATCCGAAGTTCCGACTGGCGTTATCGTGCAGGAATCCTACGGACTCTCGGCTCCTGCCCGCACCTACGAATATCTGCTCCAAGGTCCGGGCGACGAGGCCCTTTTCGACTACTACTTCAACGATCAGCTCTCTCTGGTTGCGCTCGATGGGAAGATCGCACCCATCGGATCGCCGGGAATCCACACCCGC
>DATBZT010000155.1:0-3063 GCA_036513055.1 Gemmatimonadaceae bacterium | reverse complement strand
TGATGGCGTCGCGCATCTGCGACGCAATCGGATCGTCAATCACCGCACTGAACCTGCCCTCGGTGAGATCGCTCAGCTTCGACGCCGCGTCAGACAGCCGCAGCAGGCTCTTCGGCTGCATCAGAATCAGAGGTCGCTTTGGCTGCGTCCGCGCCTGTCGGCGCAGCACATGGAAGTACTGAGCCGGTGTGGATGGGTACGCAACGCGCATGTTGTCGTCGGCGCACAGCTGAAGGAATCTCTCCAGGCGTGCGCTTGAATGCTCCGGCCCCTGCCCTTCGTAGCCGTGCGGCAGCAGCAGCACCACCCTCGAATCCTGTCCCCACTTTGCCCTGTCGGACGCAATGAACTGATCGATTATGGGCTGCGCCACGTTCACGAAATCGCCAAACTGCGCTTCCCATAGCACCAGTGCGTCTGGCATGGCCGTGCTGAAGCCATACTCGAAGCCGAGTACTGCCGTCTCCGACAGCGGGCTGTTGCAGATCTCGAATTTCCCACTCGCCTGCCGCAGATGAGAAAGCGGCGTGTACGCCTCGCCAGTTTCCGCATCGTGCAGAACAGATTGCCGGTGCGAGAAGGTCCCGCGCTCGACGTCCTGGCCCGTCATTCGGACCGTCGTGCCGCCCACCACCAGCGATGCGAGCGCCAGCGCTTCGGCGTGACCCCAGTCGATGCCGCCGGCCTCGCCCATTGCCTCGCGCCGCCGCTGCAGAGTTTTCGCCAGCCGCGGATTCGGTTTGATGGTCGGTGGCCACGAAAGCATCTGCTCGTTGAGCGAAATGAGCTGGTCCGCTGGCGGATTCTCCACCTCTGCTGCTGACAGTTTTCCGTGAGCGATGCGCTCCCGCGTGTCCGTTTCGTGCGGCGCGTTATCGCCATCGACTGGAGTGGCAGAGCTCTGGATCTGCTCGAAGTTCGCGGCAATTTCGGCGTCGAGTGCCTTCACCTCATCGTCGGTGATGATCCCTTCCGCCACGAGCCGGCTCGCCCACACCTGGCGCATCGTGGGATGTGCGCGGATCTGCGTGTACAGAGCGGGCTGCGTGAATGCCGGCTCGTCGCTCTCGTTATGGCCGTGTCTGCGGTAGCCAACGAGATCGATGAGAAAATCCTTGCCGAATTTCGCTCGATACTCCACACCAAGCCGCATCACTCTCACGCACGCATCGGCATGCTCGGCGTTGACGTGCATGATCGGAACCTCGAAACCCTTCGCGAGATCACTCGCGTAGCGCGTCGAGCGCCCGTCGCACGGGTCGGTGGTGAAGCCCACCTGGTTATTGACGATGATGTGCAGCGTTCCGCCGATGCGATAGCCACGCAGCCGCGAAAGATTGAACGTTTCGGCGACAACGCCTTCGCCCGGAAATGCGGCATCGCCGTGAATGCAGATCGGAACCACAGACGATTCGTCCCGCTCGCTCTCGCCCGAGAGCATGTCCTGCCGCGCGCGGGCCACTCCCTGCAGGACAGGATTGACGACCTCGAGGTGGCTTGGATTCGGGATGAGCGAGATAGCCACATCGCGGCCGCCGGCAACCTGCCTGCGTCCCGTAGCGCCGAGGTGATACTTCACGTCTCCCGTCTCGCTCTCGGCATTTCCCGCAATATGCTTCCCCTCGAATTCGCCGAAAATAGTCTTGTATGGTTTGCCGAGAATGTGGGCGAGGACGTTGATTCGCCCGCGGTGCGCCATGGCGATGCTGATTTCCTGGGCTCCCTCGGCGGCAGACATGTCTATCGCCACGTCGAGCATCGGCACGAGCGTGTCCGTGCCCTCGATCGAGAAACGCTTATAGCCCTGGTACGCCCGCCCGAGAAAGCGCTCGAGACCGTCCACTTCGGTGAGACGCCGCAGGATGGCTTTCTTTTCTCCGGCACTGAGCGGCTGCTGAACACGGCCGCTCTCTATCTGATCGCGCAGCCATTCGCGCTCGGTTGCTGCGCCGAGATGGTCGAACTCGAATCCCACATCCGACGAGTAGAGCTGGCGCAGGCGCTTGACCATTGTCGCAGCGGTCGACTCCGGCGCATTGAGCACTTCGCCGGGAATCGCGTCGAGGTCCGCGTCGGTGAGACCGTGAAATTCCGGCGTCAGCTCGGGTGTTCCGGGAGGACGCGTTCCCAGTGGATCGATTTCGGCGGCAAGATGGCCATAGGCGCGAATCGAGTCGAGCAGGCCGGCTGCCCCTGCTGCCTTTCGAAGGAGGGCAATGTCGACGCCAGCGGGCACGCCTGCCCTGGCAGTTCCTGCTCCGGGCTGAATAACGGCGGAGCCGATGGATTCGGCGAAGCGAAAGAACTGTCGCCAGGACTCGTCAACCGAGGCTGGATCGCGCCGATAGGACTCGTAAGCTTCGGCTACGTATCCATCATTGAACACGCTCGTGATGGGCTCGCTGGACATGCGCCTAATTTAATGCGGTGAGCGGAGCGCCCAATAGCTCGCGCACGGGATTTATCGCCTTTCTCGTCCTATCGAGAGGACGGTCGAAGTGGACACTTTTCTCGCGATACTGCGACGGAAAAACGCGCCACATGTCGTGCAAATACGCGGTATCGCCTGCCATATGGGCACAATGCTCAGCGTCCCACACCTCTCGAGAGAGATGTGGGACGCTGAGCTGCAGCAGCTAAGCCGGACTATCGCTTTGTCTTATCGACGTTGTTTCCGATGACTCCGCCGAGGATTGCCCCGGCAAGTCCGCCAACCACTGCACCCTTCACCCTGTCGCGGCTCGTCACCGCACCAAGGACTGCTCCCGCGCCAGCGCCGATGGCAGCGTCACGCGTGGTGTGCTTGACGATTACCTGGGGACGCGCCGCCGGATAATAGGTACCCGAGGACGAGGACGAGGACGATCGTCTGACAGTGCTCGTCCGGCGAACCGGAGTCGTCGTGCGTGGCGTGGCGTAAACCGGCTTTCCGCCGACGTACCCAACGGGTGTGATACCCTGCGCCACCGCGGCACGCTCTGCTGCCGAAACGCTGTCCATCGCCGTGTACGGACGGGCCTGTGCCGCCAGAGATAGGTCAGAATTCAGAGCGTCATCCACCTT
>DATBZT010000154.1:0-8597 GCA_036513055.1 Gemmatimonadaceae bacterium | reverse complement strand
CAACAATCCCGCCATTCGAAACATTCTGGTCTACGAAAAGCGCGGCAACGACCGGGGACTCGCCAGATTTCTGCGGGTTGTGGGCCGCGTTCGCCATGCGGGATTGTATGGCACTCCCCTGCCGTCCAGTGACGGTCCTCGTGGCAACAGCACGATTTACGACGCTGCGTACATGGCGCAGGGCTCGGTGAGGAGCGGACTCGTCGCTCTTGCGGCCGGCGTGCGGCACCGCGTCGGCTTCGACACTGCGGCTGGCAGAGCCCTCTACACCGAGCGCGTTCGCTACAACTCAAGCCGTCATCATGCCGAGCGACTCTGGTGGCTGGCGATGAGTGACTGCGCAGACCCGCCGTCGGCAGAGCAAATCCGGCCGCGAGTTTATCCTGGTGATGGCGAGCGCCGCGTGGTCGACCGGCTGCTGGCAGCCGGAGGCATCGACGAGCCGTTCATCGCCCTCGCTCCGGGCAGCGCGTGGGGAACGAAGCGGTGGCCGTTCTTCCCCGAGCTGGCAGCACTCGTTGCCCAGGACCATCCAATTGTAGTCGTGGGCGGCAACGGCGATGTCGAGATCGCCCGCACGATTCTCGCCCAGCTCGAGCCAGGGCGCGGCACGAGCGCGGCTGGTTGCCTGTCGCTGCTGGCATCGGCGGAGCTCATTGGGCGAGCCACGGCACTCGTTGGAAACGATTCCCTCCCCCAGCATCTCGCGTCGGCAATGGGGACTCCCGCCGTCACCCTGTTTGGACCAACCAGCCCTGACTTTGGATTCGGGCCGCTCGCGCCAGGAAGCGCCACCGCCGGAGTGGCAGGTCTCGCCTGCCGTCCATGCGACCGGCACGGCCCAGCGCGATGCCCGCTTGGACATTGGCGCTGCATGCGCGAACTTTCGTCACTGCAGGTCAACGCGATTCTCGCGCAGGCACTCACCCAGGCGTCAACGAAATGACCGTCAGAGAACAATTTATTGTCGGAATAGATTTGGGTGGAACCAACATCGCTGCCGGCGCGATGCCAACCGACGGCACCCGCGAGATTGCGATGCGAATGGCTCCAACCCGCGCCGACGAGGGTTCGGCAGCCGTGGTGGAGCGCATCGTCAGGATGATCGAAGACGTCATCGAGCAGACGCGCGCTGAGACCGGCGCGGAGCGGTCGGACTTCCTCGGTGTGGGCATCGGCTCACCCGGGCCTCTCGACCGCCTGCGCGGCGTTGTGATAGTCACGCCAAACCTTGGCTGGCGCGATTTTCCGCTGCGCGACGAAGTGGGGAGCCGGGTCGGTCTGCCGGCGTCGCTCGACAACGACGCCAACTGCGCGACGCTCGGCGAATGGTGGTGTGGCGCGGCGCGCGGAGGGCGAAACGTCGTCGGTCTGACCATCGGCACCGGCATCGGCGGCGGGCTGATACTCGACGGCAAGCTCTATCACGGAGCGTCGGATGCCGCCGGGGAGATCGGGCACACGACCATCGACTCCACCGGGCGCCGCTGCAAGTGCGGCAACTACGGCTGCCTCGAAGCATATGCTTCGGGACCGGCAATCGCCGAGCGCGCGCGCGAGGTTCTCGATGTGAACGGAGACTCGATTCTCCACGAGCTTGCCGGCGGCGATGTGAGCCGCATCACTGCGCAGACAGTGTTCGAGGCGTCCAAGCGAGGCGATCTCGTGGCGCTCGAGGTAGTGCGTGACACGGCGCACTTTCTGGGAGTCGGCATCTCGAACCTCATCAACATCTTCAATCCTGACCTCGTTGTCATTGCGGGCGGAGTGACGCAAGCGGGCGATCTTCTATTCGATCCGCTTCGGGCGGAGGTTCGACGCCGCGCGTTCAAGCCCTCGGTGGACGCCTGCCGGATTGTTGCCGGCGCCCTCCCGCTTTCCGCCGGCGTTGTTGGCGCGGTGGCGACGTTCAAGGCGCAGATGCTGGGAGATTTGTAGGTTGGGAGCCAGACGACGAGTCGGTGTCATCGGCAGCTTCGTCTGGGACGTGATTCACGGGCGCGACCCGCGCAGCGCGCCCGTGGAGGAATGGGGCGGAATCACCTACGCCCTCGGCGCCCTGGACGCGGCGCTGTCCGACGGCTGGGAGATGGTGCCGCTGGTGAAGGTGGGCTTCGACCTGGCGGACCGCGCCCGCGACTTCATGCGCGGTCTGGAGAAAGTCGCCGCGGACGCGGCGCCAATCGAAGTGCCGCACCACAGCAATCGCGTGTCACTCCACTACCAGAGCGACGAAAGACGGTGCGAGCGACTCACGGGCGGCGTTCCGGGTTGGAGCTGGCTGGGGCTCAAGCCGCTCCTCACTGGCCTTGACGCTCTCTACGTCAACCTGATCAGCGGGTTCGAGCTCGACCTCGAGACGGCTCAGCTCATCCGCGCTCACTTCAGCGGGCCGATCTACTGCGATCTGCACTCGCTGGTTCTGGCAGTGCAGCCCGATGGCATCAGGACTCTTCAGCCGCTGCCAAACCCCGCGGCGTGGTGCCGCTGCTTCGACATTCTGCAGGTAAACGAAGACGAGATGCGGATGATGGCGCCCGACCCGCTGGCCCTGGCGGCGGTCGCGATGGGCGCCGGCGTGAGCGTGCTCAACGTGACGATGGGCAAGCGCGGGGTGGTTTACTTCGCGGCGCCCGGTTTCGACAGTCTCGCTGACCTCGACCGCAGCCATTTTCGGAACACGCCCGGCGCGATCCGCACCGAACTCGTGCCCGCGGCACCGTCGCGCGACAGTTTCTACGGCGACCCAACGGGATGCGGAGATGTGTGGGGAGCGACATATTTCTCCCGACTTCTGGCCGGAGAAAGCATCACTGAATCAATGCGTGCTGCTCTCGTCGCCGCTGCGAGGAACGTCGACCACCGCGGGGCCACTGGCCTCGCGCGCCACCTGCGGGGAGAGCTGAGCGTCAAGTGACGAAAGTAATCGAGGTTCCCCGCTCGCTCGACGAAGAAAGCTTCGAGGTGATCTTCGAGGCGCTGGCCCCCCTCTCCCCGGATGAAAAAGTTCTCATTGACGCGAGACGCACACGGTGGGCTTCACCCTATGGCCTCACCGGGCTGCTGGCCGTCGCCCAGACACGACTTCAGCGACCCACACTCGCCGTTCCAGAGCTGGAAGAAACCGCGTCGTACTGGTCCAAGACCCAGTTCTTTCGCTATGCCGACGATCTCTATGAGATAACCGGACGCACTCCTCGCGCGCGTTCGGCCGATGATTCGAACGTTCTGCTCGAAGTGACCCCGATCGCCAAGACGGAGGACATTCACGGCGTCGTGGACAAGATCCAGAACAAGGCGCAGGCAATGCTCACCGGTACGCTTCACCTCGAGCCGAGCGCCACCATGCGCTTCACGATGGCGCTCTCCGAGATATGCCAGAACGTGATCGAGCACGCGGGGCGCGGCGGCTGGGTGGCAGTGCACGCCTATCGGTTCCAGAAGCGGCTGGGGCGATGGGCCGTGGTCATCTCGGTTGCCGATGCCGGCATTGGATTTCGCCAGTCCCTCGAATCGACGCATGGACCACGCGCGACGGACAGATGGGACGACGGCATGGCGCTGGAAGAGACGGTAATGCGGGGCGCGAGCCGCTTCCGTGATCCCGGCCGAGGCCAGGGTCTGGCCGGCGTCCGCAAGTTTGTCCAGACGTGGGGCGGCAAGTTCAGCGTCCGGAGCGGCACGGCGAGAATCGCGATCATTCCCGAGTGGGATAGCGATACCTTTCCGTTGAAGGAAAACCTGCCGTTTTTCCCCGGCGCCCAGGTTCAGATGACGATTCCCGAGAACGTGTTCCATGATTAATCGCATCGACGTCAGCTGCGACCTGTATTCCAACCTCGTGACGCGGCCTACGGGCGCTGCGGTGCGTCTCGAGATAGAGCACCAGCTCGATGAGATCGGCGATCGCGCACTGGCGATTCTCGATTTCTCGCACGTCAGGTTGCTCGACTTCTCGTGTGCCGACGAGATCGTCGCCAAGCTGCTGCTTCAGTACGTGAGCCAGGATATTCCGAGGCGCGAGGTGTATTTCATTTTTTTCGGAATGACCGAGTCGCACCTGTACGCCATCGATGCGGTGCTCGAACGGCACGGACTCGCTCTGGTGACTCAGCTCGCCGACGGCAATCCCTGCCTCGTGGGGGTAGTTGATGGAGAGCAGCGCCGCATATGGGAAGCAATGAGCGAGCTCGGGAGCGGTGGGCCCGCCGATGTCGCGACGGCATCCGGCCTCGACCCCGACAGAGTAAAGAGCTGCCTCGAAGATCTCTGGCGGCGCCGGCTCGTGATCCGGCAGGAGGATTCATACGAATCGCTCCGCGGGGTTCCCCCGGCGTTCTCCGCGCATCTGACGACTCCCGGCGAGACAGGGCCTGTGAAAGCATCATGAAGCGGCTTTCGCAATCCGGGCCGACGACCAACTTCTCCTTTCGCCCGGAACTTCGCGTGCTCGAGTATTTCGCCACACAGCGAGGCGATGCCGAGCGCGGGCCAATGATCCGGATGAGTCCGACGGACGCCCGCATTCGACTCCTCGTGGCCGGCGAGCTGGCATGGGTCCAGGGGCCGCGACGCAATGAGCTGGCGGTCGTGGAAATCGACGAAAACATTCCCGACGGCAGTCTCATGGCCCGGGATATCGCGGGCATCACCGTTTCTGAACGAGTCGTCGTGACCAAGCCCGATCTCGACTCGTCACCGAAAAAGGTCGGATAAATCATGCCCAAACGCGCAAGGAAAATGGGCCGCGGCACCATTGCCGTACACGGCGGCAGCGTCCATCGCGAGGCCGGATCGCCGGTAGCACAGCCGCTGCTCCAGTCCGTGAACTACGTTCAGGGCTTTGGCACGAGCGACCTCATCTATACCCGCTACGGCAACACGCCCAATGAGGACGTGGTGCAGAAGCGCATCGCCATGCTGGAGGGTGCCGAAGCAGCGCTCGTGCTCGCCAGCGGCATGGGTGCCACTGCCTGCGCGATGCTGGCGCTGCTCCGCCCCGGCGATCACCTGGTGTCGAGCGCGTGGATCTACGGTGGCACGCGCCGGCTATTCACCGAAGAGCTGGTGACCATGGGCATCGAGGTGACGCTCGTCGACCCGGATGAGCGACGGGCCTGGCGGAACGCCATCCGCAAGAATACGCGCGCCATCTTCGTCGAATCTCCGGTCAATCCGACGTGCCGCGTGCTCGACCTGCATCAGCTCGCAACCCTCGCCAAGGTGCAGGGTGTCGCACTCGTCGTGGACTCGACACTCGCCAGCCCGATCAATTCCCGGCCGATCTCCCACGGCGCCGACGTGGTGATCCATTCCGCCACGAAGTATCTCAACGGCCATCACGACATTCTTTGTGGAGTCGTCGCCGGCAGCGCCTCATACATTGACGAAGTGCGCCAGAAGATGATCGTCTGGGGACAGGCGCCCGATCCTTTTGCCTGCTGGCTTCTCGAGCGCGGCCTCAAGACGCTCGACGTTCGCGTGACCCGCTCGAACGAGAACGCGATGCGCGTTGCCGAATGGTGCTCCAGGCGCCCGGAGATCTCGACGGTGCACTACGCCGGCCTCCCCGATCACGTCGACCACGCCATCGCGAAAAAGATGCTTGATGGCTTCGGCGGCCTGATGTCGATCGAGCTGGCGGGAGGCGCGTCGGCGGCCGACAGCTTCGTGCGGAAGCTTCGCCTCATCACATACGCCGCCAGCCTCGGCGGCGTCGACACGCTGGTGATCGAGCCACGCTACAGCTCCCACGCTCACATGACGAGCGAAGGACGCGCGGCCATAGGAATTCCCGATGGGTTCCTGCGGCTGAGCATCGGCATCGAAGACGCAGACGACATCATCGCCGACATCGAACAAGCGCTGCAGTAGGAAGCATGATCCGGCTCGACGACGTCGCGAAGGAATACACCAGCAGCAGGGTGGCGCTGAGCCACGTGAGCTTTCAGGTGAAGCGGGGCGAGTTTGTGTTCCTCGTCGGGCCGAGCGGCTCGGGCAAGACAACCATACTGAAGCTCCTGTACATGGAGATAAAGCCCACCCATGGCGAAGTCTGGGTGAACGGCATTGAGTCCACGTCCGCAAAGAGAAGCGAGATCTCGCACCTGAGACGCAAGCTCGGGATCGTCTTCCAGGAATTCCGCCTGCTCGAGGACAGAACCGCTGAACAGAACGTCGCCTTTGCCCTCGAAGTCACCGGCGTGGGCAAGGCGGCCATTCCGGCAAAGGTCTCAAGTGTTTTGAACAAGGTTGGTCTTGCATCCAAGGCAGGGCATCTGCCGATGCAGCTCTCGGGGGGCGAGCAGCAGCGCGTGGCTATCGCGCGGGCGCTCGTCAACGAACCCTATTTCATTCTCGCCGACGAGCCCACGGGAAATCTCGATGAACGCGCGACACGCGGTGTGTTTCAGCTCCTCAAGGACATCAACGCTTCCGGAACGTCGGTCATCATGGCGACCCACGACCTGGAAATGGTGCGAAGCACCGAATTCAGAACGATCGAGCTCAATCACGGACGGATTGTTTTCGATTCCTCCGAGAAGCCGCCGCCTGAAACACGGTATACGCCTCTCATCGGTCAGCCGGTGATCGGCGGGCCTTCCGAGAACAACTGGCCGCCTCCGCCGCCCGTTCCGCCGGTGGCCGGGACGTAGTGCTAGCCCTTCGCGAAGCGCTCAACGCCTCCCGGCGTGCGCCGCTCCTCAGCAGCCTCGGCGTCCTGACCATCGGTTTTTCGCTGTTTGCGCTCGGACTGTTCGGTCTCGTGGCGGTGAATATCCGTCATGCTCTCCGCGGAGTCGAAGAGCGCGTCGAAGTAAGAGCGTTCGTTGCCGACGGTACGCCGATGGAAGCAGTTGCAACGGCGATGAGTGACATCGGCGCGTTCCCGGAAGTTCTTCACGTCGATTTCGTCACGCAGGAAGGCGCTCTCGAGCGCGCCCGCAAGGACCTCGGAGAATTCAGCGACGTATTCGAGGAGGCGACTCTCCCCGCGTCAATCGACATTCATCTCCGCGCCGGCCTGAGAGACCCGACGACGGTCAAGGCCGTCGCCGAGCGGGTGAAATCCTACCAGTTCGTAGACGACGTCCGGTACGGCGAAGAGTGGGTCGAGAAGCTTTACCGCCTGCGGAGCATCGCGACGGCAGCGGGCACTGCGCTCGGACTGGCCTTCGCGGCCGTGGCCGTGATCATCATCGGCGCCACAATCCGGGTTTCGGTGCTGGCGAGGGAAAAGGAGATCTCGATAATGAGACTCGTCGGCGCCACCGACGCATTTGTGCGCGCACCGTTCCTGATTGACGGCTTCATCAAGGGAATACTCGGGGGATTGCTGGCGCTGCTGCTGACGTGGGTAGCGTTCAGGCTCATCGACACGCGGTTCCTTAAGCTCGTCTTCTTCGACGGCCGCATCGTGCTCGCGGGAGTGCTTGGAGGCGCGCTGATCGGCGTGGCCGGCAGTGCGCTATCGGTGTGGAGGCAGCTACGCCGCATCTGAGACGCACCCGGCTGTGGTTGCTGGCGCTCACGCTCGTTTGTGGAAGTCCGTTGCTGGCGCAGGACGAGGGTGAGGCGAAGCTCAGGGCACAGCAGGATTCGCTGGCTCGAATCCGGCGGGAGCGTGAAGCGCTCCAGCAGCGCATGCGCGGGCTGCAGAACAAGGCGCACGACATCTCGGAAGAAGTGGACAATCTCAACCGCCAGCACAGCGCGACGGTGCGCGTGGTCCATACTCTGGATCAACAGCTCACCACCCTCAACGGAGAGGTGGAACACACCACCGCCAACCTCGTGCGGGCGCAGGACGAAGTGCAGGTGAAGCAGGCCATCCTCCGCCGGCGGCTCATCGAGATCTACAAGCGTGGTCCCCTCTACTCGCTCGAGGTGATGCTTTCGGCAAAGTCGTTCGGGGACCTCGTTGCGCGCTACAAGTATCTCCACATACTCGCCCAGCGCGACCGGGCGGTGCTTGGACGCGTCGATCAGCTTCGGGGAATGATCATCGGACAGCGGCGCCAGCTGGTGTCGCTTCAGAATGGAGTCGAGCAGAACCGCACCGACAAGGCGGAAGAAGCGGTGCGTCTCGCGACTCTCGAGCGCGTGCGACAGAAGAGCCTGGCGCAAGTGCAACAGGATGCAAAGAAGGCAAAGGCGAGGTTGGCACAGCTTGCCAAGAGCGAGGCCCGGCTGAACAACGTCATTGCCGGCTTCGAGTCGGCCCGGCGCCGCGCGGCCTCACGAGGGGGAGCCGCGGCAGCCCCGAGCTCGATTCGCACATCGGATTTCGGCAAGCTCGACTGGCCGGTTGACGGCAACATCATCTATCGCTTTGGCCGCGTCATCAATCCGAATAACACCACCACGCGGTGGAATGGCATCGGCATCTCGGCTCCCGAAGGCACGCAAGTGCGTTCGGTTTCGGCGGGAGATGTAGTTCTCGCTGACGTGATGGGGACGTATGGCAACACCGTCATCGTCGAGCACGGCGGCGGCGACTACTCCGTGTACGGATCGCTGAGCCGCATGGCGGTGAGCAAGGGAGCCCGGGTCGCTAAAGGTCAGGTCATCGGCAGCATCGGTGGAACCGACCCGGC
>DATBZT010000153.1:0-3152 GCA_036513055.1 Gemmatimonadaceae bacterium | reverse complement strand
GAGCGTAACGCGACCGTCGTTTCCGATTTTCGCGAACGCGTAGAATATGTGTGTCAGATCTTTCGCGGGTAGATCAGCGATGCGAGTTCCCTTGCTTCGCACACCCCACGAAGCGAAATAGCCGACGACACGCGTCGGATGCACGCTGGCAGGGGACTGTGCGACGGGTTTCGCGCATGTGCACTCGAAACAGATCGCGAGGACGAGGAAGGGAAGCCGATTGAGACGCATGGGTCGAGTCACGAAACGAATCTTCGAATGTGCCTAATTCATTTGCATCTCGACAGACCCGGCCAACGCCGCACTCGTGGCACGACGGATTCGCCAGGTTGGCGTCGAACGCATACTGTATAGCTCGGACTTGGACATTCATCCGGGCAGAGCAATGAAACGACGGACCTTGATCAGCCTCCTCGTCATCGTGGCACCAGCGGTCGCATACGCACAGGGCTCACAGCAACGCCGACATTCGCAACCCGTCCTCGGTGCGCGATCGTCCAGCATCATCGAGCGGCAGGGCCTGCGCTTCAAGGACCTCGACAAGAATGGGATTCTCGATCCGTACGAGGACTGGCGGCTCACGCCCGCGGCGCGAGCGCGCGATCTCGTGGGCCGCATGACGCTCGAGGAAAAAGCGGGCATGATGATGCACGGCACCGCGCGCAGCACGGGCCCCGCTGGAGTCGCCGGCGTCGGGACGGGCTACGATGTCGACGCGATCGGCAGATTGATTCGCGAAGTCGGAGTCAACAGCTTCATCACTCGCCTTGGCGGAGACCCGGGAACGCTGGCGGCCGAGAACAACAAGCTTCAGGAGATGGGCGAGGGGACGCGGCTAGGAATTCCCTTGACGATCAGCACGGATCCCAGAAATCATTTCCAATACGTCCTCGGTGCCAGCGTTCAGTCGGGCCGGTTCTCTCAGTGGCCCGAGCCGCTCGGGCTCGCCGCGATTCGCGACCCCCGCCTCGTGCGGCGCTTCGCCGACATCGCGCGGCAGGAATACCGGGCGGTTGGCATTCAGGAAACTCTCTCCCCGCAGGCCGACATCGCGACCGAGCCGCGCTGGAGCCGCATCAACGGCACGTTCGGCGACGATCCCGATCTGGCGCGGAGACTCGTCCAGGCGTACGTCGAGGGCTTTCAACACGGTGCCGACGGAATCGATTCCGCCGGCGTGCTCGCGGTGGTGAAGCATTGGGTCGGTTACGGCGCTCAGAAGAACGGCTACGACAGCCACTCGAGTTATGGGCGATACGCGAGCTTTTCCGGCGCCAATCTCGACCTGCACATCATGCCGTTCCTCGGTGCTTTCGCCGCGCACGTTGCCGGCGTCATGCCGACCTACTCCATTCTCGAGGGAGGAACGTTGAACGGCCGGCCGCTCGAGCAGGTCGGTGCCAACTTCAATCGACAGCTGCTCTCGGAGCTGCTGCGGAAACGGTACGGGTTCGAGGGCGTGATACTCACCGATTGGGGCGTCACCAACGACTGCTCCGATATTTGCCGCAACGGGTTCCCCGCCGGCCAGCAGCCAACGTTCGCGGGAGTGGCGATGCCGTGGGGCGTCGAACAGCTGTCCAAGGTCGATCGCTTCGCCAAGGCCGTGAACGCCGGCGTCGATCAGTTCGGCGGCACCGAGGAGGCGCACTTCCTGGTGGACGCTGTGCACTCGGGAAAGATCACCGCCAGCCGGATCAACGAATCGGTCTATCGCATAGCACTTCTGAAATTCAGGCAGGGCTTGTTCGAGAATCCGTACGTCGACACCGCGGCAGTAGCGCGCAGCGTTGGCAGGCCGGAGTTTCAGGCGGAAGGGACCGCGGCCCAGCGTCGATCGATCGTGTTGCTGGAGAACAAGAAGGACATTCTTCCCCTCGCTGCTCGCGGCAAGCGCGTCTATCTGCACCGCATCGATCCCCAGATCGCGACGCGTTACGGATTCAATGTCGTTTCCGATCTGTCACAGGCGGACATCGCCATCGTGCGGACCGACGCGCCTTACCAGACGCTCCACCCCAATTACACGTTCGGAGCGATGCAGCACGAAGGCAGTCTCGACTTCCGGACTGGAGACGCGGAGTTCGAAGAGGTCAAGCGCATTGCCGCCGCGGTGCCGACGATCGTGACGATATATCTCGATCGCCCGGCGATTCTCGACTCACTTCAACCCCGGGCCAGCGCGCTGCTCGCGAACTTTGGCGTCAGCGATGCCGCGCTGCTCGACGTTTTGACGGGGGTGGCGCAACCGGAGGGCAGGTTGCCATTCGAGCTGCCATCGTCAATGGCGGAAGTGGAGGCACAGCGGTCGGATATCCCGCACGACACGGCACACCCGCTGTATCGCCTCGGGTTCGGTCTCCGGTACACGATAAAACGCCGCTGATCTCCGCCACACAGCGCATGGACATGCTCGACGCGATTGGCGAGACATCGATGGTCCGATCTGGTCTGCCGTCGGTTCTGGCAAGTCGGCTGAATGGCTCCCCGTCAAAGAGGTAAATTGCATTAATGCCTATAAAGGACAAAGTGATACAAGAATTCGAGTTCGTTGATGCTGGGTGCAAGTTCTTCTGTTCGGTCGAGGTGCCCGGTCAGACGGGGATGCCGCCTTGGTGGTGGTTTCGACTGGATACCGAAACGAGCACGCGCTACGCTCCCTTCGAGGCTTCGGCCAGCGACACTAAACAATCAGTTCAGAAACGGATCATCGCCTACTATGCGGAGCTTCTCGCGATCGAGGCGCGGCCGGTACTGCAGAGGCCAGCTTGGAGGAAGCCGGAGCGTTCAACTCCACCTGGCGAGATCATCCCAGTCCTTTCACCGCCCAACGTTACTGCATGAACCTCGCTGTCAATCCGCCCGTCCTTCCGATGGTCGCGAAGCGAGTCCGCTTCCGAGGAAGTAGCGAGGCGCCCCGCCCCGATTCGCAGTAACTTTTACTCGTCCGGCGCGCAGGGTGTTCTATATAGATGGGAGTTCTCATGACTCGACCCTCCAAGCTTTGGCGAGTGGCTGCGGCGCTCTTCGTCCTCATCAACGTGGCAGGCGCGGGTTACGCCGTCGCGGTGGGCGAGCCGGTCCATGCAGCCGTCCACGTCGCGCTGGTCCTCGGGGCGTACCTGGGGTGGCGGCTCGGGCCGTGGGGACGG
>DATBZT010000152.1:0-2003 GCA_036513055.1 Gemmatimonadaceae bacterium | reverse complement strand
CTAGTACAGGTGTCGTCCATCGTTTACGAATGCGCGGAACCCGTCGGCGTCGCGGGTCGCGCGCTCGAGGCGCTGCATTCCAATCTCGAGCTGCTCCATTGACGTCGCGATCGAGAGCCGGAGGTAGTGCTTGCCCTCGCTGCCGATGCGCCCGAACGATTTGCGATCGAGCGTTGCAACGTGATGCCGGAAGAGAAGAAAGAGCTGGAAGAGCGTTGACGGCGTGGTGGAGTCGCGGAGTGGCTGCGGCAGCGATTCGTGCGCTTCGATGGCGCCGAGGCTTTCGCAGACGCCGGCGATGTTCGGGAAGACGTAGAATGCGCCCTTTGGCTCCTGGCAGCGGATGCCGTCAATTGAATTCAGCGCGTCCACGACAAAGTCCCGGCGGCGCGAGAACGCGGCCACCATCTTGTTGATCGTGAGGTCGCTCTCGAGAGATTCGAGAGCGACTTTCGCGCCCATCTGATTGTACGCGGGAATGCAGGAGAAGTAGTTGATGTTCAGGTTCTTGAACACCGCCGCCTCCTCAGCGGTTGGGAAAACCGCCCAGCCCACCCGGCCGCCCGTCCAGGAGTACGACTTGGAGACTCCGGACACGAGCACCGTCCGCTCCTGCATTCCCGGTACAGATGCGATGGAGACGTGTTTTTCGCCGTCGAAAACGATCCTCTCGTACACTTCGTCGGAGTACACGCGCACTTCGGGTGATGTCTCGGTGAGAATTACGCCGGCGATCTCGTCGAGCTGGTCGCGCGTGGCGACGCCGCCGGTGGGATTCGATGGGAAGTTGATGTAAATGAGCTTCGTGCGGTCTGTGATCAGGCGGCTCAGGTCGGCCCCGCGGAAGCTGAAGCCGGTTTTCTCGTCCAGGTGGAGTGGGACCGGTGACGCCCCGATGTAGCGGACAAAGGATTCGTAGATGGGGAATCCGGGGCTCGGGTAGATGACTTCGTCGCCGGGGTTGCAGTACGTCTGCTGGCAGAGGCCGATTGGTGGCTTCGCGCCTGGAAAGACAACGACGCGGTCGGGCGTGATGCGAATTCCCCGTGCCTTGCCCATTGTATGCGCGATAGCTTCGCGGAGCGGCAGGATTCCCTGAGGATCGTTGTAGTGAGTGAGGTCGAGGTCTATCTGCCGTTTTACTTCTTCGGCAATGTGGCGGGGGAGGTGGAAGTCCGGTTCGCCCAGGTTGCACCGCACCACATGGTGGCCGGCGTCCTCGACCTCTTTAATGAATGGGCCGACCTTGAAGGCATTCTCGGTGTCGATCATCATGGCGCGATCCGAGAACAGCTGCCGGCTGGTTCGGGGCGGTGCGACAAGGGTAGCCATCGGTCTCGTCCGGGGAGAGGGGATTTTGTATCCTGCCATGACGGGAGGGGGGATGCTGTAGGGTGAAGGGAGGAAAGAGGGTGAGGGATGCCCTGACTCCGCTGCCCGGTACCCGCTACCCGTGCCCGCTGCCCGCTGCCCGCCAACCGCTAACCGCTAACCGCTAACCGCTACCCGCTTACCGTTAACCGTTAACCGTTAACCGTTAACCGTTTCGACGGACGGCCATTGCTCCGCGTACTGATGCGCTATCGGTTTATTGCGCGATCTCGAAGCAGCATCTGGGCTCCGGCTCGTGCGTGCAGCACATCTTCGCCGGAGTCCCGAGATATTCGGTAAGCAAGCCCTCGAGCACCCGGCACGCGGCTGGATTCTCGGACGTCAAAGCGGCGAGGGGACATCCGGCGCCCCGGATCACGATCGTCCCATTGCGGCTGCGGACTTCAGGAATTCCGCCGAAAGTCCTGATCAGCCTCGCCGCAGCGTTGGCGCGCGCCTTCACGCTTCCGACCGGCTTGGAATATCGCTCAGCCAGTGATTTTCCCGTATCGGTCATGAACGCAGCCAACTGTGACTCCGAGCACCGCCCCTCGGCCACTCGAAGAAATTGGGTGAGAACCGGCAGGTAGATAGTCGAGAACTGAGCCTCGCCTTCGACAGTAATCGAGTAG
>DATBZT010000151.1:0-3614 GCA_036513055.1 Gemmatimonadaceae bacterium | reverse complement strand
TGCATTCAACAATGAAGCCCAGGTGCTGGCGCTTGACCCCGAAGTCGGGCAGCGAATGGATTCGGTTTTCATGGATGACCTCCGGTACTCCGAGGAGATGAAACTGGACACTTTTCGCCAGCGGCCGTGGACGGGCAAAGTGCTCGAATGGGGAGCGCAGAAGCTGAGGCGCGTGCTTTAGTCTTCAGCCGGTCCCGGCCTTAGAATCATCTCCGGGAGCAAAAGAGCTTCTCGCGCACCACCTACGCGGCGAGAAAGGCGCCCGCTATCTAATGCTACCGGATATCCGCTCGCCCTAGTGCGGCGCGTACCGCCTCGCGCATGGCGATCACTGCCTCCTCGCGAGCTGCGGGGACATCATCGCGAATGTGAAGCTCGATGCCATCCGCCACGGGAGCCCTGCGCCAGCTGTAGGACTGATCGTCGTCATGAGTGACCGCGGAATCAGCGCCGGCCGCAAGCGCCGGGGCGAGTGAGCTGGCAATCCGCCGCTCGAGCGCGTCACCGGTGACGTCGCGCATCTCGTGCTTGATGGCGTCGAGGCTCTGGCCTTCGCGCTGCCTGATCTTGATCGCAAGCAGCTGAAGCAGGTGACGATAATTGTACGTAGCTGCGGTGCCGGTCCCCTCGGGGCGATCGAGCAAACCACTGGCGACATAAAAGCGCACGGATCGCGCGCTTGGAGCAGCACGAGCCGACGCGTTCGTCGGCCGCATTCCAGCCGCGTCTACGAGAGCGGTGACGTGAGCGGCAAGGCCGCGGGCGTTCCAGGGAGCGTGCTGGGAGTGTGCGCGGAGGAGAGCGACAGGCGATTCAGCCATGTGGATAGGATAACATTAAAATCGTCGGGCCGCTCATCGTGGGGGAGATCACCGGCCGACGCGAGCACGGCCATCTCGAGATCGGGCTTGAGAGCGCGAAATCCCCGGGATTCGTCCACCGGCGCTGCCGCTCCATCCTCTCCCCACACGATCAGGGAAGGCTGAGTGAGACGTCTGAGCGCCTGTCGCACATCGATATTAAGGTGGCCCGAAATGAATGCCGCGGGCGCGTAACGCGCTCCCCGCTGGTGTGCCGTCCAGTAATAGATCTTGACAAGGTCGTCGGTCACGATCGAATCGTCGGTGTACGTTTTTTCGAGGTAGTACCGAATGCTCCGGTGTGACACGAGAGCATTGAACATCGCCGTTCCGACGATTGGAGCGTCCACAGCGAACCGGCCGGCCTCGCCCGCGATTCCGGCGGCGCGATTCAGCCGGACGAGGCCTGTTGGAGCGATCAGCGCCACGGCAGGAAATCGTTGCGGGTCGCGAGCCCCCAGAACTATGGCGTAAGCACCTGACAGCGATGTTGCGACAAGCACGCACGGATCGCCGATGACCTGATCGACGAAATCCGAGATGAGAGAAATGTAGAGGCGCGCCGAATACCGGATCGACGGACGATCGGACAACCCAAAACCGAGCAGGTCGAGGGTATAAACCGTATTCGCCCGGGCGAGGTGATCGACGTTGTCGTGCCATTCGTACGACCATGCCGCCGCATGAATGCCGTGAATCAGAAGGAGCGGCGGGCCCTGCCCTCGGCGCGTAAAGGATATTCGCCGCCCACGCCACTCGAAGCCGCCTTCTTCGCCGCCGATCAGATTGGCGAGTTTGTCGACTCCCTTTCTGGCAAACGCGTTGTAAGCCGCCGCCGCGCCGAGGACGGCGCCCCCCGACATGACAATCCTGCGCCAACGATTATCGCTTTCGTCCATCAAACCTCTGTGAGATACGTGGCCTTCATCTGCTTCTGCTTCGAGCGGCCGCTATCTGCGGCCGCCTCGTCCCGCTGATCTCCGGCTGCGTGCTCCTGAAGGTTTTCCGCCTCCGGATTTCTTCAAGCCGCTGGTCGACCTGCGTGAGCGGACCCCGCCATTGCTCACCACGCGCCGAGCCGTTTTCCGCGAGCTGGCGCTTTTGCCGGCTCGAGCCGGACTGCGCTTGGAAGCAGCTTTGCGCGCACTCCTGGATTTCTTCGGCGCCGCCTTTCGCGATCCTCCTGATTTGCCGGCAGCGGCGCTGGTCAGTTTTGCCGCGGATCGCTTTGCAGAGCCTTTTCGGGCGCCGGTGCGAGACGCGCCTGTTTTTCTGACAACGGGCTTTTTCGGCGAAGCCTTGGCTGAATCAGAAGAGGTTTTGGTCACGCTCTTTGTCCTGCCGACGGCGGATGTCGTCGAGGACTTTCTGCCGGCTCCACCGGAGGCCGCAGTTTTCGCCTCAGCGGAGGCTTCGGGAGCTGCGGGCTCCGGCTCATCGAACAGGCTTCCGCTTGCCGAGCCGAAGACCGGTGCGGGCTCGCGGGCGGCAGCGGCAGTCAAGGCTGCCTTGTCGCGGTTTGCATTGGTCGATCCCTTCGGCCTGCCACGGCGTCCGCGGGGGGCACCTCCGCCAAAGAGATCTTCCTCTTCGTCGTCTTCCTCGACGTCATCTGCGTCGGCGGTATGTCCTTCCTCCTCCTCGTCGTCGTCGACTTCGTCGGCGCTGTCCCAAAGGCGGTCGCTGTGATCCTCGTTTATCGCCCAACCGCCGTTCTCCTCGTCTTCCTCGTCTTCGTACGACCGCTTGGCGCGGCCGAACCCTCCGAGATCGTCCGAATCGTCATCGTCAGCGAGCCGGAAGGGCTCCCTCGTCTCTTCACCGCCTGGCATGCATCCCCCTAGTTCCGTTTCAATGTTTCCGAGCCGAGTCGCGACGGATCATCGGCCCGGCAAGCTGCACGTCGCGTGCCCTGTGCGTGTAGCCCGCTGTATTGTTACCGCCCGCCTGTCTCCGAATACAACGACGCTCAAACCTCGTCAAGTGCTCGATCAGTCAGCGAACTCGACGGTCACCGGGTTGGGAATGACTCCCGCCTCGACTCCACGGCGCAGGAACTGCCGGATCGCCTCCCGGCCGCGCTCTCCGTAGTCGAGTGTCCAGTCATTCACGTACATGCCGACGAAGGTATCGGCATCGCTCCGATCGAGCCCTCTGGCGTAGCGCATGGCGTGATCGAGTGCCTTCGTGCGATTGGCAAGTCCGTAGGCGATGCTGGCCTTCAGATGCCGTGACACCTTCCGTCGCAGCGCATCATCCAGATCCTTTCGAATGACATTGCCGCCAAGCGGCAGCGGCAGGCCAGTTTCGCCGAACCACCACTCGCCCATGTCGGCAACGAGATGGAGGCCCTGGGCGTCGTACGTGATCTGGCCTTCGTGTATCAGAAGGCCGGCATCTACATCGCCGCGCATAACCGACGCATCTATCTGGTCGAACGGCGTGAAGACGGGCTCAAATTCCGGTTCATAAAGACGCAGTGCGAGATAGGCGCTGGTGAGCGCTCCGGGTACGGCGATTCTCTTTCCACGCAGGTCGCGGCGCTTCATGGGCGAGCGCGTAACCAGCTTGGGGCCGTAACGGTCGCCCATTGAGGCACCATGCGGGAGCAGGGCATATCGGTCTGCGAGGTACGCGTAAGCGTGAATTGATACGGCGGTAACCTCGAGCTCGCCCCGCATCGCGCGCTGATTCAACGTCTCGATGTCCTGAAGCTCATGGACATAGTCGACGTCCTCTGAGTCGACCTTGCCT
>DATBZT010000150.1:0-19544 GCA_036513055.1 Gemmatimonadaceae bacterium | reverse complement strand
GATCTTCTTTGCGCTCATGGCGCTTGGCCTCATGCGACTCCGCCGTCGCGCCACTTACGCGCCGGCTTATCGCGTCTGGGGCTATCCGCTCACGCCGGTTGTCTTCATTGTTTCTTCGCTCTACACCGTCGCGAATGAAATCATCTCCGAGCCGGTGCAAAGCTTCAGCGGTCTTCTGCTGGTAGGAGCAGGATGGCCGATCTATTACTTCTTCGTTCGCAAGCCCCGCCCTTCAACCGACACCACAACCAATGCTGATTGACGTCCACAACCATTTCTATCCACCCGAATATCTCGACGCGATCAGAAGTGGCGACAGTATTATCGAGCTCACGATCGACGAAGACGGTAACCCCTGTCTCCACTATCCGGGCGACTACAACGTCGCCGTGGAGGGCCACCGCGACATCGCTCACCGCCAGCGTGTGCTGGAGCGGGAAGGCGTCGACACCCAAATCATCACACTCACCACTCCCGGCACTCATGTGGAGCCGCCGGATCGCGCTCGACGGCTGGCAACTCTGGTGAACGATGCTTTCGCGACAGTCGTGCGGGAAAGATCACCGCGCTTCGCTGCGCTGGCGACGCTTCCCTTGTGCGACCCTGCCGCCTCCGTCGCCGAATTGCGCCGAGCCGTGACCGGGCTCGGGTTCCCGGGGGCAATGATATTCAGCAACATCAACGGAGTGGCGCTCGCCGATCCCAGGTTCGAGCCGCTGTACGAGGAAGCCAACCGGCTCGGCGCGGTACTTCACATTCATCCCACGACGCCCGTGGGAGTCGAGGCAATGACGGATTACTGGCTCATGCCGCTTGTCGGATTCCTGTTCGATACCACTCTCGCGGCGGCCAAGCTGGTGTTCGCGGGAGTTCCGGAGCGTTACCCGAACATCAAGTGGGTGCTGAGTCATCTCGGCGGCGCAGTTCCCTACATTGCCGAGCGACTCGACCGGGGCTGGCGCGCATTCCCCGACTGCCGGGTAAACATTTCGCGGGCGCCGAGTGAGTATCTCCGGCAGTTCTACTTCGACACGGTGAACTTCGACGTCCACGCGCTGCGCCTGGCAGTGGATTTTGCCGGCGCATCGCAGATCCTCGCCGGAAGCGACTACCCGCATCAGATCGGAAGCATTCCCCTCATGAAAGAGAGTCTTGTGGCACTCCCCGTCTCGCCCGCGGAGCGAAAGCTCATCATGGGAGACAACGCGCTGGCGCTGTATTCAGTTGGCAAAGGTATCGCAGGCCCTCACGTCGCCTGAGTCGAAGCCGGCACGGAACCACTGTGCGCGCGAATCTCGCCCGCTCCTAGCCCCCGAAATACCGCGTCAGCATTTTTAGTCGCTGCGAGACTCGGACTTCTACGCGGAGATCTACATGTCGAGCAAGACCTACTGCACTGTCACCGCCTTCATTTTTCTGCTGATCGGCCTGGCGCACGTCGTGAGACTCGTGATCGGCTTCACATTCCAGATTGGAAGCTTCGATTTGCCCCGCTGGGCATCGGCTGCGGGCGCGATCGTCACGCTTTTCCTGGCGTGGTCGGGATTCACCTCGGCCCGGACCCCAGCGGAAGGGACATGAAGCTCGCTACATTGCATTGCCATGCCCGATTCTGCGCCGTTCAACTACGATGAGATCGCCGACGCTTACGCTGCGGGCGTAGACAGCGCGCCTTACAACGCACACTACGAGCGACCGGCGACGTTATCGCTCCTTCCCGACGTAACGGGTGCCCACGTGCTCGACGCCGGCTGTGGTTCCGGCTATTACACCGAGGAGATGGCAAGACGCGGTGCCCGGGTTACGGCAATGGATGGCAGTGCGCAGATGGCGGCTCATGCCGCCGAGCGGCTTGAGGCATGTGGCCTGCTCGCGCGGGGAGCGGGAGCCACTGGAACAGTGTCGGTCCGAGTGGCCGACCTGGGGCACGCGCTCGACTTTCTTGGCAACTCCACGGTCGACGGCATTCTGTCCGCTCTGGTGATGCATTATCTGCGTGACTGGGGGCCGACGCTTGACGAATTCCGCCGCGTGCTCAAGCCGGGAGGATGGCTCCTGATTTCAACACATCACCCGGCCACCGAAGCCGAGCGTTTCGACACCAGGAACTATTTCGCCACCGAGGCGCTGGAAGATTACTGGAGCTGGGTGGGCACGGTTCGTTTTTTTCGCCGGCCACTCACCAGTATTACCGGCGCATTGACCGAGGCCGGTTTTGTCATCGACCGGCTGCTTGAGCCGCAACCCAACGACGCATTCCGTGAGACAAGGCCGGAATCGTACGACCGGCTTCTCCGGCACCCCGAGTTTCTCATCATTCGTGGGCGCCTCGCGCCAATAACGGCGTAGCGCACGATGTCAGATCGCGTGCTCTCGATCGGTGAGGAGATTGCCAACAGCATCACTCACGGAGTGGGGCTCATCGCGAGCATTGCCGCGCTGCCGGTGCTGCTCGTGAGAGCCCATGCCAGCAACGCTCCTTCCGCCGTGACGGGAGCGACAATCTTCGGTGCCACGCTCATTCTGCTGTACGCGACGTCGACGATCTATCACGCTCTGCCACTGTCGAACGGGAAGCGTTTCTTCCGTGTTCTCGACCACTCCGCCATCTATCTGTTGATCGCCGGCACCTACACCCCGTTTGCACTCGGGCCCTTGCGCGGGCCGTGGGGGTCGACGCTGCTCGTCGTCATCTGGGCACTTGCAGCGATAGGAATCGGCTCGAAACTCACCTTCGGGTTTCGGGTTCCCTTTATGTCCACGGGGCTGTATCTGCTGATGGGGTGGTTGATCGTCGTGGCGATCAAGCCGCTAATTCACAACGTACCGCGACCCGGCCTGATCTGGCTCGCCGCTGGCGGCATTGCGTACACGGGGGGAGTGGCCTTCTACTCGATGAAACACGTGCGGTATAGCCACATGATCTGGCACTTGTTTGTGGCCACCGGGAGCTTTTGCCACTTCATAGCTGTGCTCGGCTACGCACTCGGCGGCTGAGGAGTGTATGGCCGCCGAGTGCCGGGACTAAGTGGCCGGAACGGCCGGCTCTACGCCGGCAATTGGCTCGCGTGCCGCAAGTGAAGCTGCCAGGGAGGCCGCCGCCGCAGCCGCGGCCAGCTTCGGGTCAGGGCGGCGCCACGGATTGGCCGCGGGCCGGGCGCGAGCTGCCAAAAGAGACTCATAATAGGCCAGAATCCGCTTGCGCACTCCGGCCTGGGTGTCGCTGGCTGCCGCCTCGAAGGGCGCATAGCGATGGCGGTCATCGGTGGAGACGCTGAACCACCACCAGAGCTCGGGACGCGACTGAAGCGGCGCTTCGACACAGCACGCAAAGGTTCTTCCCGAATCCACGAACTCGAACTTCTTGATCATTATGGATCCCTTATTTGTATTGTAATGCAATCTAGCTCATTGCGCGGCCGTTTACCGTTATTTGGTAAACGCGACAGCGGGCGCCGTTATCCTCCGGAGGCAGCGGCGTTCAGCTTTGCCAGGAGCTCGGGCGCTACGGCGCTCACCCGCGCGCCAAAAAGGCATGCGTCCAGGTAGGCCGGCTCGGTGGGCTGGCAGAGCGCGCGGCGTGGTTCCGGATCGTTTCTGAGCGTTCCAATCTCCTCTCCCACCGCCTCGTAGCATTTCATCTTGTTGGCCTCACCGCTCAGCTTCCTGCAGAACGCCAGACCATCATCGGCCCGGGCGTTCAGGTCAACGAAATTCTTGACCACCCCGACATAACACCACGGCTGATACTCCGGTTTGCCGAACGAGCACATCTCGATGGATTTGGCGTGGTCCTGCATCGCGTAGGAGCTGATATCGCGCCCCATGCTCTGATAGCAGACGTAACGCATCCTGACCGGTGCCGTGTCGCATGTCCTGGCCGTTGCGGCCATGTTGCCATTGTTGAGATACAGCATCACCGATGTCTGCATTTCGTAGCACGAAACAAGGTACCGGTCGGCCATCGTGGAGCAGGGGTACAACGGATCAGCCGGATCGATCGCCTTGTACGTTGATGTGACGCCGTGGTCCATGCCCGCCATGCCGCTCATGTCCATCCCTGCTTCCAGATCGTGGGCGGGGTGCTTGGGCATGGTGACGTTCACGATGTTCTCCATGAACGCGCCCCCGTAGCACGACCTGCGATCCCAGTCGTCGGAAAGGAAGTCGCACCCAGCGAGTGCTTTTGGCAGGTTGTGGGCGTAGATCATCTCCAAACCATGGCCGGTACCGTGAACGCACTGGAATCGAATCCACCTGTCCGCCTGCGGGCCGCGGAAGGCGTCGCACAGAGCGTTGACCTCAGACGGCCCGATCTTTTTCGCTGAAGCGAAATAGGCCTGAATCACGCCGTGATAGCATCCCGACTGATTGCTCTCGTCGCACATCGCGAAGGTCTTTGCGATGTCGCCGCCGCGCTTTGCGCCTGCGATGCCGATGCCGTGAGCGAAAACATGCCCGTCGCGCTTCACGTCGACGTCAAGGGTCCCGAGATGTGCCAATACTCCCATCGCCACGCGGACATCACCCCGCGAGGCCAGAGAATCCAGTGGCTTGGAGTAGCAGTCGGTTTTTGCCTCGTCTCCGAGTGAGCCGCAGCGCTTGTAGAGTGACAACGCGATCTCGATGGAATCCGCCGGAGAAGCCCCCGGAGAGGCAGCGAGGGACGATTGGCGAAACGGATTGACGTTCGCCCGGCCCAGAGCGTAACCGCCACCGGCCAGCAGCACGGTCAGCGCCAGCACAGCCGGCCAGACCACCTTTCCTTTCGCTATCATCATTGGAATCGTGCCCTGCGTGAGATTTGTGCCGGCGTGATGTTGCGCGAGCGGCGAATGCCCGCAAACCTTAAGCTCGTAAGGCGCCGGTGGTCACGCAACCGATGATTGGGGAATCTCGTCAGCAGCTGGGGCGGGCCGCGTATGAACATCGCTCCGCGCATGTTCGCGGCCGAGCCGGCGCAGTTCCTCAGACTCCAGCACGTGTCGGCCGGGCTCGTCGAGCGCCGCCTTCTGGATCAGCGCCGATGCCACTTCAGACGCTTTCACCGGTCTCACGCTCGCCGGCGCGAGGAACGACAGCAACCCGGCGATACGTTCGGCGGTGCGCGGGTGCGCTCGCTTGCCAATCAGGACTGATGGCCGCGCGATCGTCACCGACCGGTACGGCAAAGCGTTGACTCCCCCTTCCAGCTCGCCTTTGATCCGATAGTAGAAGAAGTAGGACCCTGGGTCAGCGCCGTGAGCGCTCACGAGCAGGAAGTGAGAGGCGTTTTGCTCGATCCCGAGATGGGCGGCGGTCAGCGGATACAGCAGGTCCACGGTACGAAAGCGCTGGCGCGATCCCGCTTCCTTCATGGTTGTTCCAAGGGCGCAGATGATCTGGTTGACCCCAAAGAACCGGGCAGCTGCCGTGAGGTGTTCGAAGTTGACAACATGGGCCTCCACCTTGGCATGGAGGGCTGACGGATCGAGGGCTCGACGGCTCAGAACAACCACCCTTTCGAACGCATCATCGTTCGACAGCAGGCGCAAGCATTCGCTCCCGACAAGCCCAGATGCGCCGAGGAGCAGGACAGAACGAGAGGATACCATGACCAGAGGACGCACTAGGTGAGAGTCTGTTACATAGCCCGGTACCCCGCTACCTGGTACCCGTGCCCGCTGCCCGTTGCCCGTGCTACCTGCGGAGTGCGCAGAAATAACCGAATTCGCTTGGCCCATAGACGCCGGCCGCCCAGTTGCCGAAGAATCCTGAAGACGTGACCCGCAGGATTCTGAGCGATTCAGAGTATTCACTACCGAATGACCGGCCCAATTTTCTCCGAATCTCGAGCCCCGCCCCGTTGATCCACAGCACCTGCGAACGACTTTCATCCGGTTGTTCCGTCGTTTCGTCGATGATCTCAAACACCGGAGGTGCTTTCGTGTACGGCGACTTCGCGTAAAACCGTTGCCTTGACCGACCGATAGAGGCCTGCGACGCCGGCGACAGACGCAACCAGGCAGAACTCGTTCCTCTTGAGCCGCTGGCTGGTACCATGACCAGAGCGAAGTCGCCCGAGAGCCGGACAACCGCTTCTTTTTTCGGCGGCGATGGCGCCTTCACGGGCAAGCAGCGCTTGCCCATCGATTCGCCCGACGTTGCAGTCCTCGCCACATCGCTGATCAACACCCGCCAATGACTGCGCATTTTCTGAAGGAGCATCATCGTCGCCGGAGCCCGCTCGAGCGCGGTATCGAGCCGGGCTTCCACCAAAGCGCGCGTATGCGATTCATCAAATGCGACGCCGCCGAGCGAGACGATACCCTTGGCCGCGCCATTGAGCTTTTTAAACGCCGCCCAGAATCGTACCGAGTCAATGCCCGGATCCAGGTGCCGATAACCAAACTGAATGGGATCTTCGGCGTAGTATGCGATCTCTTGCGCAGTAACCACGTGAAGCCTGAGAGAGCGCGCAAAAGCCGGATCGAGGGCGATCGGATTTGCGGTATTTGCGGTGAACTGTCGGATCATGAAAGAATCGACTGATCCCGCGCGCTCGAGTCTGGCGAACTGCACGGTTCCACAGCCCTCGTTGTACTCACATCGCGGGACCGTGTGACTGAAGATCGCCACTGGGCTGACGCTTCGCTTCGTGGTCCGGAGCGCGTCAATGACGGCAGCATATACCTTGCGCTCTTGGACGCTCGGCGACGAAGCCACAGCCGCCTCTTTCGACTCGAACCAACCCGACTGCAGTGGATGAATGCTGAGCGAATGCCAGCATGGTGCAATGTCCGGCACCGCAAAGTCGATCACAGTGTCGATCGCGGCGTGAGCATAGAGACCCGGCGCATCGAGGGTTTTCCCTGCTGCTCCATGGGAGCCCGGACACTGAACCTCGAGCATCGTTCCGCCGATCGGAAGATCGTTGAAAGCATACCTCCCTGTGCTGTCGGATACGATTCGAATCTTCATGTCGTTCGGTGCGGCATGAGCAATGATTTCGGCGAAAGGCAGCGGTTGCTGTGTGAGGCGGGACCGAATCGTTCCCCTGATGCGCCGCGGCAACTGATCGCGAGCAACGGAATCGCGTATCCAGGCGCGTATCGAGTCCGTCCGTACGTGATAAAGCGCGAGATAGCGCGCGTCCGGGCCGAGATACCGAAACGGACCCAGAACGAGGGAATCTCTTCCATCCCCGATCGGGGAATTGAATCGCTGGACCACGTCGAGCCAGTCGCTGCCTCGCAGGCCGATGAGCATCCGCTCGGCAACTGTCCACCGGCCGCCGATTTTCTCGAGAAACATGTCCTCCTCGTGGCCGCAGCTGCTGCCGCACCGGTGCATCACTTGCACGAGAGCATGTTGTCGTTGCCGGTCAAGACCCACCCGCGTGAGGACCGCATAACCCCATGCACCGGGAAAACGTTTTCGAAAGCCGAGCCAGAAGGGCATGGACTCCGAATACCGGTTCACTTTGAGCAGGCTGTCGCTCAGGGGCTGACCAACTGCCACCAAAGCGCTCCGATCGCTCTCCGACAATAAGCGGATGGGCAATTGAAATCCGAAATTCGGATTGAGCGGCGCCGTCAGCAACGTCGCTCGCTCGAACGCGCGAACCACTTCGTGACTGATGTTCGACTTGTGCGGGGGAATTCGCTGGCAGGGTTGCTGCCAGCATTCGTTCATTCTGATATGCGCCGAATCCCACAGCACAATGAACGGTGGAGAGTCAGGGGACGAGAGGTATAGCTTGTCAAGAACAGCCCGATACACTGCAGCCGCATCGCCTGAAGGATACGGTTCGTTCGACGCCGGAGCGACCCGGTACTGGGGCGGACCTTGGTGGCAGCCGAGACTGATCACGAACAGGCTCAGCAGCAAGCAGTCCCGAAGTCTCGGACTCGTCCTCTCAATCGCGATGATTTCCCCCATACAGGAATAGGACGCGCGAGAGGGGATGAGCTTGACATTCTGAAGGGAACGCCGACAAACGCCCATCTACGACGCAGCCGGCGACGGAACCGGGTACCGGGTACCGGGTACCGGAAAAAAGAGCGGCCCGCTCGTGAGAGCGGGCCGTTTTAGTCAGTGCCTATCCTTCCGCTTCCTCGAACACAACGGGAACCGGTATCGGATCGGACATGTTGTAGTCGTCCGTCTCCATGGGTATCACCTTGCTCGGCGTCTCCGGACGCTCCTGCCCTTCCGGAATGTTCGTAACCGCCAGCACGATGCGGCGCTGGATGGGGTCCACCTCAAGAACGCGAACCCCAACCTTCATCCCTTCCCACGTCATGTCGGCCGGGCTGTTCACTGGCTCGCCAAAATTGAGCTGGCTCACCGGAACGAAGCCCTCGATGTCGTTGCCGATATCGACGACGACGCCCTTGTCCATCAGGCGCACCACTGTGCCCTCGAGCTCGGTGCCGACCGGGTAGGTCTCGCCAATCTTGAGCCACGGATCTTCCTGCGCCTGCTTGAGGCCGAGGGAGATGCGCTTGTTGTCGGCGTCGATGTTGAGAATCACGACGTCGACGCTGTCGCCCTTCTTCACCACTTCCGACGGGTGCTGAACACGCTTGGTCCACGACATGTCGGAGATGTGAATCAGGCCGTCGATGCCCGGCTCGATCTCGACGAACGCGCCGAAGCTGGTGAGGTTCCTCACCTTCCCGCTGAGCCGCGTGCCGATGGGATACTTCTGTGGCAGCATCATCCAGGGATCCTGCTCGGTCTGCTTCATGCCGAGCGAGATCTTTTCTTCGTTTGGATCGACCTTGAGCACCACTGCCTCGATGGTCTCGCCGATGGAGACGAGCTTCGACGGATGACGGACGTTGCGCGTCCAGCTCATCTCGCTGATGTGCACGAGGCCTTCGATGCCCGGCTCGAGCTCGATGAACGCGCCGTAATTCGTGATCGACACCACCTTGCCTGAAACTCGCGTGCCCACCGGATACTTCTCGGCGACGTCCTTCCAAGGGTAGCTCTGGAGCTGCTTGAGACCGAGCGAGATGCGCTCGCGATCCCAGTCGATGTCGAGAACCTTGACCTCGAGCTCCTGGCCGATCTGCACCATCTCCGACGGATGCTGGATGCGCCCGTACGACATGTCGGTGATGTGGAGCAGACCGTCAACACCGCCCAGGTCGATGAATGCGCCGAAGTCGGTGATGTTCTTGACGATACCCTTCCGCACCTGGTCCTTCTGCAGATCCTTCATCAGCTTGTCGCGCTTGCCGGCCCGCTCCTGCTCGAGGATCACGCGGCGCGAGACGACGATGTTGCGGCGACGCTTGTTGAGCTTGATGATCTTGAACTCGAACGAAGCCCCAAGAAGCTCGTCGACGTTTGGAACGCGACGAAGGGCGATTTGCGATCCGGGAAGGAACGCGTCCACTCCCATGAGATCGACGACGACGCCGCCCTTGATCTTCTTTACCAGGGTTCCGGTGACGGGCTGATCGCTTTCGTAGGCGACGCGGATGCGCTCCCAGACGCGCATGAAGTCGGCCTTCTTCTTTGACAGGACGACGGAGCCTTCCATGTCCTCGAGGTGCTCGAGGAGGACTTCGACTTCGTCCCCCGGCTTGAGGTCGGGGAGGTCCTTGAACTCTTCGAGCGGAATCGTGCCTTCGGACTTGAAGCCGATGTCGAGGACGACGAGGTTGTCGCGGATGTCGAGGACGATGGACTTCACGATCTCGCCTTCTTCGATCGACGCCATCGTGCCGGTGTACATCGCCATCATCGATTCGAGCTCGTCCGGCGAGTAGTCGTCTTCGTCGTAGAGCTCGGGACGCAGGTTGGCAAGCGGGCGCAGTTGCGCCTTCTGCAGATCGCGCTTTTCGCGCGCGGTCAGCGCCGTGCCGGTTGCAGTGGTGGTTGGGGTGTCCAGATCTGACATTTGCTGGGTAAAGGTGTGATTTACATGGCCTTATGAGGCAGCCTTCAAGTATATCGGTTTAGACACTCAGAATCAACGTCAGGTCACCGACACAGGTCACCGGCGCTGCATTTGTCGCCATCAATCAACATTGTGGAGTCTTGCCAGCTCCACGATTCTCTCGATCTGCTCGTCCTGCGTTAATTGGGTGGTGTCGATCAGCACTGCATCCACCGCCTTTACGCTTTGCGTCGCATCGAGCTCGTCGCGCAAAAGAATGCGCGCCGTTTCGTCGAACATCTCTTCTGCCGAGGGCTCGCGCCCGGTTCGTTCCCGAACTCTGCGCCTTGCCCGTTCCTCGGGATCGGCGACGAGAAAGACCTTGAGCGCAGCATCTGGGAAAACGACGGTCCCGATGTCGCGACCGTCGACGACCACGTCGTATTCGCGCCCGGCCTTTCTCACCTGAGCGTTCACCCAGTCGCGAACTCCCGGCATCTTCGCCACCAGTGACACGCGGTGAGTCACCGCGTCTCCCCGTATCTCGTCGTCTGCGGGGCGCCCGTTCAAGAGAGGCACGAAACCGTCGTCCACCGGCGACAGCGACACCGCACGCGCGGCGTCGAGCACAGACTCCTCGGTCCACGCCACCGGCTCGCCCTCTTTTCGCAACCGCGCCGCAGTCGCGGCGCGATAAAGAGACCCGGAATCCACGTGCCGGTACCCCAGCTCCCGGGCGACTGCTTTTGCCGTTGACGATTTGCCGGACGCCGCCGGCCCGTCGATGGCGATTGCGATTCTCGATTTGCTCATGACGCTGAATATACCGGGCAAGGCGGGATGGACGGGACTGATCCCTTACCCCACGAGCGCCGAGAGATTGCTCCAGAATCCGGGATACGAGATCGAGACGCAGTCGCGATCGTCGACCTCGACATCGTTCCCATCGAGCCAGCCGATCACGCCGAATGCCATTGCGATACGATGATCTCCGTGAGTGATGACCTTGCCCCGCAACGGGCCGCGGGCGCCACTCACCTTGAAGCCGTCCCGTCGCTCCTCGGCCACCGCGCCAATTGCCCTCAGGTTGGAAACGACCACGGAGATCCGGTCACTTTCTTTCACCCTCAGCTCTTCGGCGCCCGACACCTCGAGGTCCACTCCGCTTGCTGCGGCCACGCAAGCCAGCAGCGGTAGCTCGTCGATCATCGACGGCACGTCTGCCGCGTCGACGCGAATTCCATGAAGCTTTCGTGGCATCACGACAACAGTCGCGGTGTCTTCTCCGGCCACAAAGCGTTTCTCGGTAAGTCGTACCGACCCGCCCATTCGTTTGAGCGCGTTCAGAAATCCAATTCTGGTCGGGTTGACGCAGACTCCCGGGACGCGGACTTCCCCCTCATCCGCCAGGGCGGCAAGCGCAACGGGATAGGCAGCCGACGAAGGATCGCCGGGAATGACCATGCGCAGCGGCTCCAGCACGGGCACGGGCGTGAGCGAGACGCTGGTCTCACCGACCGTCATCGGCACGCCGAGTGCGGCGAACATCCGCTCGGTGTGATCCCGGGACCGGCGCAGCTCACTGACCGTCACTCCCACTCCTGCGAGAAGTCCGGCAAAAAGAATTGCGCCTTTCGTCTGCGCACTCGCGGCGCGCGTGTTCCAGGCAATGCCGGCCAGGTCGGCGCCATGGACGATCATGGGCAGTCCGTCGCCGTGCTCGAATTCGAAGCGCGCCCCCATTGCCGTGAGCGGCTCGGCCACTCGCTTCATGGGCCGGCGACTCAGACTCGCATCACCCTCGAATCGCGATTTGAAGCGACACGCCGCCGCAACGCCGGCAAGCAGCCGGGCGGTAGTTCCACTGTTTCCGCATTGAAGAGCCAGGTGCGGCTCGCGGAACCCGCTGAATCCGAGTCCTTCGATCGAAAACTCATCCGACAGATCGGGAATCACCGCGCCAAGAGTTCTCAGGACCGTCGCCGTCGACTCCACGTCTGCCGAGCGGAGAATCCCGCTTATCCGGGACTCGCCGCTGGCAAGGCATGCGCAGATCAGCGCGCGGTGGGAGATGGATTTGTCACCGGGCACCTGAATGGTGCCGCGGACGTTCATCGCAGCCAGCGCTCGAGCGCCGTCGCGCTGTCGGTTTTCTCGTCACGATACTTGACGATGACCGGCGTCTGGAGCGAGATACTCTGCTCTTCGCCCCAGCCGCCTTTCACCTGCCGCGCCCCTGGAACGACGACCGCGCCCTCGGGAATCTCCAGCACCCGCTCGGCGGTACCGCGATAGATCGTTTCCCGCACCAGGTCGTACACCGGGGTGCCACGCGTGAGCACCACGCCTGCTCCGAGCACAGCGCGCGAGCGCACCACGGTCCCCTCGTAAACGCCGCAGTTGCCGCCGACAATAACATCGTCCTCTACCACAACGGGTGCTGCGTTTACGGGCTCGAGCACGCCTCCGATCTGCGCTGCCGCGCTCAGATGCACGCGTTCGCCAATCTGCGCGCACGATCCCACGAGGGCGTGCGAGTCGACCATCGTGCCCGCGCCGACGTACGCCCCCATGTTGATGTACATGGGCGGCATGCACACGACTCCCGGGGCAATGTACGACCCGCGCCGTATCGCCGATCCGCCGGGAACGACGCGAACGCCGTCGCGAAGCGAGAGCTCGCGCAGCGGAAATGTGTCCTTGTCGAAAAAACCGAACGCCGCGGCGCGTGACCCGCCCGCGATCTGCGGTGACATGTCGACCATCGCGCCAATTCGAAATCCGAGCAGGATTCCTCGCTTCACCCAGGACACGGCGCGCCAGATACCGTCGTCTCCCCGCGCGGCCGAGCGCAGCTCGCCGCGCTCGAGACATCCGAGCAGCTCGTCGACGGCTTTGCGCGCATCGTCCGGGAAGTCCGGCCCCGACAGAGCTGCATATTCTTCAATGCGCTGCTCGAGCGGACCGATTGCCGCAGTTTGCTGTGCCCCCGCCGTCTCGCTCACCGAGCGGCGAGCGCTCCAACCGCTTCGAGGCTCGACCGCAGCATCGCTGCGTGCGAGTCGGCCAGGGGAACGAGAGGCAAACGAAGGACATTTTGCATTTTGCCCATCAACGCCAATGCGGCCTTGGACGGAATTGGATTTGATTCGACAAATGCGCCAATCGTCCACGGCGCCAGCCGGTGCGACAGGTCGCGCGCCTGGACCAGATCGCCAAGCGCCATGCACTCGGTGAGCTGCGCCACGAGGCGAGGCACGACATTCGACGTCACCGAGATAACGCCGTCGCCGCCTTCGGCCATCACTGCCACGGTCAATGGGTCGTCGCCGGAGAGCACGCTGAATCCGGTGGGGCGATTGCGGATTATCTCCGTGATCTGGGCGAGATTCCCCGACGCTTCCTTCACCGCGACGATGTTGTCGTGCTTCGCCAGCTCGAGTGTTGTCGCCGCCTCGACGTTGCTGCCGGTTCTTGCTGGCACGTTGTAGACGACGATGGGAAGGTCAATTGCATCCGCAATTGCGAGGTAATGCGCTATGATTCCACGCTGAGGCGGCTTGTTGTACATCGGCGAAGTGTGAAGGAGATGTGTCGCACCTGCTGTCTTCATCTCCTTCGACAGCGCAATTGCTTTCTGAGTGTCGTTCGAGCCCGCTCCGGCAACGATGGGGACTCGGCCGTTGGCCTCCTCGACGGTGATCTCGACGACGCGCCGGTGTTCCTCGAGCGACATCGTTGCGGCCTCCCCAGTCGATCCGCAGGGCACGAGGAAGTGCACTCCCTCACCGATCTGCCAGTTGACGAATGCCCGGAGCGCTGCCTCGTCCAGGTCGCCGTTCCCGGCGAACGGAGTTACGAGAGCGGTTCCGCATCCGGTGAGCCGTGGCCGGGAGTCGATGCCGTCAGCCATGGCCACGTCGTCCGCCCTTGTCCGGCCCTGCGAATCCCAGCACGTCGCGCATGGTGAACACCCCCTGTTTTCCGATTAGCCATTGAGCAGCACGTAGCGCGCCATCGGCAAACACTCTTCTGTCGCGTGCTTCGTGGCGCAGACTCATCTGCTCATACGTGCTGTCGAAGATCACTTCGTGAGTCCCCGGCACTGAGCCCGTTCGCACGCTCGTCACCGGAATGCGTTTGCCCAGACCCTTTTCCATCGCGTTCACAATCGCCACTGCCGTGCCAGAAGGTGCGTCCTTTTTTGCCGAGTGGTGGGTCTCCACCAGATGGGCTGAGAATTCGGGTGCGGCAGCCATTATGTCCGCCGCCCGCCGCGTGATCTCCACGAACAGGTTGACGCCAACGGAAAAGTTTGGCGCCCAGAGGAGCGCGGAGCCGGCGGCATTTGCCTGGTCGGTGATCATCGGCAGGGATTCATACCAGCCGGTTGTACCCACCACCACCGGCACCTTGGCGGCGATGCATGCGGCGATGTTTGCGACAGCTGCGGCGGGCTGGGTGAATTCGATCGCCACGTCCGGATCGCCGAGTGCGCGCCGGGTGATCCCGGCGCCGTTCCGGTTGTGGGCGCTGTCGAGCATCGCACAGACAGTCCATCCTCGCTCCTGCGCCATCTGCGCAATCGTGCGTCCCATCTTGCCGTCGCCGATGATCGCGATTTGGGGGGGGTTCATGCTTTCGCCCTTGCTCCGCTGCCGAAGAATTCATCATGCAACCGCACGATCGCGGCGTTCACTCTGTCATCGTCGACGATGACCGTGAGGTTAATGCCGGTGGCGCTCAGAGACATCATGTGCACTTTCGTCTCGCCGAGCGCAATGAGCGCTCGTCCCATGGCCCCGCCGGCATCACATATCCCTGCGCCGACAATGGCGATGATGCCTCGGTTCCGCTCGATCGATACGTCTCCGAGTGACCGCAGATCCACCAGCAGCGCTTCGAGCCGGGCTGGATCGTCGATGGTGACCGAGACCGAAACCTCGGACGTCGCGACGACGTCGACCGACGTCTGGTGGCGCTCGAAGATCTCGAACACCCGGCGGAGAAAGCCGTGGGCGAAAAGCATTCGCGTCGCCGTTACTTTGATCAACGCCACGTCGGTCTTGCCCGCAATGGCGCTCACCGGGCGGTGCGGCGCGTCGAACGTGATGCGCGTGCCCTTTCCTTCCGGCCGCCGGGAATTGTAGATGAATACCGGAATACCCAGCCGCACCGCCGGAGCGATTGTACTCGGGTGCAGCACCTTCGCTCCAAACGAAGCCAGCTCCGACGCCTCGTCGAAACGAATCTCCTCGATCAGGAGAGCGCCGTTCACCACGCGCGGGTCGGCTGTCAGCATTCCATCGACGTCCGTCCAGATCTCGATTGCGTCGGCGCGAAGTGCGGCTCCGATGAGAGAAGCGCTGTAGTCCGATCCGCCCCGCCCGAGAGTCGTGGTGATGCCCTCCGCCGTCGCGCCAATGAAGCCGCCGAGTACCGGTACCTTGCCCTCGCGAAGCATCGGGAGGAGCAGCTCACGGGATCGCTCGGCAATCGCCGCCGTCTGGGGCTCTGCCTGCATGAACGCCGCGTCGGTGATCATCACTTCCCGCGCGTCGACATACTCGGCTGCAATTCCCCGACGCTGAAACAACGCCGTCACGAGCTGCGATGAAGCCTGTTCGCCGAACGCCGCAATGGCATCGAGTGAGCGTGGCGTGACGTGACCGAGTATCGACAGGGCTTCTGCAAGTGACGCGAGCTCGTCGAAGATCGCGCTGAGGTCGCTGGCGACTTCGTCCGCCGCAGGCGTGCCGCCGAGGAGCTGTTCGCACTCGCTGAGATGGCGATCCCGCAGCGTCTCGACGTTTCGAAGCGCGCCAATCAGATGGCCTTTGGCCGACTGCTCACCCACCGCGAGCAACGCGTTCGTCGCTCCTCCCAACGCCGACACGACCACCACCGGCTGCCGGTCGAGGCGCCCCTGAACTATGGATGCGGCGCGCTCGATCGCCGCCGCATCACCGACGGAGGTTCCGCCGAACTTGACGACGATCACGCCGCGGGCAGCATGCCGGTGAAAGCGAGCAGCTCTGCGTTCAGCACCGAGCCACCAGCTGCACCGCGGATTGTGTTGTGTCCGAGCGCCACCATGCGAAGATGGAGAATCGGATCCTCGCGGACCCGTCCGACTGTAACCGTCATCCCCTCCCCGGCGTTCACGTCGCGCCGGGGCTGCGGACGGTCGGCAGCATCGGCAACGACCAGGGGATGCTCCGGACGGCTGGGTAAGGTCCACGTGGATTCGGCACCCTTCCACTCACGCAGCGTCGTCAGCGCCTGCTCGGTGGTTGGCCGGTCGTTGAAAGATGCGGTAATGCCAATGGTATGGCCGTGCTCCACCGCGACGCGATTCGTCTGCGCGCTCACGGCAAACCCTCCGCCGACCACTGCGCCATTCTCATAGCGGCCGAGCAGCTTGAGCATTTCGCGCTCGAGCTTCGGCTCTTCGTCGGCGATGTACGGAATGACGTTACCGAGGATGTCGAGCGAAGCGACGCCCGGATAGCCAGCTCCCGATACCGCCTGCATCGTCGAGAGAAAAAGCTTGTCGAGGCCGAACCGCTGGTGCAGCGGAGCGAGCGCTACGGCAGCGACGGTCGCGGCGCAGTTGGCATTGGTGATTATCGCTCCCTTCCACCCGCGCGCCGCGCGCTGAGTCTCGATGAGGCGCATGTGATCCGCGTTCACTTCGGGAATCACGAGCGGGACGTCCGGCTCCATGCGGAAATTCTTCGCATTGGAGAGAACGATCTTTCCCGCCTGGGCAAATGCGCGCTCGACGTCGCCTGCCACGGACGAGTCGAGCGCCGAAAAGACAATGTCGGCCGCGATGCTCGACGGGTCGCAGCCGGCCACCGGCATCTCGCCTACCGCCGGAGGCATCGCGCCCTCGAGCCAGCGCGCTGCGTCACTGTATCGCTTCCCCGAGCTTCTGTCTGAAGCGGCAACCTCGGCCACCTCGAACCACGGGTGATTCGCGAGGAGCCGGACGAACGTCTGACCAACCGCGCCGGTTGCTCCCAGCACGGCAACCTTCCATTTCCGTCCGCCCGGCGGCGTCGCGACAGTCATGATGCCAGCAGCGTGCGAGCGAGGCGCTCGTACGTATCGACGCTTGCCCGCAGCTCATCGACGTCGATGTACTCGTCGGGAGTATGAGCGACGTGGATCGAGCCGGGTCCAAATAGCAGCGGAGTGCCCCATCGCGTCAGGAGTGGAATGTCCGACGTGTACGCTACCGGCGCAGTCTCCATTCCCGGCACGGTGTGAAAATGCTGGACGGGGATGTGTGACCCGAACTCGACCTCGGCGCGGCCTTTTGCCCATTTCTTGATCATCGTCTTCATCGGTGCGACTTCGCCAACGAGCCGGATCATCAGCTCGGCCTCGGCGTGAGCGGGAATGATGTTCGCCTCGGTGCCGCCGTGAATCGTGCCGATGTTGACCGTCGTCTCGCCAAGCACGGGATCGGACGGAAGGGCCAGATCATGAAAGGTGGGAAGCAGTGCGAGAAGCGGCTCGATTGCGGACTGGCCCAGGTGCGGGTATGCCGAGTGCGCCTCTCTGCCGCGCGTGCGGATGGTGACGCGAAGCGAGCCCTTCGCCCCGCTGGCGAGCTTGCTCTCGGTCGGCTCGCCGTTGATGAGGAACTTGCTTTTTGTCGGAAGATTGTTTGCTGCGCGTGCACCATCGGAGCCCTTTTCTTCCCCGACGACGAAGAGCAGGTCGATGCGACTCTCGCCCGACTTGGCGAGACGGTCGGCAGCGGCGAGCATCGCCGCGGCAATTCCTTTCGCATCGCAGGCGCCGCGCCCATATAGACGCCGGCCTTCCATGCGCGGGGTGAGAAAGGGCGGAACTGTATCGAGATGCGTCGAGAACGCGACTCCGCCGCCTTTGCGTGAAGCCCAGACGTTTCCGCGGCCTGGTGACACTTCCTGGACGGTGAGATTCCACCCGCGGGCGACAAGCCAGCGCGATACGAAATCGACGACCGGCCCCTCGCCCGACGTGGTCGAAGGGATGGCGAGAAGCTCGGCGGCGAGGGCGACGACGTCAGTCATTGAGTGAAGTTACTCGGGGGCGTACGGGGACGCGACAGCGGGGGAACGGGCCGCCGGCTGACGGCCGACAACGCTGACGGGCATTGGCCAGCCGACAGCCGTCTGGACGCCCCAGTCCGCCGGCGATAGAATCGGGGACTAACCGATCAACTTCTTTCCCGAAGGAGACCAGCCATGTCTGTCGAGAGCACGCGGGCAGTGATCAAGCGTTATCTGGACTCGAAGCACACTGACATCGGCGTCATGGCGGACGATGTCGTGTTCACCATCATGGCCAGTGGCGACGAGCACAAGGGTCCCGCTGGCGTCGGCGGCATGCTCCACTACATGTACCATGTGGCATTCGATGCCGACGCCGAGACCACCAACCAGATTCTTGCCGACGGGAAAGCGGTGGTCGAGGGCTACTTTGTCGGCACGCATATCGGAGAGTTCGCGGGCATTCCGGCGACCGGGAAGAGCGTGCGCGTTCCGCTATGCGTCGTATATGACCTTGAGAACGACCGGATCACACGCGGCCGAGTCTACATGGAGACGCCGGCCATGTTCGCGCAGCTCGGGGAGCAGCCGCGAGGGTAGCGCGTTCTCCGTTGTTCTTTCTCGGAAATGCTCGGGGCGGGGATCGAACCCGCATGGGGTTGCCCCCAAGGGATTTTAAGTCCCTTGCGTCTGCCAGTTTCGCCACCCGAGCGAGAGAACAACAAACTACGGGCTGCCGGCAGCCCGTAGTTCCGCAGCTCCTAATGAAAAGCTATCCCGCCCTCAACGCCGGTTCAACATCAAAGCTTGGCCCCCAACGCGTGCACGGCGTACCACGCCATGTACGCCACCATGCCTGAAAGCGCTGCGTCGCCTCCGTTGCCAACGGCGCGCCCAGTTTCATCCACGAGCTCAGCCGCAATGCCGCCGTCGAGGGGCGCCCGCCGCAGCCAGTCCAGCACCTCGGCCGCGTTCGGCCCGATGAGACGCGCGCAACGCTCGATCAACTGATTCGACGGCGTGCCCTCCCATTGCTTCACCGAGCGCCGGTACACCGACTCGTCACGCCCAATCAAATGATAGTACGGCAGCCAGTACACCGATGCCGACGCGTCATCCGCCGTGTCCTTCTTGCCGGCGAGATCGGATGAGCTGACGAATCGCGTCCGTCCGTCACTCCCCTCAACAGAGAAGTGGCGCAATGCCGACGCCCGCACTGCCTCGGCGTCCTGAACTTTTTCCGCCGTCTTTTCGTCAAGCGTGCGCGAGAAAACCTCGAGCGCAAAAGCGACTACGGCGTTCCCGTGGACGGTGTAGGGATGCGCCGGCGCGCCACCGTCCGGATTCATCTCCGTCGAGTACAACGGGAGCTTCGCGTGACGCCGGCGCACGATGTCCTCATGCGCGCCGTAAAGCGTCTCCGCGAGCACCGGTTCTTCGACAATTCTATCGTCGCCGGTCTGGACGACGTACTCGTCCACGGCGATGGCATACGAAGCTGCACCCTCGAGGGAAAAGCCTGACTCGAACGACGTCCCATCGAGATAGTTCGTCCCTCTTCCAGGCGCGTGACCGTGAACCTCGCACATGCGGAGAAGCACCTCGCGGGCAAGCGCGGCGTC
>DATBZT010000149.1:0-25010 GCA_036513055.1 Gemmatimonadaceae bacterium | reverse complement strand
TGGGTCGGCGGTAGCCCGCCGCTATCTGAAGATGATTCCAGCCGAGATCGCGATGAAGCTCGACTTGGACGTCCCGGCCTGGCTGTCGAAGATCAGGTGATAGCGTGCCTCGATCAGGCTGCCGAACCCACTCAAGGGAACGGACAAACCAGCTCCGCCGTCAACTCCGCCCTTCGTACCGCAATTGGTGCACGACCCGCGTTTGTTGTAGAACCCGCCACCGCCGATGAGATAAGGGGTGAACACGGATTCGGACGCTGTGGGAAAGCTCCACACAATGTTCAACGTTCCATTTATCCACTCGGGCGTGAAGTTGTTCTTGCTCCCGAATTTGTGGTAGGCCAGGTCTCCGCGAATTCCGACCGGGAAAAGGGGCGACTTCCAGTCGACGAGCCCGCCCGCGTGCCAACCGGTTCCACCGATGTTTCCAAAATCGCCGATGGGGATCGATCCTCCGGCAAAGAGGCCAAAACCCACGGGATTCGCTCCCTGAGCATTTGCGACTGCCGGAGTCTGCAGCGCAATCGCGACCATGACAGCCATCGACAATTGTATCCAGCTGCTGGTGTGTTTCATCTCGTCCCCTGGCGCTTGTTTGTGAGCACCGCATGCGTTCACGCGCGGTGGCCGGTTACCCCGCCGTCCGAGAGCGAAGGTAGAAGGTTCTCCACCCCGCGCAACAGTGATTGCAGGGCAAACGACGTCCGGATCATGCCATGCCGGCTGGAACGGACAACATCAGTTCCACACGCCCTCGCGATACGCCGTCCGTGTCGCGCTGACTCGCGGATCGGCCGAGTGATCGCTCCACCACACCCGCACCGTGTGGTGACGAAGAGCAACGGCAGGTTGCCCGGCGCGCTCATTGTCGCTCGATATAGCCTCGCGGTTCTCGAAGATGTGTCCCATCGTGCGCGAAAGCGCCACGCCAACGACTGGCTCGGTGCTGTTCGGATCCTCGTAGGCGACGGCGACACGGTCGCCGGACATGGCGATGCTGACTGACGGCGTGTTATCGCCGAACACGATCGGCACTGGTGAATGGAACGTTCGGCCGCCGTCCATCGAGTGGCAGAAGAAGATTCCCCGCCCAGCCGCTGGCTCGATGAAGTAGGCAATGCTGACGTATCCGCTGGCCGAATCAGCGGCGACCGCCGGTTCAGGGCGCGCGCAGCCACGCACGCTGTGATCGGTGGAATCGGCGGTGACCACGCTCTCCCAGCTGGCGCCGCCGTCGTGAGACCGGCCGACCACGAGCTCCGCGCTGCTGTCAGCCCGGACTTTCCACCACGCCGCGAAGGTCACTGCCCCCGCTCTCACGGCACTGACGGACCCCGGACAGCCGCCCGCCCCCGGCACCACCTGTCCTACCGGCATCACAGTCTCCCTGGGCGGAGCGCTGTAGTTGGTCTCATTCCAGACAACCTCGTCCCGGGCGCAACCGCCGGCCACACATAGCACCACGATCACAACAATCAACTTTCGCAATTCGCTCCACGGGTAACGGGTATCGGGTACCGGGGGCTAACGGGTATCTTTGAAACCACACACCTGCTCCCCCGAATGGAAACTCTCGCAATGGCATCATCAACAGTTCGTCCCGTTGGGCCCGACTCGGGCCGCTTGGACCCGGAAGAATCTGCCGCTTTTGCCCCGCAGGCCATCTCAGGGGCGAAAACCACCTCCGCCTTCAACGGAAACCGCCGCGTTCCGCAGCCACAGAACGAGCCAGTGAAAAGCTACGCCCCGGGAAGCGCGGAGCGAGCCACGTTGAAGGAACGGCTGGGCGTTATGGCGAACGAGCGCATCGACATTCCGCTCATCATTGGTGGAAAGGAGATCCGCACCGGCGACCTCTCCGAATCGGTGATGCCCCACAACCACCGTCATGTGCTGGCAGACTGGCATCGCGCGCAGCCCGCACACATCGACCTCGCGGTTGAGGCAGCGCGTTCTGCCGCCCCTGAATGGGCAAACTGGGCATGGGAAGACAGAGCGGCGGTTTTTCTCAAAGCCGCCGAGCTGCTGACGACCACCTGGCGCGCCACGCTCAACTCGGCCACGATGCTCGGCCAGTCGAAGACCGCGTTCCAGGCGGAGATCGACGCCGCGTGCGAGCTGATCGATTTCTGGCGCTTCAATCCTCATTACGCCCAGCAGCTCTACGATCAGCAGCCACTGAGCGACCACTCGATGTGGAACCAGCTCGACTATCGTCCGCTCGAAGGATTCGTGTACGCCGTAACACCGTTCAACTTCACCTCCATTGCCGGCAATCTTCCCACGGCGCCGGCATTGATGGGGAATACCGTCATCTGGAAGCCGGCGTCGAGCGCGCTGCTGAGTGGCTACTACATCATGCGGCTGCTCGAGGAGGCCGGTCTTCCGCCCGGGGTGATCAACTTCCTGCCCGGCGACGCCGCGACGATCTCCGACAAGCTGCTCGCCCACCACGATCTTGCCGGCGTCCATTTCACCGGCAGCACCGGGATCTTCAACAACATGTGGAAGACGATTGGATCGAGCATGTCGCGTTACCGCTCGTATCCGCGCATCGTCGGTGAGACCGGCGGAAAGGACTTCATCGTCGCTCACGCGTCGGCAGACCCGGTGGCTCTCTCAGTGGCCATTGCACGCGGCGGGTTTGAGTATCAGGGTCAGAAATGTTCGGCCGCAAGCCGCATCTACGTGCCTGAATCGATCTGGCCCGAGGTGCGCGACCGCACCGTGGCGATAATGCAGGAGATCCGGATGGGAGACCCGGCTGACTTCCGCAACTTCATGGGCGCGGTGATCGACAGGAAGGCGTTCGACAAGATCGGTGAATACGTGAGTCATGGCCGGGCGAACGCACGGATCATCGCCGGCGGCGGCGTTCACGGCGAGGAGGGATACTTCGTCGAGCCGACGCTCATCGAGACGCACGACCCTTCATACAAGCTTCTCTGCGAGGAGGTCTTTGGACCGGTGGTCACCGCCCACGTCTATCCCGATGCAAAGTGGGAAGAGACACTCGAGATCGTGGACCAGACGTCACCGTACGCGCTGACCGGCGCGATCTTCGCCCGCGACCGGCAGGCGGTGAGAACAGCATCTCTCGCGCTCCGGAATGCGGCCGGAAACTTCTACATCAACGACAAGCCGACGGGAGCCGTCGTCGGCCAGCAGCCATTCGGCGGTGCGCGCGGGTCGGGGACGAACGACAAGGCTGGCTCGATTCTCAACATCGTCCGCTGGGTCAGCGCGCGGACCATCAAGGAGACTTTCTCGCCGCCGCTCGACTACAAGTATGCGTTCATGGCCGAGGAATAGCCGGCGCGTGGCCACACAGTGGGGCGTTGACACGAACACATCCGCGGTTCCGGAAGCTTCCGGCTCGCTGCCTGCGCATTCCATCCTGAAACCGCAGACCGGCTTCGATCCGCGCGACCTCCGCGTTACGCGCATCCGGGCCCTCCGCGGCCCGAACTACTGGCGCCTCGCGCCGGTGATCGCCTGCGACATTGCGATGGGTCCGCTGGAAAAAGCCACCTCCGCCGACATTCCGGGCTTTATCTCCCGACTCAACAACGCCATTCCATCGCTTGAGTCGCACAAGTGCACCCGCGGACATCGCGGGGGATTCATTGAGCGCCTCAACGAGGGGACACACCTGCCGCACATCCTCGAGCACGTTGCCCTCGAGCTGCAGGCACTCGTCGGCAGCGACGTCATGTTCGGCCGGGTGGTTCCATCGGGCGACGAAGGTGTGTGGTGGCTGATGGTCGGCTATGAGGAAGAGCAGGTGGGGCTCCAGGCGATGCGCGATGCGATCAGGATCGTTCGCGGCTGTATCGCCGGAGACACTCTCGACGTCGACGAGATCGTCAACGATCTGCTCTCGTTGCACGAGTCATCCCGCCTCGGCCCTTCCACAGGCGCAATCGTCGAAGAAGCACGAAGGCGCGGCATTCCAGTGCGGCGGCTCAACAACTACTCCCTCGTGCAGCTCGGACTCGGGCGCAATCTTCACCGCATTCAGGCCACGCTCACCGATTCCACGAGTGCCATCGGAGTGGAGATCGCGCAGGACAAGGACGACACCAAGCGCGTCCTGGAGCACATCGGGCTGCCCGTTCCCAGGGGCGACGTTGCGCGCACCGTCGAAGGCGCACTCGAGATCGCCGACGACATTGGTTACCCGGTAATCCTCAAACCGCTCGCCGCGAATCACGGCCGCGGCATTTCGGGAAGGCTCGACGACCCGGAGGCACTTTGCGGCGCCTGGGATCGCAGCGCTTCCCATGGCTCCCGCATCGTCGTCGAGCAGTTCGCCGAAGGTCGCGATCATCGCGTCCTGGTGGTCGATGGGAGAGTGGTTGCCGCAGCGGAGCGTGTTCCCGCCCACGTCATCGGGGATGGTTGGCGCACCATCACCGAGCTGATCAAGGTCGCCAACAGGGATCCGCGACGCGGCGTCGGGCATACCAAGATGCTTACGCGGATTCCCACGGATGCCCGCACGGTGGATCACCTGGCGCTTGGCGGCCGAACGATGGATACCGTTCCCGCCGATGGTGAGATGGTGACGCTCGCAGCGACGGCGAATCTCTCGACCGGCGGAACATCCATCGACCGGACCGAGGAGATGCACCCCGACAACGTCACCGCCTGCGAGATGGCGGCGGGTGTTATCGGTCTCGATATCGCCGGGATAGACATCCTCACTCCCGACATCTCTGTCCCGTTCCGCGAAAACCGGAGCGTGATCATCGAAGTCAATGCCGGTCCCGGCATCCGCATGCACACCCATCCGGCGGAAGGCGAGCCGAGAAACGTCGCCGCACCGATCGTTGACATGCTGTATCCGCCAGGTTCCGAGGCAACGATTCCGGTCATCGCCGTCACTGGAACGAATGGCAAGACCACCACCACCCGCCTGATAGCCCATCTTTTCCGGATAAGCGAGAATGTTGTCGGATTCACCACCACCGACGGCACGTACCTCGGCAACCGGAGGGTGATCGAGGGCGACATGACGGGGCCCTTTTCGGCGAACATCATTCTGTCGAATCCGACGGTGGATATTGCCGTGCTGGAGACGGCGCGTGGCGGAATTCTCCGTGCCGGGCTCGGCTTCGATGAATGCGACGTCGGCATCGTGCTCAACGTCTCCGCCGATCACCTGGGCCTGCGCGGCATCAATACGGTCGAGCAGCTCGCCGACGTCAAGGGAGTCGTCGCCGCCGTTGTGAAGCGCGAGGGCCATGCGGTCCTGAATGCCGACGATCCGCTCGTCTACGCGATGCGCGACCGGACGATGGCCGACATAGTCCTCTTCTCGACCAAACCGGAAGGGGAGAGCGCCGAATTCGAGCAGCATCTGGCGCGAAACGGCATTGGTGCGCGGATCGAGAACGACACATTCGTCATCCGTCGCGGACGGCTGCGGATTCCGATCGCGTCGGTCCGCGAGGTCCCGCTGATGCTTGGCGGCGGCGCGCGTTTCCAGCAGGAAAATATTCTGGCGGCAATCGCCACGGCCTACGTGCAGGGGATGAGATACGACGACATCCGTGCCGGTCTTCTTTCTTTCTTCCCTTCCCCTTCGCTGACGCCGGGACGCCTCAATTTGATGCGCGTCGGCAAGGGACGGGTATTGGTGGACTTCGCACACAATCCGGCTGCCATCGCTGGTTTGATGGATTTCGTGCACAACCTAGACGCGGCGCGGCGGATCGGGATAATTACCGCGCCCGGTGACCGGCGCGATGAAGACCTGCGCGCCGTCGGCAGGCTTTCTTCTAGGCTCGATCGCGTGATCGTCCGGGAGGACAAGTATCGGCGGGGGCGCGAGCCTGGCGAGATCTCGGCACTCATCATCGAAGGTCTTCTCGAAGGCGGAATGGCGGACCATCAGTTCCAAGTGATCTACAACGAGACCGAAGGTCTGGCTCTGGCGATTGGCCAGATGGAGGACAACGATCTCGTTTTCGTTCTTGCCGACGATGTTCCGGCTGTCCTCTCGCAGCTTCACGCGCTCGCCGGCGATCGCCCGACCTGACTGAATGACGCTTCCTGATTCGACGGTCGAGTTGCGGATGACTTCGCTCCACGCCATGCGCGGCGCCAACTTCTGGTCGCGGCGGCCGGTGACGCGACTCGACATCACTGTCGGCGCATATGAAGACATCTCATCCGCGGATGTGCCAGGGTTCACCGATGCGCTGGTGTCGGCGATGCCGGGGCTGGAAGAGCACCGCTGCAGCATTGGCGAGCGTGGGGGATTCATCGCGCGCCTCGAGCATGGCACCTATGCGGCGCACACCATCGAGCACGTCGCGCTCGAGCTCCAGAACATGATCGGCCACGACGTTGGTTTTGGACGGACTCGTGGCGGCGACATCGAAGGTGAGTACACGATTGTGTTCGAGCACGTCCATGAGGCGGTCGGCATGCGTTCAGCGGGCCTGGCGCTGGAAATCGTCCAGCGCGCGTTTGCGGGAACGCTTGGGACTGTGGCATACGCATCGGCCGAACTTTCGGCGCTGGCGGAGACACCGGATGCGCCTCCCGTTCAGGGACGCGTGCTGTGCGGAATCACCGGCGGAGCGGAACGCAGCGAGGTCCGCGACGAACTCGTCCGGCGGGGCTTTGGCAATGGCGAGCTGATCGTCGACGTGGCGCCGGCGTACATTCTTCAGGCCGGTCTTCCCTACTCGCGGTCTGACATCGCAATCGTGCTCGATGCCGCGCTGACCGATGTTCCGGAGCGGTACCGGCAGGAGGAACGAGCCCGGCGACTCGTGGCGACAGTGGCCGACGCGGTGGACCGCGGCGGGATCGTCATTGTTCCGGCAAAGGAGTGGGAGATTCAGGACATGGCGCGCGAAGCGGGCTGCCGTGTCGCGATCTTCGCGCCGGATGCCGACATCACACGTCGCGACAAACGCGTTGCCCGCGCGACCGCACACTGTGAGGCGGGACGCATCATCATCGAGACTCGGACAGGATTCAAGGATGCCGGCACCATTCGCGACGACGCACCACCCGGCGCACAGGCCGCGGCCGCGCTTGCCGCGTTGACCCTCACCGAGCTGCATCCGCATCTCGTGGCAGCAGCTTCTGCCCAATAGAGGCCGCGCCATAGCCACCTCCAGGCCGGTATCGGATCGACCACGAGTCGACGTCCCACCGTCCGAGCCGGGCCCCGGCCCTGATTGGCACTCACGCCCTCGCGCCGGCACGCTCGTTCTGATTGGCGGTGCATCCGACCCGCGAGGCGACGCTCTCGCCGCCTTCGTCAATCTCACCGAAGCGGCACGTGCCGGCCCGGTGGTCGGAATTACAACCGCCTCGGGTAATCCTGACGCGAGCGCGCGCAGATGGCGGCGCGATCTGCGCATTGCCGGGCTGGAGCATGCCAAGCTCCCGGTCATCACCACGCGGGACGACGCCAGCGATCCACGGATCGTGAGAATGATCGAGAACTCCAGCGGAGTCTTCCTCGGAGGCGGCAACCAGGTGAAGCTGGTGAGCGCTCTCAGCGGAACGCCGGTCGCGGACGCCATCTGGGCGCATTATGCGCGCGGCGGAGTTGTGGGCGGAACCAGTGCCGGGGCGGCAGCGCTCACCGAGCTGACACTCGCCGGCAACGAAGTAGACGAGGACGGCAAGCTGGTGGAGCAGTACATCGGGCCGGGGCTCGGCCTGCTCGGGTTTCGAACGCTTATCGACACTCATTTCACCCAGCGGAGACGGCTCTATCGACTGTTCGTCGCAATCGCCGACAATCGTGACATCATGGGACTCGGCCTCGATGAGGACACCGCGATGGTAGTGAAAGGCGAGATCGCGACTGTCATCGGAAAGGGTGGCGTGACGTTCGTGGACGGGCGCGGAGTCCGATTCGACAACGCAGATGAGGTGACGAAGGGTCGTCAGCTGACGTTGAGCTCGCTGCGCGTGGGCATAGTCGGCACCGGGTACACGTTCAACCTGAGGCACCGGGAGCTGGAAGCGCTCCTGGATTAGCGGACCAATGAAACCTCCCACGCTTCATCCACCGACACTCGAAGACGCTCAGGCTGCTCGTGAACGGGTAGCCGGCATCATCACGCGGACGCCACTTGTACGCATGCAAGCGGGCAGCGACACAAACGAAGTGTATCTCAAGCTGGAGAATCTCCAGCCCATCGGCTCATTCAAGCTTCGAGGTGCCGCTAACGCGATGGCCCTTGCCGGGAAAGAGGCCCTCGCGGATGGCGTCTACACCGCGAGCGCCGGCAACATGGCCCAGGGCGTGGCGTGGTGCGCGCGCGAATTTGGCGTGCGGTGTCGCGTCATCGTTCCGGAGCACGCACCAAAGGCCAAGACCGACGCCATCGAGCGCCTCGGCGGCGAAGTCATCAAAGTCCCGTTCGACGAGTGGTGGCAGACCATCCTGAATCACGGTCACCCCGGAATGGACGGAGTTTTCGTTCACCCGTTTGCCGACAACGCGGTAATGGCGGGCAATGGCACGATAGCGCTGGAGATCTTCGATGATCTCGGGGATGTGGACGCGATTCTCGTCCCGTACGGCGGTGGTGGACTTTCGTGCGGCATTGCCGCCATTGCGCGCGCCGTCAGTCCACGCACGGAGGTCTACGCCGTGGAAGTCGAAACAGCGGCGCCGCTCACCGCATCCCTCGCCGCGGGTACTCCGACGCCGGTCACGATGACGCGAACGTTCATCGATGGCATGGGGAGCGGCGGCCTCGCGGACGAAATGTGGCCGCTGGCGCAGTCGCTTTTCGCCGGCACCATCGTCGTAACTGTCGCCCAGATTGCTGCGGCAGTAAAGCTCCTCGCCGAACGTTGCCGCGTTGTGGCCGAGGGCGCCGGGGCCGCGGCCGTTGCCGCCGCAATGAGCGGCGCGTTCGACGGCAAACGCGTCGTATGCATCGTGAGCGGCGGCAATATCGACACGGACAAGCTCGCGACCATCCTGAGCGGCGGCATTCCCTGAGCGTCTTCTCTCGGGATGGCAGCGCCGGGGCCCGCGAGGTGAGGAGCCCGGTGACAGTCTCATGATTTGCACCGACGGGCCGCTTCCTGCAAACTGACAGCCGCTACTCGTACATATCGTCGAGATCCGCCGCGGCGAGCTCCACCAGAAATCCACTGATACGGTTAACAACAGCGTCGAGGAATTTTTCTCCCTTCTTCGCCGTCGCCGCGGCAGGATTACCCACCCCGGTGTCGGCCGTCACGCGAGACCACTCGCGCGGCGCCCACGCCCATCCCTCTCGCAGACCCTTTACCTTGAACTTTCGCGCGCGTCCTTCACCGGCTTCCGACAGCGGCAGCACAAGGTCGGGGGCGATGTGCATCATCATGCTGGTCTCGAGCTCGCCGGCGTGGTCGCCGGGCTCGGCGAAGAATGGCGCGGGATCAACGCAGCTCCACCAGTTGATTGCACAGATGAAAACGCTGCAGACCGGCTGAAGTTCACGGATCATCTGCCGGAAATCGTTGCCGCCGTGGCCATTCAGAATGAGAAGCTTCTTTATTCCCTGAACTTCGAGCGAGCGGGCGATGTCCCCAAGCATGGCTGCCTGCGTGCTCGGGTTCATGTTGATGCAGAGCCTGATGTCGAGCTGGCCGGTGTTCACGCCGTATGGCATGCCGGGCAGCACAACAACTCGCGCGCCTTTAGCCCACGCGCGCCGGCCGGATTCGGCCGCGACATGCGCCGACTCGTAGTTGTCGGTACCGTACGGGAGATGGAAGTTGTGGGCCTCTGTCGCGCCCCACGGGAGCACCGCGACCAGATAGTCGGTCGCTCGCACCGTCTTCCAGGTTGCATCGCTCAGCAAATACGGCTCACCGGACACAGTGGGATTGGACGGGGTTTGGCGAAGGCGACCCTCGAAACGACCGGTCAATTGTCCCGTAGGGATTTACAAGTCGCCTGGCGCGATGAAAGATATGCGAGCCCGGAAGTCCGGGCGATTCTGTAGCACCTCGCGCACCCGACTTCACCCTCCTACCGGACGGACAAATGAATGAACTTCTCACCTGGCTCATCGTCGGACTCGTCGCTGGTCTCCTCGCGTCATTCGTCATTGGCGGTACTGGACTGGGACTGATCGGCGATATCGTGATCGGTATCCTCGGAGCGTTTGTTGGCGGCTGGCTTTTCCGGACGATGGGCATCGCCGCCCCGTTTGGTGGGATGGCCGGAATAATCTTCGTTGCGTTCGTCGGCGCCGTTGTGCTCCTGCTCATCATTAGAGTGGTGAGACGAGGCGGCCGGAGAGGAGGGCTCTGAAACCGCTACCCGCTACCCGTGCCCGCTGACCGCTGACCGCTGACCGCTATCCGTTACGGGTAGCGGGAGGCGGGAGGCGGGCACGGGTAGCCGGTACCGGGTAGCGGGTTGGTTCAGAACCTGGCCTCGACGTAAAGGTTCGCCCGTATCTTCTTCTCGGGGTAAATGCCCCGGGCAACGTCGAACCTGACGAGCCCGTCCATGAACGACGCTCCAACTCCGACGCCGCTCAGTGGCCGCCCTGGATTTTTCCAGTCGCTCCGGCTCCCTGCCCACCCGAGATCTCCGAATATCACGGGGCGCGCTCCGACAAAGCTCGATCCCAGCTCGGCCCTCGTCATCCAGTAGGCATCGCCGATGGCCGCGCCGGCACGTTGGCCGCGCACCGTCTGCGTGCCGCCCAGGTACCAGAGCCGCTGCACAGGCACCGAGCCCCCCGACGTGCCGCCGCCGAGTGTAATCGCTCCATCGAGCCGGCGTCCAAGGCCGTGCGACACGGTCGTTTCAATCATTCCACGAGTGTAGTCGAAGTCACCGGCTGCGCCCTCCAGCGCAATCCGCGCAAACGTTCTGAGCCCGTGAGGATCGAGTCCGCGCGATGCATGCCGCTCCACTGCGACGCCGACGACATTCCCATTGGTTGCGTCGATGTTCTCACTGAAGCTTTTTCCCCCGAACAGAGAGAAGTCGGTTTTCTTGCGGGCATCACCGTCGTGTTCCGCGAACAGACGCCATGTGCCGGAAGCGGAGTCGTCGCGGGCGCCAGTTAGCTCCACGCCCAGCGACCGATAGTAGTACCCCTCGTCCCGGCCAAACAGCAGCGCCGAGAGCGAGCTGCCGAAGGTGAAGGGATCTGCAAAATCGTTTGCCGAAGAAAGCCGGCGATACGCGCCTATTCCAATCGTGTTGCGACCGTCGCTCCGCGAAATGCCCAGCTCGCCATTGGGTGAGAGATCCGCAATTCCAATTCGCGCCAGGGCGCGGACGGTGTATCCCTCGCCAAGGCTCTGCTTCGCTGCAATGCCTGTCGACAATCCCTCGATGCGATTGTATCGCGAAAGACCGAGGCCGTAGGTGAACACCGGCTTCTGCGGCATGAATCCCGGCTGTGCACCGAGTGTGAGGGCCTCCGCAACGAGCGCGTCGCGCTCGGCGGTGCCGAACACGTCTTCGCCTTCGTCGTAGATGGATTTTGGCAGCTCCGGCGAGTGCGCGAGCTTCGTCGTATCGCACGGCACCTGCATGATCACGTTGAGCGAACCGTCGAACCTTGTGGTCACCCGTGAGCGATCGGCCGTCACGTCCTTGCACGCGTCGCGTCTCCGCGCTCTTCGAATGGCCCGCGAGGTGGAATCCTGCGCGGTGTCGATCACGGCAATCTGAGGGATTGCCGGAATACTGCCGTTCACGCTCGCGTACTTGAAGCTCTGCTCCATCTTGAAGGGAATGTGCATGAAGCCGGCTTGGGCCTCTCCTTCGAGCCCCTGCAGGCGTGGCATCCAGAATCGACCTTCGTGCAGCCCGTACTCGATTGTTATTGCGTTCACCTTGGCGGTGAGCGGCGAGATCATCGCCTTCACCCATCTCGACGGCTTGTCGCTTGGGTCGTCGGAGTCTTCGTCGGCAATGCCCCAGATATCCATCGGCTCAGCGAGGCGAAACACCGCGCGCACAAGTCGGGATGAGCCGATATCGAACCAGAGCGAGCCGAGCGCGACATTCCATTTCGGCTGGCGCGGACGGACCACCAGCTCACGCAGCTGGATCGTCTTACCGCCGGGAAGCTGGAAGCTCACCGAATCACCCGTGGCGTAGGTGTAGTACGCCTCGGCGCCGTTTGCGAGCGGATGGATGATCTCGCCCTCGCTGACATCCGCTTTGGCCAGGCCAGATCCAATCCACAGCGATTCCCGTCCGGGAAAGTAGGGAATCGGCACTCTCTCGGCGTTGATCTCCGCGTCGCCGGCACCCTCGAGCATCGGCATGACCGTTCGCCTGCCGAGAAGCTGTACCAGCACTGGCGAGCCGCGGGTCCAGACAACTCGTGCGGCGCGCTCGTTTCTCATCAGCAATCGGTCGCGGCCGATTCGCTTGAACCCCATCCCTACCGACATCCGCTCGTACACCGTTGCGTCGTATGCACGGAGAGCTGTGTCCTGCTCGAGGCGCGCTGCGCGGGCAGCGGTCAGCAGAGTCCGCGCTCCCGCATCGCGGAAAGACGAGGCGAGCAACGCAGGCGTCAGCGGAATCCGTTTGGCGAGACGGCGCGCGTTGTCGAGCGAATCTCTTTTCACACGGCGCGCGCGGAGGGAATCCATGCGTGCCTCACGTTCCAGTTGCATGGAGTCCGCGTGAGCAGCTCTCGCGCTGTCTTTCTTGTCGCGGCCTCCGACATTGATCGAGATGTTCGTCTGAGCGAACAGCGCGAGGGCCATTAGAGCAATCATGACATGAGCCTGGTTGGGTTATCGGCGAATGTTCTGCGGAATGGTGTACGACACGCCCACGTGCCAGATAACCTGATCGGTTGCACTATGGGATGGAAACATCGTGATCGTTCCATCTGCGTTGTCGCGGATGGCGCCCTTGCGAAGATAGGTCGCTTCTCCACCAGTGAAATAACGGCCTCCAATGTCGATCGATATCAGCGACAGAGCTCCACTCAAAGGGATGTACAGCCCGCCACCGAATATCCACGTACGAGTGTTGTCGCTCTGGTTTTCGGTGCTGGCAAATGTCTCGCCCTGAAAGTCGCCCGTGCCGCGCACCGATGAGCTGGTGGTGAAATCCATCACGCCGATGGCGACATTGCCGTATGGGCGCACCGGTCCGGCAGGAAACGTCACCTGCGGTCCAACGGCCGCCCACAGAATGGAATTGGTCGTCTCGACCTCGAACCCAACGCGCCCCCCAAATACGGACGGGGCGGTCAATGTCTCGCTGCCATACTGTGCGCCGCCCACGTCGGCACGAAGACTGAGAACACCATCGGGGTCGACTCTGAACATCCCGTAGAAGTCGCCGCCGAAACCGTTGCCAATGTTGTTCGCCAGCTCGCCCCTGGGCTGCGACACGAGGAGTCCGCCTCCCAATGTGAAACGAGAGGGTCTCTGGATGAAAACCCGCGGACGTTCTCTGATCTGTGCGTGAAGTGACGGTGCCCAGCATGGAATCGCGACAACGGCGGCCAGTATCGTCGTACGAAGGTATCGCATAACTTCTCCGGGCTTTTGATGCTCGCGAGCCTGGGCACCGGCCGTGCCGCCCGGCTCGCCATTCGTATATGATGGTACGACAACGGTTAGCCGGAGTTTCACAGGCCGCCGGCGCCGCCTCCGACCGAACCAAATGACACCGATTGTCCCTCGATGGTGACATCCACTCACGCACTCGTCGTCAGCGGGCTCAGGAAATCCTATGGCGATGTCGTCGCTGTGGACGGGCTCGACCTGTCCGTCAAGAACGGTGAGTGCTTCGGCCTGCTCGGGCCCAACGGGGCCGGAAAAACCACAACCATAGAAGTATGTGAAGGGCTTCTTACCCGCGATTCGGGAGGCGTCGAGGTGCTCGGGCGTACCTGGGAGGACAATGCCGGAGAGCTGCGCGAGCGCCTCGGGATCCAGCTTCAGGACACTCAGCTCGCCGAGAAGCTCACCGTCCGTGAAACCCTCGCGCTGTTTCGCAGCTTCTATCGGCGCGGCCGCAAGGTTGCGGACGTGATCGACATGGTGCAGCTGGGCGAGAAAAGCGATGCCCGCGTTGGGACGCTCTCCGGCGGCCAGAAGCAGCGCCTGGCTGTCGCTTGTGCTCTGGTAGGCGATCCCGAGCTGCTTTTTCTCGATGAGCCGACTACCGGATTGGACCCACAGTCGCGGCGCCAGCTCTGGGGCCTGATCGAGGAATTCCGCGCTGCCGGCCGGACCGTAGTATTGACGACGCATTACATGGACGAGGCGGAGCGACTGTGCGAGCGCGTAGCAATCGTGGATCACGGCCATGTGATCGCTCTCGGTACTCCGGCGGAGCTGATCAAGTCGATCGGAGCGAAGCACCACCCGCCTGCAGAGCCGCGAACGACGTCGGCGACGCTCGAGGATGTCTTCGTCATGCTCACCGGCAGGACACTGCGCGATGACTGACGCGCCGAGGCAGGAACACCGGCACTTCATCGAGCGTTCGATTGTCCAGCTCACGCTTGCTCGCTTTCGCGGTTTCATTCGCGAGCCGGAGGCGGTGTTCTGGACCTTTGTATTTCCGATTCTGCTTGCCGTCGGATTGGGCGTGGCCTTCAGGAGCCGCGCGCCGGAACGACCGCACGTCGGAATCGTGCGCTCTCCGGCGGCGAGAACTATCCTCGCATCATTGCAGCGGGATTCATCGATAATCGCCGAAGTGATGGATGACAGCGCCGCTGCGCGTGCGCTTCGCACGGGAACGGTGGCGATGCTGGTGCGGGTCTCCGGGCCGTCCGGCGTCGAATACACCTTCGATCCGGCGCGTGGGGATGCGGCTTCGGCAAAATTGCTGGTGGACCGGGAAATCCAGAGAGGCGCGGGCCGAACTGATCCGGTCTCGGTTGTCGAACGGAGAGTCACGGAGCACGGTTCACGCTACATAGACTTCGTGCTGCCCGGCCTGCTCGGCATGAATCTCATGGGCAGCGGAATCTGGGGCATCGGCTTCGCGATCGTCGATCAGCGGGGCAAGAAGCTCCTGAAACGATTCATGGCGACACCAATGTCGCGCGTCGAGTATCTGGCGTCGTTCATGTTCTCGCGACTCTTCTTCCTCGTGCTCGAAGTGCTGACGCTCATTGGATTCGGAGCCCTTGTGTTCGGCGTCCCCCTCCGCGGCTCGCTTTTCGCCCTTGCGTCGATCTGTCTGATGGCTGCGCTGGCGTTTGCCGGGCTGGGGCTTCTCATCGCATCGAGAGCACGGACGACCGAGGGCGTGTCGGGTCTCATGAATCTCGTAATGCTGCCGATGTGGATTTTCTCGGGCGTGTTTTTCTCGTCGAGCAATTTTCCGGCGGCAGTGCAGCCGATCATCAAGCTCCTCCCACTCACTGCGGTGAACGACGCTCTCCGGGCGAACATGCTGGAAGGAGCATCCTTCGCTGGTGTGAGCGGGCAGATGCTGGTGATCGTTGGATGGCTGGCGGTGAGCTTCGTCGCGGCGCTCAAGCTGTTCCGATGGAGATAACGGGCGGGCATCATCCGGACGATGGCGCGCCGCCGGCCGGCGCACTCATCGTGAACGAGAGTCTGGCCATTCCACGTGCTGAGCTCGAGACGAAGGCGTCGCGTTCGTCCGGCGCCGGCGGCCAGCATGTGAACAAGACGGCGTCGAGAATCGAGATCAGCTGGAACGTCCTTCGCTCCGCCGCCCTTTCGGACCAGCAGAGAGAAGCGCTGACTGCCCGGCTCGCCTCCCGCCTTTCCAACGATGGGGCCATCCGCGTCGTCGCCAGCGAGATGCGGAGCCAGCGGCAGAACCGCGATCGCGCCGAAGCTCGCCTTGCAGATCTCGTACGGCGCGCCCTCATCGTCCGAAAAAAGCGAAAGCCGACCCGCCGCCCGCGCAGTGCGGATGAGGCTCGGCTCGCTTCAAAAAAACTCCACTCGCGAAAGAAACGCGAGCGAAAGCGGGACGCCGCAGACTAGAGTCCGCGGTGCGCCCTATGGCCGCACGGAGCTCAGCGCTCCTTCCGGCACCGGACCAGCCCCGCCGGCTACGGCGTGGCCGGCCTGATGCTTCGCGAAACCGAGCTTCTCGACAATCTTCTCGCGCCATTCGTCCATGATCTCGTAGAACGTCGGGATCACAACCAGCGTCAGCAGCGTCGACGTGATGACGCCTCCAATGACCGCCCGGCCGAGTGGGGCGCGGAACTCCGCTCCTTCGCCGAGGCCGAGGGCAACCGGCAACATTCCGGCGATGAGCGCCAAGGTCGTCATCATGATCGGACGCAGACGAATCGCGCCTGCCTGAATAATCGCCTCGCGCCGCGACAGTCCGTCGTTGATCCTTGCCCATTTGGCAAAGTCAATCAGCAGGATCGCATTCTTCACCACGATTCCCATCAACAGAATTACCCCGATGAGACTCATGATGTTGATCGTCGATCCCGTGATCAGCAGGGCCAGCATGACGCCGACGAGTGACAGCGGAAGCGAGATCAGAATGGCGAGCGGCTCGATGAACGATCCGAACTGGAGGACGAGGATGAGATACATCAGCATCACAGCAATCCCGAGCGCAGTAAAGATCCGCCCGAACACTTCCTTCTGACTGTCCACTTCGCCCCCCTCGGTGATGTGGACACCCGGCGGCAGGGTCAGTTTGTCTATGCGCGCATTTATTCCCGTCATCACCTGGCCGAGCGATTCGCCGACGGTATTGGCCTCGACGTTGACGACGAGGTCGCCATCCAGGTGACTGATCTGCGCCGGCCCGAGGCCCTGCTGAATGTCGGCGATCTGGCCGAGCGGGACCGTCGTCGGGCCTGTGGGGCTTTGCATGACTAGAGGGAGCTGGGCGAGATCGGACGCGCGTTCGCGGGCTCCCGGAGCAAGTCTCACGTTGACATCGCGAGTCTCGCCGGTGGGGTCTATCCAGTCGCCAGCCTTGATTCCGGCGAACGCCGGGCGCAGCGATTGAGCCACCTGGCCCACTGTAATTCCGAGTGTTCCGGCCAGGCCGCGATTGACATTGATCTCGAGCTCGGGTTTCTGACCCTTGGTGGACAGATCCACATCCACCGCTCCCTTCACCTGACGCACCTGGTTCTCGATCATCATGGCCGCAGAGTTGAGCGACGCCGGAGTTCCGCCTCTCAGCTGGATCTGAATCTGTTTCTGCGATCCCTGGAAATCACTCGTGAAGACGTTCATCGTCGCGCCGGCGATACGTCCGACCTCGAGGCGAATTCTTTCACCCAGATTGGTGGCGGTGATGCTCCGCGTGTTCTTGGGATAGAGGCGGACGTAGATGTTTCCGTTATCTACCGCGCCATTTGCGCCGCCGAGAGTCGTATAGGTGAACTCCACCTCTGGATGCGATCGCGCGATGCGGGCCGCCTCCTCCGCCTTGATGCGAGTGTAGTCGAGATTGGAGCCCGGCGGAGTCTCGACTCCTATGTTGATCTCCGATCGATCGGTGTCGCCGAAAAGTCCCGTCCCGATGAGTCCCAGCGCCGGCAATGCCAGCGCCAGAATGAACGATGCCAGTGCCAGTCCCACCATCGCCAGCCGGTGATCAAGCGCCCAGCCGATGAGTTTCTTGTAGCTCTGGGCCTGGCGGTTGAACCACTGGTTGAACCGCTCGAGCGTGCGCGCGATCGGGTTCCGCCGTTCGTGCGCCTCGGTCTGCGGATCAGCCCAGTACGCCGAAAGCATCGGATCGAGCGAGAACGAGACGAGCAGCGACACGAGAACGGCGCAGGCGATGGTCAGAGCGAACGGCTTGAACCACTGTCCAGCCACGCCGTACATGAACGCCACCGGCACGAACACCGCGACGATTGAGAACGTCGTCGCCGCCACCGCGAGACCAATCTGGTCGGTCCCCTCGTGCGACGCCGTCATGTGATCCATACCCATCTCGACGTGGCGGACGATGTTCTCTCGCACCACAATCGCGTCGTCGATCAGGATTCCGATCGCCAGAGAAAGGCCGAGCAGCGACATGGTGTTGAGCGTAAAGCCAAACGCCCAGACGGCGATGAAGGAAGCCAGCACCGAAACCGGCAGCGCCAGACCGGTGATGACGGTGGATCTCCATGAGTTGAGGAAGACAAAAACAACGAGCACCGTAAGGAGTGCGCCTAGAAGCAGCGTCTCCTCGACATTCCTGACAGAGCTGGCGACACGAACGCCGGAATCGCGGACCACATCCATCTTTACGCCAGGCGGCAATGTTTTCCGCATCTGGTCGACGACCACCTGAATCTTCTTGCTTACTGCCGTCGTGCTGTAACCCTTCGACTTGGTAATGTCGATGCCGACAGCTTCCTTGCCGGCGACATCTGCCGCTGACGCGCCACCTGTGCCCCTCGCCCAGTACAGCGCGAGTGTCCGCTGTTCCTGCGTTCCGTCGAGCGCGTCGGCCACCTGGCCCAGCCGCACGAGTTGGCCGTTGTGCTCGGCAACCACCAGCTGCATGAAATCGGCAGGGCCGTCGAGCCTCCCCTGAAGGCGGATTGCGCGCTCATCGAGAGAACCGCTGACATTGCCAACCGGCGCGGCGATGTTCTGGGCCTGGAGCGCCTGAACGACCTGCGCGACGCTGAGCCCCGCCGCTTGCAGCGCCTGCGGTTTGACCTGGATGGTCATCTCCCGCTTCACTTCACCGACAATCGTCACCTGCGAAACCCCGGCGATTCCCTTGAGCGCGCCGGTGATGGTCGGATCGGCGATACGCGTCAACTGGGCCGGCGTATAGGCGTCGGACGCGAGCGTCAGCGACACGATCGGCCGGTCGGTTGGATCGAGCCGCTTGAGAATCGGCTCCTTCATTTCAGGCGGGAGATCGACGCGAACTGACGAAATCGCGTCGCGGATGTCCTGCGTCGCCTGCGAGATGTCTTTCTCGAACAGGAAGACGACGATAATCTGCGCGTATCCGTCAGTGGCCGTGCCGTAGATCTTGTCCACGCCGGAGATTCCCTTGATGGCGTCCTCGATGGGCTTGAGCACTTCCCGCTCGACACCTTCCGGTGACGCACCCGGATACGGGATGCCGGTGAGCACAACCGGCTGCTGCACGTCCGGAAATTCGTCCGTTTGCAGCAGGAACAGCGAGAAAAGTCCGAATACGACGAGCGCAACCATCACCACGATGGTGATCATCGGGCGCTTGATCGCAAAATCCGAAATTACCATATCCTAGTCCCTCGCTCCGGGCGCCTTGTCTGTCGGCGCAGAAACCTTGACGACGGTGCCGCTGCTGATTCCCTGGGCCGCCCCAATAAGCAGCGTGTCACCTGCCTGAACTCCTGACGTGATCTCTATGCGCTCGGCACCCTCGTCCCTGAGCCCGACCTGAACCGGCACGCGCTCGACTTTGCCCTGGCGAATCCGCATCACCGCCGGAATGTTGCTCCGCATGTCGATTGCCGACACGGGCGCGGTGAGACCACTTCTGATCTCGCTCGCCAGGCGCCCGGTTGCAAACAATCCACCCACGAGCTCACCTGTGCTGTTCGGAATAGACGCGATGATGCGCACCTGACGTGTCGCCGGATCGGCAGTCGGACTGATTCGCGTGACCTTGCCGAGCATGGTGCGGCCGGGATAGCCGTTGATCGTGAAGTTCACCGGCACTCCAATGCGCACCGCCGAGAGCTCGTCCGCGGGAATCGATGCCTCGAGGCGCATGCTGGATGGGTCTACCACCGTGAACATCGCGGTGCCCGGCTGTACGACGTCGCCCGCCGACACCGGCTTTTCGCTGACCACTCCGGCAATTGGCGCGACGATGCGGGTATTGCCGAGTTGTTTCTCGGCGTTTGCCAGACGCGCTTTCGCGTCGGCGAGTGCCGCGTCGGAGGCAATCGCGGCGCGGCGCGTCTGCTCAATGTCACGTTCCGCGATCGCACCGGCGGCAAGAAGCTTCTCGCCTCGGGCCAGCTCGCGTGTCGCGACATCGGCATTGCTTGTCGCCGAGGTCACCGCTGCCCGCGCCGACAGGAATGCGTCCTGAACTCCTGCGGCATCGATTCGCGCCAGAAGCTGGCCGACAGCGACGCGCTGGCCCTGTTCGGCATATGTCTGAAGAACGCTGCCTCCGACCTGTGCACGAACCGACGCGTCCCGCTCCGGAACGATGGCGCCTGAAAGCATTGGGCCACTCGTGACCTGTCCAGCGGTCACGATGGCGATGTTCTCCGTGCCGATTGTCATCGCCGCCGACTTTGCGTTGGCCGCGTCGGCATCCGACGCACCTTTCTTGCAGCCGGCAAGGCTGAGCACCACCAAGGCCGATGCAACAGCGAGCTTTGGCGAAAGGGACACGAGTTTACGACTTCCTGTGGAATTCATGATTTAGAGTCCAGGGGGTATCTGCTGATTCGCCAGCGTGCCCGATTGCGATTGTGGCTGCTGCTGCTGTTGCTGCTGCTGAGGCTGCGTGCTCTGTTGCGTTGACTGCTGTTGCGTCTGCGCTTGCTGCGACGAGAAGTTGGAGGTCGCACTCTGCAGCGGGAGGTTCGGCAGGAGAGCGAGCTTCACGCGGGCTACCTGCAGATTGCGGGCGGCGAGCGCCGAATTGACCGTCGCCTGCTCCACCAAAAGCCGCGAGTCATTGAGCTCGAGCTGGGTGGAAATGCCCTCGCGATAACGGACCTCGGCAATCGAGTACGCGCGGGCCGCCTGATCCGACGTTCCCCGGCTCGCCTCCCACGAAGCGGCCGCCTGGTTGAGCGCGTTGATTGCCACCTGCGCATCGAGCGCGGCAAACTCTCTCACCTGTTGAAGTCGTACGCGTGATTCCGCCAGGTTTGCTTCTGCGACAAGCTCGTCCCCGCGTATGCGCCCACCAGTGAAAATCGGGAATTGCGTTGCGATTCCTATTGTCCAGTTCGGCTTGAACTCATTCGAGGAAGGGAGGCCGGTCGGCGGATAGGCAACTGCACCGTATTGCGACGTGACGCTGAGCGACGGGATTCGCTGCGCGCGAGCGACGTGCAGCTGGCTCTCTTGCGCCGTCACGGCCTCAGCCGCCTCGCGCACACTTGCCCGGTGCGAAGTCACGGTATCGGGCGCCGAGTAGTCGGACACTGAGAGTCCGGTGAGCCTGATTCCGGCGGGGAGCGTGGCGGCGCCTTCGATTGGAGTGGTCAGCGTTATCTGCTGACTCAACGGAACGTTCAACAACTGTTTCAGACGGAGGTAAGCAACCTCGCGGTCGCTGCGCCGCTGGATGACCAGTGGGAGCTGATTGTCCCGCGTCACCTGCGCCCGCAGTAGCTCGAACTCGGAGATGTTACCGACATTCTTTGCCAGCTGCGTCTGCTTGAATACATCCTCGGTTTGCGTGTACGACGCTTCGGTGATCGCCACCAGACGATCGGCCAGCGCGGCGTCGTAGTAGGCCTGAGTGACGTCGAGGATTATCTGCGCCCGCTGGGCGGTGAGCTCGATTTCGGCAGACCGGTGTCCGGCATTGGCGGCCGCTGTCTGGGCAGCGATCTTGCCGGCGTTGAACAGATTCTGCGAGACCGATATGCCGAAGTTGTACTGGTTGGCCTGGCCGAAAGGCAGGCTCTTGAGCGACGCAAAGGGGTTGATTCCCGATGCGCATCGCGAGGCGAGATCGAGACCCGCTAGCCGATCGGCCACCGAAGCGGAGGCATCCTTCAAGTAAGCGTTACACGGCGGCGCGGGTGCAGTAGCAGTGGTGGTGTCCGTGGTTGTCGATGCACCGAAGCCCGAATACTGCGACTTGAGCGTGCGCGTATAGCTGGCGGATCCAAAGATCTGCGGCAGATACTGACTGCGCGCTTCGAGCTGTTGTCCCTGGCTTCGCTGGACTCCGGCGCGGGCGATTCCGACGGCTTCGCTGTGCGTCTCGCCGATGCGGATCGCGTCCTCGAGAGACAGGGACGTGCCGGCCGGGGCGGCGCCCGTCGCGGACGAAGTGCTGCCGGAAGTCGTGACCTGCGCCGAGGCGAGCGGCGCGCTCATCACAAACGCGATAGCGGCAACGGCCGGGACACGTTTGATGAATCTTCCGTGACAAGACGAGGTGAGGGCATTCATGGTGGACGACCTTACGACGAAAGGGGTTGTTTCTGTTTCCTTCCTTCTGAGTCGGAAGGAGACAGGCGGTCGGCCCGGTAGCCGATTGCATTGAGCAGGAGCCGGGAATAAAGCCGCGGAGCTTTTGTCACCGCCGGAAACGCGTGCGGCATCATCTCACGGCCCATGGCATCGTGAAAAATGGCGCCCATCAGCATCGCCGAAGCGGCGAGAATGTCGAAGTCCGGGTCGGTCGCCTCGAGCGCCTTGAGCTTTCGCAGGTATGCCGCGAGGTCGCTCGCTGCGCGCAACGGTGTGGCAACTGCAGTGGAAATCATCTCCGGCCGCTCTTCGATCTCGCTCATGCACTTGCGGATAATCGAGCCGCGGGAGCGGAGTCGCGCGATCAGCGACTCACCCCAGTCGGCGATCTCCCGCTCTGGGTCGAGCGGCGTGGCAGGGAGTGGCATCACCACCGGGCCTTCCGAGCAGCTGGTGATGGCTTCGTGAAGAAGCGCTTCTTTCGACTTGAAATAGCGGAACAGCGTGACTTCGTTGACCCCGGCCGCGTCGGCGATGCGGCGGGTGGTCGACCCGCGAAAGCCGTGTTGTGAAAACACCACGGCGGCGGCTTTGAGCAGCTCGGTTCTGGTATCCATAGGGCCGGGAAACTAAAGGGCGGCCTGACTCAATGCAAGTAGTTACTTACTTACATCAGATGTTTCCCGGTTTGCGCCGACTCGGGTCCAGCGAAAATTTGTCCGGCTAGTGTTCCTGTCCTGGGCCTTTCGGCGCTGACGGGGGCCGCGAAGATTGCAGCCCCGTGACGGGACTCTTCCTCATCAGCGCGGAATCGCTCCCCGGAGGACCGCCGTACAGGAAGCGAAAGCTCAGGAGACGTTGAGTCTGCCTGAATTCAGTGAGATGGTCGGCCGCGGATGCGGCGGGCAGCGGCTGCACCGATCGTATCTCGTCGAACAACGCGACATTCGGAAGAATTTTCCGGTAGGTAGTCGTCACCGACATTCCAAGAACCGGCGGCTTGATGCTTCCGCCCTTCGTCAGCCGAAACTCGGCACGCTTGATGAGATAAGTGGCGCTGTCCATGAAGATGGATCCTTCGACGTCCGGCGCGATGATCTCCGGCAGCGGCGCGAAATCAATCCGGTGCTCCGGCACACCATCGTCGTCGTATATGCCCGAGTACTTGAAGCAGTGGGCAAGCAGGAATCGCTGGTCGGCAAGATCGGTGAGCGTTGGAAGTCGCATTACGCGCACTTCGCCAAAGATCTTGCTTCGATCCGGCGACACGACCTTTCCTTTCCGATACTTCCAGATGTCGTCGCTCCGGAAAGTAATGGTGTCGTAGACAATGTGGTGCGTGCTGTCACGAAGGTCATAGGTGTCATGTGCCTGCGCGAGCTTATACTCGAACGGGTAGGTGCGCCTCAGCAGGCCCTCGCGCTCCGCGTTCTTTCGCGCCTCGCCAAGGACCGTCGTGAGATCGGTGTCATCCACATATCCGTTCTCCTCGGGCACAATGCACCGTCGCACCGGCGCTTTGACCTCCACATCGGCAAGGGTCGATGGAATTCGCACAAGCGCGAATACGGGGTCGGCGTTCGTCGCATTGAGCTGAAGAGTGGAGTCGAACGGCGTATAGCCGAGCTGCCGAATCCGAATCCTGTACTTACCCGGCGGAACGGCAAAATACGTGAACGTGCCTGTGGCGTCGGTGAAGCGTTCCCTGCCGATTTGCTCGATTGTGACCGTACTGTATGGTAGCGGGGCTCCCGTGGCCTCGGCTATCACTTTACCTGTCAGCGTGAACGAGCTCCTCACAGCAGGAGCAGGCGCTACATCCTGGGCTGCAAGTATCCGGCTTTGTAACGCCAGCGGGAGACAAACGGCGAGGACAAATCTCTGAACGGAAGGACAAATCTGGATTCGAGTCGTAGCAGCAGCCTGCCGGAAATCGGAGTCGGTAAATCATTGCGGCTCCTCGGAAGCCGGACCGAAGTATCGTGGCAGTGCACCAAATGCGCCAGCGAATAAGTCGTAATGGCTTGCTCACTGCCGGGAAAGCGTTCAGTCGCCACCGTACCTGCCGCTGTCCATCGCCGCAGAACGCGAACACCTGTCAGAATGGTCGCAAAAGCTCACTTCAGACGCTGACCGGGAGCGCGACGCTACCGTAGAGTCAGCTACGCAACACGAACGATGAGGATCCAAGCCCTTCCGCTGATTCGGCTGTCACACCTCTCGGTCTCGGTCGAAGACATCGTCAATGCAGCCGCACCGCACGCGGCCCAAATGAAGAATTCCATCGTGTTTTCGCTGCTGCTCGTTGCTGTGCCGTTATTGGCGCAGAGCCCGATGCCGCTGGAACCCTCAGGGTTAAAGGCTTCTCCGGATTCTTCTGTACCCGAGCCATCCGGCGAAAACCAGAATACCAAGCGGAATTACGACTCCCAGTGAGGCGATGCAGGCGGCTATGAACCCAACGAAATTCCGCCAGCCTTGACGGATCGCGGCGGCGATCGGGTTTTCGCCCGGTGACTGACCCAGGATCGGCACCGGCTCGTGAACCGTAACGGATAGCGTACTCACTGCCGCTCGTGTCTTCAGATACCGAAGCCGCCCCTCGTAACGCTCGATTTCCTCCCGAACGCGCGCGAGCTCCCGCTCAACCGCCAGAACGTCCTGGAGTTTTCCCGTCCGCGTGGCAAGAAGCGCGATCAGCCGATCCTCCAGCCGGTGAGCATTGTTCACCCGGGCCGTGATGTCGACGAATTCCTCGCCAACATCCTCCGCGGTGGCGTTGACCGACTCGACTTTTCCAATCGTGCCCAGTCCGTTGACAGCCTGATCGAAACGCTCCGCCGGAATCTTGAGCTCGAAGGTCGCACTCCGCACCTGATCGTGTCCACCGACCACGGACGAGTTGCCGATGTATCCGCCGAGCTGCGTGGCGAGCT
>DATBZT010000148.1:0-2618 GCA_036513055.1 Gemmatimonadaceae bacterium | reverse complement strand
GCCCGTCGCTCGGGAACGTGCTCCGGCTTGATGTTGCGGGCGTTGTAGACGAACCAGACAAGCGCAGCAGCGATCAGCGCGAGCAGGATCTCGGCGGGACGCCGCCACCTCTCCAGCGCCTGGGGAAGGTCGAACGCAATTGCGCCGAAAACGAGAAGGATTACGAAGCCAACCGGATCGAACAGCCGCTCGAGTGCGAGCGTCGCGAGGATGGTCGAACTCGGAACGCCGGTAGCGCGGGACACAAAAACTACACGAGCTGCATCGCCACCGTTCGCGACGAGGACGTTGTTCAACCCCGCTCCAGCGATAGTCGCCCTGAATGCCAGTGCCAGCGATGGCGAACCTGCGGCCCGGAGAAAAACCCACCACCGCACCGCCTTGATGCAGATCGACAGCAGATTCACGCCGATTGCCGCGAGCAGCAAAGGCATCGACGCGTGACGAATGGAATTCCACGCTGCACCCCAGTCGATGGTCCGCGCGAAAAGTATGAGAAACACGGCAATGGCCGCCGTCACCACCCAGCGGACATTGCGTGCCATTTTGTGATTCATTCTGTCGGCAGCGTCACGAACTCGTAGCCGCGCTCTCGCAATCCGGTGATGATGGCGGGCAGTGAAGCAGCGGTCTGCGTCCTGTCACCATCGGCGTCGTAACCGTCGCCGTCGTGCAGCAGGACGATCGAGCCCGGCTTCACGCCCTCGATCGTCCGATCGACAATGGCTTTGACACCTGGCATGTCGCTGTCCCACACTCCGAGCGACCAGCCGACTGTGCGCTCACCGAGCGAGCGCGCGATCACCGATACCCACGGACTCCGGAACCCGTGTGGCGCGCGGAAGAAATGGGGAGAAGCCGAGCCGGCGCGCTCGATCGCGCGCTTGCCGAGCAGCAAGTCACGGCGCACGTAACCCGGCGACCTGAGATGCAGCTTCTTGTGGAAGTATCCGTGATTGCCGAGCTGGTGACCTTCACGCACCGCGCGATGGACGAGATCGGGCCAGCGCTCGGCGTGGCTGCCGAGAACGAAGAAAGTCGCCTTTACGTCGTACTCGGCGAGCGTGCCGAGGATGCGCGGAGTGGCGTCGGCGTTGGGGCCGTCGTCGAACGTGAGAGCGACTTTTTTCTCTTTTGTGGGGAGGTGACCGAGGACCGGCCCGAACACGAAGCTGTTACGGTGAAACGCACCGTGCCCCGCGGCTCCCAGTATCGAGAGGCCCAGTGCCGCGGGAACGATCATGCCGATATCGTCGAGCCAAGCACCGCCGCGTACACGTCGAGTACCGCCTCAGTGACCCGTGGCCAGCCGTACAGCTGGGCTTCCTGCCGCCCGGTCTTTCCCAGACGCGCGCGGAGCGTCTCGTCGTCGAGCAGCCGCACCAGGCTGTCGGCGAGGGCATCGCGATCGCCGCAATGGAACATCAACGCTTCTCGCTCGTGCTTCACCACGTCGCGGAAGCCGAGAATGTCGGAGCACACGACCGGCGTCTCGCACGCCATGGACTCGAGAAGCGTGATTCCGAACGACGCCTTTGTGGTCGGGCACGCGTACATCGCGCTGTGCGCGTAATAACTCGGCCTCGAACCCAGCACCGACCCGACAAAAGTGATATCCGGATCACCGCCGGCGGCGCGATAGTAATGCTTTCTGAGCGGACCGTCGCCGACGACAACCAGTTGGGCTTCGCGATTGCGTCCCCGCACCTTCTTGAACGATTCGATCAGTGTCGTGAGTCCGTTGCGCGGATCGAACCGGCCCAGAAAAAGAATCACCGGCACGTCCTTGCGGATGCCCGGTGGGGGAGTCGCATGCGGATTGAAAAGCTCGAGGTCGATGCCGTTTGGAACGATCGTCCAGTTGGCCTCGAAGTACCGGTTGAGCGCGACGGTGGTGGAGTGAGATACGGCGATCGCTGCCGCGAGCGAATCCAGCTTCTTCTGGAAGTAGCGGCGGCCAATGCCGTAGAGGTACGATCGGTCGAAATAGGTGTGAAATGTCCCTACAACCGGGCAGTCGGCTTCGTTGATTGCCAGCAGCGGCAGGGAAGGGACGAGCGGAGAATGGACATGCACGAGATCGTACTCTCCGCGCCGGAGCGTCTCTCGCATCTTCTTTCTAAGCGAAAGCCCGAGTGTCACCCGGGCCTGCGAGCCGTTGAAATAAACCGGCTGGCTCTTACCGATGCGGATAACGTGAGGCTCCTTTACGGCACCTTCCAGCTGGGAGGTGATGATGTCCACGTGGTGCCCCAGCCGGCGCGCTTCCTGTGCAAAGAAATGCACGTGTTCGCAGATGCCACCGAGGTGCGGATAGTAATACTCGGTGACGAGGGCAATTCTCAGTGGCCGCGCAAACAGCGGAGCGGCTACTGGCAGCCAGGGTGCCGGTGTCAGATGGATCGCCCGCGCGAGATTGTTAACTCGAACTGAGGACGGCATGAGCGGCAGCAAGGCGTGCTATCGGCACGCGAAATGGAGAACAGGAGACATAGTCGAAACCCATATCATGACAAAGTTTGACGGAGCGGGGCTCACCCCCGTGTTCTCCGCAGATACCTAACTTGAGATCCGGCCGCGTTCGGCGGCCGTCTTCGACGGCAATCCGAATCAGGCGT
>DATBZT010000147.1:0-2142 GCA_036513055.1 Gemmatimonadaceae bacterium | reverse complement strand
TGCGGCAAAGGGAACGTACGGATTCTGATACCCACGCTTCTCGAGGGGCAGTGCAAATGAATCACGATGATTTTGCCGGACAGGTTGTCGGTCGCGCCGGAAAGGCGCGACCGGCCTCCGTGTCCTTGAAGCGTTTTGCCGGCGGTTGCCTGCTGGCGTTTTTGATGGGTGTCGCGTCGGGCTGCTACACCTACACCCCGGTGCAGACGATAGAGGTGCCAGGTACGGTTTTGGTTTTTCCGTTGAACGACCAGGGTCGGTTGACCCTGGGTCCGAGTGTGGGTCCGTCGGCGCAGGTGATTGAAGGGACGCTTACCTCCCGAACCGATTCTTCATACGTCGTTTCTGTGAGCTCGGTGAGCTACTTCAACGGCGGGAGCAACAAATGGTCGGGGGAGCCCCTGACGATAGGGACGACTCTGGTCCAGGACGTCAAGGAGCGTCAGTTCTCGCGCAGCAGGACGATTCTCGTGGTTGGAGCGGCGGCAGCGGCCTTTCTGGCGTTCGCGTTGAGCAGGAGCCTTTTTTCAAGCTCGTCCCCGGAGCGGCAGACGAATCCGCCTCCGCCGAACGGCTCGTAATGGACGTCTGAGGTAACCGGCTCGCTTCGAGCCGACCAACTTTTCGCCTTTTTTCTGGAGTACTGCTAATGCGTCTTTCTCGTCTCGCTACGCTCATGATCGCCACGGCCGCACTCAGCGCATGCGGCAAGGACAACGTCACCGATCCAGGCTTGCCACCCCTCGCGGGTGTGCGGTTCATCAACGGCCTCGCGGACTCGAGCGGCGTCGATGTCCGAATGATCGACCAGGTGAACTTCTCATTCGAGGCCATTCAGAACTTCGCCTTTCGCCAGGGAAGCGAGCACCAGCCGGTCGAAGCCAAGGCGCGTCACATTCGGGTATTCCCGAACAGCAACCTGCCGGCAGTCACGTCGGCGTTCATGGTCGACACGACCATCACGTTCAACGCCAATTCTCGCTACACGCTTCTGCTGACGCGTGAAACGCCGACGCACGTCCACTTCATCGTGATCAACGACGATGCTCCGGCGGTTGTGGCTGGACAGATCGCGCTGCGCGCCGTAAACGCCAGCACGGGTGCGATCGATGCCTACGTTGTGACCGCCCCCACTGATCCGGCGACGCCACCGGCCACCGCCGCGAACATCGCTGCCTTTGCATCATCGGCGTACATCTCCCGCGCGACCGGGAATGCCGCGGTTCGAGTCACGACGGCTGGCTCCGGCACGGTTAACGCTTCCGCCGCCGGACCAACGGCGGCGGCTCCCCTGGCCGGTCAGCTTCACGCGGCCGCTGTGAACAGCGCGGGCACTGCTTTCTCGGTGTATTACTTCCCGCGTTCCGTCGCCGGGACTTCCGCGCCCCAGACGGCCGCGTTCAACGTGCCGGCAGTGATCTGGTTCGTCGATCTCGTCCCGACGACGTAAGTCTCCTGCCCGCATAGCGGGCCGGAATTCGAAGGCGCGCCGCCGGAATCATCCAGTGGCGCGCTTTTGCATTTGCGGTGATTCGTCCCGCGGCGGATCTTAACCTCCGTCATGGCGCCAGCTGCGTGGATTCTCGGAGTCACTCTTCTCGCCGCTCTGGTCGCGACGGTCGTCGTGCGCCTGCGCGCCACGGGGATCGCCCTGCGCGCGCTCCATCGCTCGCGCTCGCACATCGATCGCTTCAAGCTCACCAAGAAGCCATTCATCCGGGAGACTCTTCTAGCGGACGAGGCGATCGCGCAGGCGGTCAGAGAACACGCTGCCGAGAATTCAATAGGCGAGGAAAAGGCGTGGGATCGGGTCGAAGAGTACATCGACGAGATAGTTCCCTTCTTCAACATCCTCACCTACTACAAAATCGGCATCGTCGTGAGCCGAGTGCTGCTCAACTTTTTTTATAAGGTGTCGGCGGAGTACGCGAGGCGCTCCTTGCAGGGCGCGCTCCCGCGCGATGCGATTGTGATCTATCTGATGAATCACAGATCAAACGCGGACTATGTGCTCGTCGGGTACGTGCTGTCGGGACAGGTGGCGATCTCGTACGCCGTCGGCGAGTGGGCGCGCACGTTTCCGCTCGAGTACATCTTCAAATCGTTCGGCGCGTATTTCATCCGCCGGAAATATCGGGAGAA
>DATBZT010000146.1:0-6535 GCA_036513055.1 Gemmatimonadaceae bacterium | reverse complement strand
GCCAGTTGGTGAACGCCGGTACAGAACAATCACGGGTAGGTGCTACTACGCGGTGTACCTTGCCACTCGCGACGCTATTTGTGCGTTGTATAGTCTGCCAGCGGAGTCGAATCTTTCTCACTTTCTTGTCTCTGACACCCTAGCGAGACAAGATGGCGATCCGCCGATGAAGGCCCTCGGAACTTTGCTGGGAACTCTGAAAGGTCAGCGGACAAACGCTGACTATAAACTGCGGGCTCTACACGAAGAGGCTGACTCTGATAGCGCAATAGAGAACGCAACGAAAGCGCTTGCCCTGCTGTTAGAGGTAAGAGCCAGATTGCCTCGGATCGAGCCGACTACTTGAGCAAGAGCCGCCTGACCTCCACCGGTTGTGCCCTTTTTGTGTCTCACCGAACGGCTAAAGACGGCTGCGGGCGCAATTCAAAGCGGTTACAGGAATAGCTAAGTCAGAGACAGCGGCTAGGTTAGCCGAAAAGGGCTCGTCTCGCGCAGTCTTGGAAAGTGTGTGTACGTTCATAGCGTACCGTGGGTTCGAATCCCACCCCGTCCGTCGGAACTCTTTATCCCGCCTTCACGCACAATGGGAGGCGGGATTTTCCTTTCGGACGCGAATTTTCTGCGTGCCGAATGAAAACCCGCCCCGGGTACGTGATCGAGCTCGGCTTTCGCCTCGGCACGTCTCCACCACTTATTTGCGGTGTCGCTATACGCTGAAGGCGACTGCGGTGCGGCGGGCCGGCCGACAGTAGAATAAGATTGACGGGTTCGATGCGAGACGTACATTGCGCGTGAGACTTAACGGCCACTCCGCATGGATGCCACGGTTCCACTTCAGCTCGGTCAACTCCTACGAGCCCCTGACGGCGTTACGCGCGCGGCTGCCTGGAACGAGCTGATCGCCGATCACACACGCTTACTCCTCGCCGTGGCGCGCTCATTCGGTGGCGCCCATGACGAGACGATGGATCGCTACGCCTACATGCTTGGGGAGCTTCGCGAGGCCGACTTTCACCGGCTGCGTACTTTTGAGCCGAACCGCGGGGCAAGCTTCTCGACCTGGCTCACGGTCTTAGCGCGCCGGTTGTGTCTCGACTATCACCGCGCTCGGTATGGCCGACAACGTCCTACGGGCGATTCGGAGGACAGTGCTTCTCAACGCACCATCCGTCGCACCCTCGCGGACTCTCTCGCCTCAGAACTGGATACCGAATCTTTGGCAGATTCCGAGGCCCTATCTGCCGACGCTCTCGCGGTTCGCCGCGAGCGTGATGCGGGGCTTCGGGCGGCTCTGCGCGGCCTTTCCCCCAGAGAGAAGCTTTTGCTGGCACTCCGGTTTCAGGACGAACTTTCCGCTTCACGTATCGCACGAATGCTCGGAATGCCGACACCTTTCCACGCCTATCGCCAGTTGAATAGTGTGCTCGCCCGTCTTCGTGTCGCGCTGGAGTTGCGCGGCATCGACGGCAGCGACGGCTGAAGACCGCAATTCTTCTTCATCCATCCGTATAACTCCGATAAATGCGTGGTGACGTCTTGAGAGAATGAGTACGCCATATAGCGGAGGTGACGGGCACATGAACGATCTACAGATCGCCGCATACATCGATCGTGGGCTTTCAGGCACGGAACGCGATCAGATAGAAGCTCATCTTGCGGAATGCGCGGAATGCCGTCGGCACGTTCTTGATACCGACGAACTCATTCGGCGTGTGCGCAGGCCCAAACGCCTTGTTATCGGAAGTGCCCTCGTTGCTGCCGCTGCCGCCCTGATAATAGTCGCGGTGCCATCGCTCCGCCGTAGCGACGGCACCTTGGAGAATCCACTGTATCGTGGCGGCACCGCAAGCTCCTCACTCATTGCCTATGGCCCAACGGGCGAGAGTCGGGTGGGATCGCTTCGTTTTGTTTGGAGTCCAGCGCAGGGCGCGATGAGCTACCGCCTGACCGTGAGCCGAGCCGACGGCGCGACGGTGTGGACGCAGAGTAGCCGTGACACTGTCGCCGCTCTTCCAACCTCGGTTACGCTACATGTAGGCGATCGCTATTTCTGGGTATCAGATGCGCTACTTGCTGACGGAGGGAGCCGCTCTACAGGGTTGCGAGAGTTCACTCCCATCCGATGATTCCCTTGCGTCAGCTGGCGACCAGCGTCCTGGTGGTCGCCGCGGCGTGCACGACGGAGCGGAGCCCGTCGTCCCGAAACCTTTCGCGTTCCGACGCGAGATCTGCTGACCTGCCGACCGATCCGAAAGCTCTCGCTCTCCTACTTGCTGTTCCTCCAGAATCACTGCGCGCCGCCGGAGAGGAGCGATACGGTCGGCAGTCCTACGATAGTGCTCGCGCAATCTTGAATGTGGAGGTTGTTCGCGCTCGCGCGGCTGGCGACTCCGCGGCAGAAGCGCGGGCACGAATGTGGGTCGGTCTCGCGGCATGGCGGCTCGGTGATTACGCTGCTGCTCGGCGCGAGGGGGAAACGTCCCTCACGTTGAAACGTCGCCTGGGACTCGACGCAGAGGTATCACGGTCGTTCAACGCCCTTGGTCTTCTCGCGTGGAACGAAGGAAGGCACCGGGAAGCACTCGCGGACTTCGATTCAGCGATCGCCGCGGCACGGCGGCACGCGGACGCCGCCGGAGTCGCGCGCGCTGCTGCCAATATACCGCTCGTGAAAGTCGAGCTGGGAGATTTTGACGGAGCACGCCGAGGACTCAAAGCTGCCTTTGCTGCCGGAAGAGACATCGGCGACGAGCGTACTCAGGGCAATGCGCTGAACAACATGGCTATGGTGGAGATTCGAGTTGGCCGTCTCACCGAGGCGCTCCCGTTGCTCGCAGAGGCGCGGCGCCATTACACCGCGATCGAGTACGCGACCGGCCAATCCAATGCGCTCGCTCAGCTCGCGACCGCTTGGAGCGGCCTGGGTGATCTTCAGCGAGCAATCGCGACAGCTGACTCCGGACTCGCGATTGCTCGCGCGCAGGGCTTGCAACAGGAGGTCGCGGCGACGCTGGAAATTCTCGCCGACCTGCATACGCAAGCAGGGAGTCCGCGTCTCGCGTTGAACCGTTTGGTCGAAGCAGACAGCATCGACTCCGCGCTCGGCCTGCAAGTCGAACGCGGCACGAACCTTCGTAGAGCATCTGCGATTCTGCTCGACTTGGGCGAGGCTCCTGCCTCGGTGAGTAAAGCGAGAGCGGCTCTGTCGGCTCATCGCGCTGTCGAAGCCCATGGCGAGGAAGTCTACGACGTTTTGCAACTTGCACAGTCGCTGTCACGGAGCGGCGATGCGCGCGGTGCACAGGTCGAGGCGGATTCCGCCCGGCAGGCGGCAGCGCGGCTCAGAAATCCTTCGGTGATGAGAGACGTTGCAGCCGTCGAAAGCCGCCTGGCACTCAATAGAAGAGACCCGCGGTCGGCGATTATCGCGCTCGACGCCGTACCCACCTCTGAGTCTTTGACCGATTGGCGTTTGACAGACCTGCGCGCGGAGGCGCTCTTTGCACTCGGCCGGCTCCAGGAAGCGCAACGCGAGGAAGAGCGATCGATAGCTGCTCTCGAGCGCGAGCGGAACTCACTCGGCTGGGGTCCGCTTCGGTCGGGTTATCTTGCTAGCCGCACCGCTCCATTCTCTCGTCTGGTCGCCCTTCATCTGGCGCTAGCGGATACTGCTGCCGCGTTTCAAGTCGCGGCTTCGGTCCCCGGACGCAATCTCGCCGAACGGTTGGGCGGATTCGCGAGCACTCCGGGTGATCTGGCGACTGTCGTCGAGGGAGAGCGGCTCCTTCTGCGAGCCTCCGCGCTCGAGCGGGCACTATCTGAGTTAGACGTCGGGCCACAAAGCGCGGAACGTCGCAGCACTCTCGAGCGCGCTCTCGAGGCCACCCAGGCTGCATACGAGGAGCAGCTCGCGCATCGCGCTACATCGCCAGCCGCTCAGATGCTCGGGCTAACGCGTGTCACACTTCATGACGTGGAGTCTCAACTGACGAGCGGGGAAGCGCTGCTCACTTTCCTATCCGGGCCCGACCGTTTGGATCTGTTCGTGGTGCGCGCTAAGAGCATCCAATACCGTAGCGTCCCAATCGGCGATCGCGCACTTGGCGAACGAGTCCGCGTCGCGCGCGAGCTGCTCGTCGTTGGCCAGAATCCGGCAAGCGTCGCGGCTGTGCTCGGAGAGCTCAACGAGCTCCTTTTGCCGTCCGCGACCCGAGCCGCCGCGCTCGAAGGGATCAATCGGCTGCTCATTGTCCCGCATGGCGCCCTGTCCGCACTTCCGTTCGCCGCTCTATGGGACCGGGCAACCGGAAAATTTCTCGCCGAGAACTACGTGGTGAGCTACCTCCCTTCGGTTGCTCCACTGACCATGCGCCGTGCGGGGCGCGGCGACGCCACCTCTCATATGATGATTTTTGCACCACTTCCCGACTCGCTGCCCGGCACGCGTCGGGAAGCGCTGGCGGTAGCGCGATTGATCCCAGGAGCGCAGCTCCGCCTCGGACCAGAGTCGAGTAAGCGGGCCGTGCGCTCCGCCCTCGATGCTGGTTGGTCCATTCACCTGGCATCGCACGGCGCGCAAAACTCGCAGAACCCGCTCTTCTCTCGTGTGATCGTCGGCCAGAGTGATAAAGCGATCGGAGCGGATGATGGTCGCCTTGAAGCGCACGAGATTCTTGGACTTCACACCAAGAGTCCGCTGGTGTTCTTATCGGGCTGCGAAACGGCTCTTCCAGCCGCCGGACAATCTCCCTTCGCTGAGGGATCAGAGGAAAGTTCCCTGGCGCAGGCCTTTCTCGCCGCCGGTGCGAGAAGTGTCGTCGCGACTCTCTGGCGGGTCAGCGACGCCGGGGCAGTTGAAATGGCGGAATCGTTCTATCGCCGCCTTCGCGCGGGTCTGCCTGCCGAAGACGCTCTCGCCTTCGCGCAGCGTGAGGCAATTAGAACCAAACGCGACTTCACCTGGGCAGCATATACGGCGTCCGGTTTGGGAGAGCGCAAATCCGCCGTAGATGTCCGTAATACTAAAACTGAACCCTAGCCGGAGAACCCGTCCATGCCGTCAGCTCGCCCCGTTTTTAAACTAGTCAGCGTAGCGCTCGCGGCATGGTTTGTTGGATGCACGGATCCGACAGGAAGTCGATCGACCGCGGAATTGACCGGTGTGGCGAGCGCGAGATCGACATCCACAGTGACGGTTACATCGACAATGCCATCGGCTGCGCCGAGGGATACCACGCTCGACGTTCAAGTGAATGGTTCTGGATTTGGTAACGGAGCGATCGCCAGCTTTCAATTGAGCGGAGTCGTGGATTCACAGGTTCGAGTGAACAGCACCCGATTCGTGAAATCCACACAAGTGGTAGCGAATCTGACCATCGCGGCTACCGCAGATACGGGTCTATATGATGTCGCAGTCTCGAATCTCTCAGGAACGAAGGGAATCGGCACGGAACTGTTCGCGGTTAAGGTTAAGGGTTCGCAGATCGCCCTGAGCCCAACGAGCGTAAACTTCAGTTCGATTCAGGGTGGGAACCCTGACCCCCAGACGGTAAATGTTTCCAACGGTGGGTTTGGGAAGCTGAGTGGGCTTGGGGTGGGGACGATCGCTTACGGGTCGGGACAGCCTACCGGTTGGCTCACTGCGAGCTTAAGCGCGACGTCAGCGCCGACAACGCTGACGCTCACCGCAACCTCGGGGAGTCTCGCCGGGACGTATACGGCCACAGTGGCGGTGACATCGAGCGTGGCCATCAACAGCACCCAAACTCTAAGCGTGACCTTCTCGGCGAACATGCCACCCTTCCACGCCGATGCCATGGGCGTGGGAGGAAAGCAGACCTGTGGCCTCTCACACGCGAACAACGGCTGGTATTGCTGGGGGGCCAATGACCAAGGCGGACTCGGCGACGGGACCACGACGAATCGGCTCACCCCGGTGGCAGTGACGGGGGGCTTGGCCTTCGCCACGGTGAGTTCTGGCGGCATCAACTTTACTTGCGGGCTGACAGCCGCGAACGCTGCCTACTGCTGGGGCAACAATTGGTATGGCCAACTCGGAGACGGCACCATGACTGACCGCTACACCCCGGTGGCTGTGACGGGAGGTCCGACCTTAGTCACGGTGACTGCCGGGCTGAATCACACCTGTGGACTCACCGCCGATAGCCTCGCCTACTGCTGGGGCAGAAACACGTTCGGTCAGCTCGGCGTTGGCGTTGGCGACACCACGCGGCGCCTCACTCCGGTGGCCGTGGCGGGTGGGATCCGGTTCGCATCCCTGGAAGCGATGGGCCAGCACACCTGCGGGCTTACCGGTGTGGGCGCGGCGTATTGTTGGGGATTGAATGACGTCGGCGAGCTCGGTGACGGGACGCAAACATACCGCTACACGCCGGTGGCGGTAAAGGGAGGCCTTACGTTCGCCGCTCTAGGTAGGTTACCAGACGGACAATACACATGCGGCCTTACAAGCGGGGGCGCTGCCTATTGCTGGGGCTACAACAACACAGGCCAGCTGGGCGACGGGACCACCACG
>DATBZT010000145.1:0-5739 GCA_036513055.1 Gemmatimonadaceae bacterium | reverse complement strand
ATTCTCCGCGACGATTCCAATCACTTCGCCAATTACCTCGTCGCCGGGATCCTCCGAATCGAAGAGAGCGTCCACCCGTTCGCGTGCCGAAGCCGGCATTACCCGAAGAGCCGCGATGAGGGGAAGTGTCACCTTGTGTTCTTTCAAATCGAGTCCCGTCGGTTTTCCCACTGTTGCCGCAGCCTCGGTGTAGTCCAGCAGATCATCGATTATCTGGAATGCCATGCCGAGCTGCTCGCCGAATCTCGCCAGAGGCACGCGGTACGATCTGGCTCCGGCCAATGATCCGATTTCGCATGCCGCGGACATCAGCGATGCCGTCTTTGAGCGGATGAGCGCAAAATAGTCCTCTTCCGAAAACTGCAGAGGCGTCGTCACTGCGAGCTGGCGCAGCTCACCGATGGTCATCTCCGTCGACGCCCGCGTCAATGCCTCGAGCGCGCCCAGGTTGCCCAGGCCGACAAGTCTCGTTAGAGCAGTCGAGTAAAGGAAGTCGCCCATGATCACCGATATCTGGTGACTGAAAAGCGAATTCAATGTCGGCATCCCGCGGCGCAGAATCGAATGGTCGATTGCGTCGTCGTGCACGAGCGTTGCGAGATGGATCAGCTCCACCGCAGCGGCAAGCGTCACGGCCGCAGGTTCAGGAGACTCGTCGGCGGCGCTGGCGAGCAGAACTAGGGTCGGCCTCAACATCTTTCCACGCATCACCATCAGGTGAGCACTGATCTGGCCCACGAGCGGGGCGTCAGTCGCGACGGCTCGCCACATTTCCTCGGACACGGCATCGAGGCGCTCGCGAATCGGCTCCTGAATGCGCTGGAGCTGACCCAACGGAGCAGCGCTTGTCCCTGCGGACGAAGCGGCGCCCAAAGCTGTCACCTCGATGCCCTTGGCAGCATCGCCAGCCGATGACTGGCGTCCCTGAAGCCCATGTCCAACGCAATTACGCGGTGATAATACGCCGAAGCTTCGCCCGCCTTGTCCAGCTCTTCCGCGGCGCGCCCAAGCAGATAGAAAACACCAATCAGCGACTCTTCAGTCAATCCGGGCTCGGCGATGAGTCTCTCGAGTACGGTCACCGCGATCGCGGGCTGGCCCCTCTCGATGAAGCACTCGCCAAGTGATTCCGATGCGCGCACACGGTGGCTGCTGCCACGCGTGGCTTTCTGGAAAGCGGAAATCGCTTCGTCGATGAGTCCCATTTCGCGGAACGCGATGCCAAGGTCGTAATGACTGTCGAAGTCGGCGTCGTCTACGCTGCGCGCGACGCCAAGCTTGAATTTCTCAAGCATCTCCTCGAAGTCCTTCTGCTGGTTGTCTTCCGGTTCGTCGTCGCGCGCCACCATTCGCGTGGATTGCGGCGTGCGGTTCTCCGCCAGCCATTGGGCCAGATCGACGAACTCCTGCTTTTCCAGCGTGGCGGGCTCGTCGTCAATTTGCGGTGACGAGATCACGTCTAGTCCGGCGAGCGGGTCGTTCAGCGCCGTCTCGTGGAGAACGGGCACGGAAGCGTCGCCGGCACCAGCCGCGCCCGGCTGCGAACCGATAATGTGCTCCTCCGCCCTTTCCTGCGCTGCCGGCGAAGTCTCCTGCTCCTTTGCTGGCTGTTCGGGCTGACTCACCACCTCTGCTGGCGAATCCTCCGCTACGAGCGGCGCGCGCTCGAGCGGCTTCATGTCTGCTGACGGAGTCAGCCTCCTGCCGCCGGCAGATGGCGTCCGGGATCTGACCGGACGCCCGTCCACTTCTCCCTGAGACGCTGCTTTCTGCACGATGAGTTCGAACTCGGCCGGAGACACGGGCGCGGGGGAGGCCGCTCGCGGGGACGGCCCGGCATCGGCAAGAGACGTCAGCTCGAGCCCGTCTGGAGGCGTGGGTATCTCGGCCGTGGATGCAGGGGGCGTCCGCACGCCAGGCGTAGTCCTCGGTGTTCCCGATGCCGGCGTCCGCGACGTCGCTTCGTCGTACCCGAGGTCGAGAAAGACCAGTCCGTCTTTTTTCTGCCGACGCGGAGTTACCGACCGCTTTGGCGTAAAGCCGGGATCGATGGTTTTCATCCGCTCGACAGCCGCCGCCGCCTCCGCCGTTCTCCCCTCCGCATCGAGCGTGTCGTACAGAAGCTGAAGCTGCTCCAGTGCCTCGGGCTTTCGGTCGGCGCGCGCGAGCTGTTCGGCGAGCATCAGGCGAACGTCGTCCTGACCAGGGCAGAGATCGGCAAACTCTTTCAGCGCACGAAACGCCTCGTCCAGCTTACCGACTTTCTGCATCCGATCGGCGTATTCCAGGAAATTCTGCTTTGCGTCGCTGTTGAAGCCTTTTCTGGCACTGATGAGCCCAAGCTTGTAATACGCCACGCTGCGATTGGGGGAGTAGCGGAGGATCTTGTTGCAGAGCGCGATGGCGTTATTGAAAAAGCCGCCTTCGGCGTAGAGGTCGACCGCTTTTTCGTAATAGCTGATGGCCTCTTCGCTGTTGCCCAGCCTGAAGTGCAGATCGCCCACGCGGTTATAGAGCGGAACGTCCCGCTCTTCGTCGCTGGTGCGGGAAAAATCCAGCACCTGCTGGTAAAGCTCGAGCGCCTTTTCATATTGCTTCTTCTGCTCGAACTCAGCCGCTTTCTTCTTCAGCTTATCGATATTGGACATCTAGTTGATTGAAATGCCTTGGCTACGAGTGGGCCCCTTCACTGGCGTTCCGAGAGTGGGCAAGCTTGAGCATTGCAAGTTACCGGCTCACTCGCGAGCATGACAAGGTTTTCCTCGCGCCCACGTCGCCATACAACGACGATCACCGTACCAGTACGGTATCTCCCGGAAGTCCTCGCCTTCGAAAATGGCGATGTCGGCCGAGAAGCCCGGAGCAAGCTGGCCGGTGGCGCCGGCGAGGTCCAAGGCGGCTGCACCATTGACCGTCGCCGCCACCAGCGCCTCGCTCGCGCGCATGCGGAGCTGGCTCACGCCCAGCGTGAGAATGAGCGGGAAGTTTACGGTGGGCGACGTGCCGGGGTTGAAGTCCGTCGCCAATGCGACCGCCGCTCCGGCATCGATCAGCGCCCGCGCCGGCGCCTGCCTGCTTCTGCCGAGGAACAGCATGGTGCCGGGAAGAAGTGTAGCCACCGTGGCGGACCCGGCGAGAGCGCGCACCCCGTCGTCTGATATGGCTCCCAGGTGGTCGGCAGAGACAGCGCCGAGCTGAGTGGCGAGCTCGGCGCCGCCATGCGGCTCGAGCTCGTCAGCGTGCAGCTTGATGCCGAGACCCGCACGGCGTGAAGCGGAGAGAATGGCACGCGTCTCATCCAGAGAAAAAACTCCGGGTTCACAGAAAACATCGGCAAAGTGGGCGAGTCGGTCCCGCGCGACCACCGGCAGAATCTCTTCCGTAAGCAGCTTGACGTACTCGAGCCGCCCGCGCGCGCGCTCCCGATACTCGAGCGGGATCTCGTGCGCTCCCAGCCAGGTCGCCACAATTCGCATCGGCACCGCCTCGGCAACGCGGGCAATTACCCGGAGTGACTTCAGCTCGTCCTCCACCGACAATCCGTACCCGGATTTCATTTCTATGGTCGTGGAGCCGTAGCTGGCAAGACGGCGGACACGCTCGAGCGCCAGTGCGAACAGCTCATCTTCGGACCGGGAGCGCAAGTCTCTGACAGATGAGTGAATACCACCGCCCTGCCGCGCTATCTCCATGTAGCCGGCGCCGCCCGCTCTCAACTCCTGTTCCTCATAGCGTGCGCGACCGAACACGGCATGAGTGTGAGAGTCCACCAGCCCCGGGGTGATGACGCTGCCACTGCAGTCGATGTGACGCGCGGCGGCGAACCTCCCGAGCAGCTCATCCTGAGCGCCCGTGGCGACAATCAGGTTGCCTTCGACTGCGACAGCTCCGTCTCGCATGACTCCGGCATCGGACATCTCGGCGCCGCGGCGGGCACGACCTGGCCCGGCGCAGGTGACGATCTGCGAAGCGTTCAGAAAGAGTGTGGTTTCCATGGCCACCTCAGGCCATCACGTCCCGAATGCGCGACAATCTCAGCGGGGCCTGCGCCTCGCCCCGGCATGCGTAATAACAGGCATTGCAGTCGATCGGCTCGTATTTCCGGAATTCAGTCCAGTGGAAGTCGGTGGGGAAATCGGGACATCGCTTCACGTGGCCTGCCGGATCCACGTGAATCGTTCGCATTCCCGACCGGCACGGCTCATTCATCTCCCCGCGCACGAAGCGGGGAATGTTCTCCAGATAATAATCGGAGTTGGTGATCACGCCGCGGTGACGCCTCTTGAACTCCAGCAACCGAGTCGTGACGGCGTCCAGCTCGCCAAAGCTGTCACTGCCGATAACGCCTTCGCGGCTGCCGTTCTTCGAGTCGCTGTACGAGCTGAAGTTCACTCCGCACCCCAGCACGCGGGCGCGCTCGGCGATGGGAAGTATCTGGTCGAGGTTGGATTGCCTGATGACAGTGTTGAAGCGGACGCTGTCGATCCCGAGTGACCGCATCCGTGGGATGACGTCGAAGATCTTTTTGGCGAGCCCCGGAATTCCCCGCGCGCTGTCGTGCCGCTCGTCGAGATAATCCAGCGAGATGTTGAACTGGTGAATCCCCGCGTCCCAGAGAGATTTCGCGCGCTCCGCGGTGAGCATCCCGCCGTGGGTGATGAGCGTCGAGTACTGAATGCGGACGGCGCGGTTTACGCCGTCGACGATGTCCTCGAGATCACGACGCAGCGTCGGTTCTCCGCCGGTGTAAGTGATCATCATTGGATTGAAGAATCGCGCCGCGTCGGTGAAGCGCTTCAGCTCCGTCTGGCGTTCCGCCGGGTCGGTTTTCCAGTAGTCGCAGAAGCCGCATCGTGCGTTGCACCGCATCGTGACTTCGAAATGGACGAGCACCGGCATTCGAACCGCCGACAGATATGCGTACTTCGCGAGGAATATCGGCACGTGCCACGGGCGGAACTTGCTTGACAGCATCTATGGAGACATGGGGATATGAATTCCGTGCGCCTTTGCGGTTTCGACGGCGGTTTCGTAGCCGGCGTCGGCGTGGCGGGCCACGCCCAGTCCTGGGTCGTTCGTCAGCACACGCTCCAGTCTTATGCGCATCTCCGGCGTTCCGTCGGCGACGATGACCTGGCCGGCGTGCAGTGAGTTGCCAATTCCCACGCCGCCGCCGTGATGAAAGGAAACCCAAGACGCGCCGCTGGCGACGTTCAGCATCGCGTTCAGAATCGCCCAGTCGGCAATTGCGTCACTTCCATCACGCATCGCTTCCGTCTCGCGGAATGGTGACGCGACGCTCCCCGTATCGAGGTGATCCCGCCCGATGACAATTGGTGCCGAGAGCTCTCCCGTTGCGACGAGGTCGTTCAGCGCGACCCCGAACTTTGCGCGGTCGCCCTGACCAAGCCAGCAGATTCTGGCGGGCAGGCCCTGAAATGCGATTCGCTCCCGGGCCAGCGTGATCCAGCGCCGCAAATGCTCGTCGTCGGGAAACAGGTCGAGCACCAGCTCGTCGGTGCGGAAAATGTCGCGAGGGTCTCCCGACAGCGCGGCCCATCGGAACGGGCCCTTCCCTTCGCAGAACAGCGGCCTGATGTATTCCGGCACGAATCCGGGAATGTCGAAAGCATTCCTTACTCCGGCGTCGAGCGCCACGGTGCGGATGTTGTTTCCATAGTCGAAGGTGATCGCCCCCATTCTCTGCAGCTCGAGCATCGCTTCCACGTGCACTACCGC
>DATBZT010000144.1:0-2276 GCA_036513055.1 Gemmatimonadaceae bacterium | reverse complement strand
GGTCCGCTCAAGCCGGCCGCCATGGAGCGCGACGGCTCGGCGTACGTCGATTTCCTGGCGTCGCAGCCGTTCGTCGGCAGCGGACCAATGGGTGTCGTCGGCTTCTGCTTCGCCGGCAAGTTCGCGCTGCTCGTTGCGGCGGCGCGTCCCGATCGCGTCGCCGCTGCCGCTTCATTCCACGGCGGTGGATTGTTCACCGACACCATCGACAGCCCGCATCTCGTCCTGCCACGCGTGAAGGCGCGGCTTTACTTCGGCCACGCCACCAATGACCAGAGCATGCCCGCCGAGGCGATCGAGAAATTCGAGTGGGCGCTACGCTCGAGGGGCGGCGAGTACGAGAGCGAGATGTACGATGCCAAGCACGGCTGGATGATTCGTGGCGGCCGCGTCTATGACCGGCAAAACGCGGAACGAGGATTCGAAAAGTTGATGCAGCTCTTCGACGACACTCTTCTGGCGGCCGAGGCGCGCCGGTAACCTGCTGGAGCCGTAGGTTGGGCACGTCCCTAGGCGGATGTTGTATTGACTTGGGGCAGGAGGAAGGCTGTCGCGCCCTCAGGGCTTCTGGTGTGCGCTCGCGCGCGGAAGAGAAAGGGTAAAGCGCGCCCCTTTCCCTTCGGTGCTCTCGACCGTGAGATCGCCGTTCATCGCCCGGGCAAGGTCGCGGCTTATCGCCAATCCCAACCCAACGCCGCTCTCTCGATCGGCGAGACCTTCCTCCAACTGAACGAATCGCCCGAAGATGGCCTCCAACTTGTCTTTGGGAACTCCTGGCCCCGTGTCACTTATGCTCAGTGTCAGGGTGTCATCCACTGCCGCGCACTCGGCACTGATGTGCCCGCCTGCCGGTGTGAATTTGATTGCGTTGGAGAGAAGGTTCACCAGAATCTGAGCCACTTTTTCCGGATCCGCGCGTGCGACGATGCTGGAGTCGCCCGAGATCCCGTCGAAGACGAGCCCTCTCTGCGCGATGAGTGGCTCGATCAGCTCGATGGCGTGCCTGAGCGCGTCACAACCATTGATGTCGCTAACGGCGTAAGACATACCAGCGCTTCCGACTCGCGCGAAATTGAGGACTTCAGTGATGAGGAGCGCGAGGTGCTGCTGATTGGTTTTGACCCGCGCGAAGTCGGCGCGCTGATCATCGGTCACGGGCCCCCGCAGTCCCAGATCGAGGAGCTCGATATAGCCGCCTATCGCATTGAGTGGCGCGCGCAGCTCGTGGCTCATCGCGCCGAGGAACGCCGTCTTCGCACGGTTCGCGGCCTCGGCATCGTCGGCGAGACTGCGTTCGCGCAGTGCACCGAGGAGCATCTGCTCGGCGACCTGCCGCTGTAGGTCGAGGGCAGCGTCGGGCGAGCCCGACTCGCGAATCTCGATCCCGAGACCTTCGGCCCGCCCGTCGTCCGTGATCACAGGCCACACGCTGCATTGCCAGCCGCTCGCTCTCTCGCTCGATGCGTCAATGCGCTCATCCAATAGCTCGACGCCATCGCGAGCTGCCCGATCGAGAAGCGCGCTCAGCGCTCCTCCCTCAGTCCCGGTGAACACAGTGGCGATTGGTACTCCGGGCGTCTCACCCTTGGCGATGCCGGCGAGGCACGAAAAGGCGGAGTTGGCGTAGACGAGATTGCGCTCAGCCCCACGTGTAATGGCGAATGGCAGCGGGGACCGCCGCATCACCTCCTGGACGGAAAACCTGGTAGCGCGCGCGGCAACTGGCCGCTTTCTGGATTTCATTGCGGCTAATTGCGGCGCAGCGCCTTAGCCAATTTCGTGCGAAGAGTGGGCACCCCAGTGTGACGCGAATAGACGAGCGTCGATGACAATTCAATCCCCATGCAACGGTTCTCCAGCAAAAGTGATTTTGATCCAGGAAATCTTTGCTACCAAGCGTGGTACCAACGAGTTCAGTAACTGGACCAGATCCCGTTGCAATGCGACGGAGAGCCTGAGTCGGCGGAAATTGTTGTAGGGCGTAACGCCATCGTCGAGAGTGGCGGCGATTCCGTCGTGGAAATACGGAGGATGCTGCCAAAGGCGCGCAACGAAGTAGTGCGAAGGAGACGTCCTTGGTCTCCGATATGGTATACAATACACCAGATGTTTATCGGGGTTCCTACCGGTCGCCGGGAGTTTGATCCTTCGGACTTCCTACCGGCCGGGGGACTGCAAAACTGAAGACTACCGGCCGGGGAACTGCAAACTGAAGACTACCGGCTGGGGAACTGCAAACTGAAGACTACCGGCCGGTGGACTGCAAAACTGAAGAC
>DATBZT010000143.1:0-3446 GCA_036513055.1 Gemmatimonadaceae bacterium | reverse complement strand
TGGTCTCTCTTCGTCGACTGGTTTGTTCAAAGCGGAATCGGTCACAGCTTCACCACCGCGCCCTTCCACTTCTCCGCATCATCGTCGCTGCGGTAGAGCGTGTTGACATCGACGACGATATTGTTCGCTGAATCGCGTCTGATCGCCAGACGATCCATGTTGCGGGTCGCGCGGCCAGTGATAAACTCTCCATCCGGCTGATACTGCGAGTGGTGCCTGGGACACTGGAACCGAAAATCAGTCTCGTTCCAGCGGAGAGCAGTGTTCTGGTGCGGACAGGCAAGGTTGAAGGCAAAAACTTCGCTCTTGTACCGAACGAGAATCACCTCGTTGTCACGGTCGATATCCGCGCCGTCCGTCGTGGGGACCGGATACGAAAGAACCTTCCGCCCACCAACGGCAGACGACAACACCTTGGCCGTCGCGCTACGGATTGGAAGACTCAGCGAAATTGCCGCGAGAGCGAACGCTGACGCTTTGCGGAGAAATACCCTTCTCTCGAGAATAAGGGGGCAATCTTCACACTTGGACTGCATTTCATGAGTTGTGGTGTCAGGCGATTTCATCTTCGGGCATCCATGGAATCTGTTGTGATAGTTGTCAGGAGGATTGGATGAGAATGACGCCGGCGAGAACGATTGCCGTCCATAGCACCATGCTCGTCGCCGCCGCGAAACGGAGCCTTGCCCAAAGACGCCGCATCCGCTCGGTGGATTGTGTCGGCAGACTGACTGCGCGGAGCTTCCTCTCGGTGCGCTGAAGGAGCGCACCGTTGGTCAGGAGCAGCACCACCAGGCTCATCTTCGTCCAATAGATAGGCGACTTCCCGAACGTCTTCACATCCGAGAGGGCGAGCAGTAGCCCACTCATGAAGATCACCGACAATCCGGTGAGTACCCAGGCGTGCGCGTTGCCCAGATCGTCGAGCAGACGGCTGCGATCTTCGTCGGTTCCACGCAGCGCGCGAAACGTAGCGCGGTCGGAAGAAACGGCGAGTCCACCGGCGAACAGAAGTCCGCCCAGGTGAAGAAATGTCACTATGCTCGACACGGCTCTCACATCGCCGTAAAGCGATGCCCACGGCTTGGCCGCGGCCGCGACGCTTTGCAGGACGGTGGCGGCAATGGCCATCAGTCGTGGAATAGCCACATCATCATAGTTCCAGCCGTGGCGAGCGCCATTGACGAGATTCCGATGGTGCGATGATGGTTGGCATTAGCGAGGCTCCTTTTCGCGCCACCTCCGTTCGCGCCGGCTAACGCGAACCCAGCGTCGGCGCCGAGCATCGCCGCCGAGTGAATGAAGCGGAGCGTGCGGCCGGCGGGATCTTTACGAGACTCCCAGAGATTCCAGACGCCGGTCACCGTATTGACCGTGAAGAGCGCGCCGAGTCCGAGCGCGACCGTCTTGTGCGCCATTTTGAGACGCTGTGACGGGAAGCCAGTCTGCTGTTCCGTGAGCAAACGCGCTCCCAGCACGTACTCCGCCGCGAATAGCGGCAGCTCCGCGTAGCTCGCCACCTGGTGAATTTTCAGCCGGGTGTAGTAGGCGTCGCTGTACTCGACCGCGCGAGGACGCTTACGGCGGACTGAGTCGGCGGTGGTCTCGCTGTCGGCAACGATTGAAAGACTGTCGCTGAATCCTAATGGCGCGATTCTGGGCCCAACGGGGACGGCCGTCGACAAAGTGGTAACCGCCATCAATTGCAGAAGCATTATCTGGAACCAGGTGTGAGTTATGAACCGGCTTGCGTCTTCGTACCTATATAGACACGCCGCGCTCCGCTTACCCTCATCGTTCCCGCTGCGCCAGCATCGGCGCAGCGGGTTCCTGCACGGGGATTTTCCGGGAATTGATTACTGGCAAGTCGGCATGCCGCGCGGCAACGGCAACGAGCACGTCTTGGTGACTCCGTCCTGCGTAATCACAATTGTCGCCGTCGCTGAGCCGTTGTAGGTGATGACTTCTCGCCGGTCCTTCGTTGTTGGCGACTGCCCCTGAATCGTAAGCGTTGCGTTCATCGAACGAATCACGGTGCCGGCCGTGGGATAAGTCGGCTTGCCTGACACTATGGGAACGATCAGTCCGCTTGTCGTGTCGCCAACCAGTCGCGTGGCGGTGAATGGACCGTCGCTATTCGTCCCGGTGGTGGACTCCTGACCACGCGAAGCTCCATTGACCGTTCGCTGCGTGCTTCCGACAGCGAGGCCCGTGATGGTCTGATCGCTGCTGTTGTTGACGACCGATACAGCGCTGTCGCGGCGGGTCACCGTGCCCGTTGACGTAATCTTCGCGTTCACCGTGTTCGTCGTGCTGTCGGGGGCGGACTGCACTGTTCCATCGGTCTGCTTGTATGATGTGACGCTGACGATAGTCAGGCCATTGTTGGTGGTCTTGGTGCAGGTCACCAGCCCGGTGCCACTCGAGAAGCTGCAGGTACCGCCTTCATCTCCGTGTCCGAACGGCCCTCCGTGTCCAAACGGCCCCTCGCCGAACCCTCTTCCAAACCCGATTCCGCCAGCGAAGTCAGGCCCGAGTCCACCGCCCATCATTCCTTCTCCTCCCGGCCCACGGTCGCCATGCGGACGCATGAAAAAAGCGCCCTCAGTTCCGTCTGTGGGCGCAAATGTATTGTTGGTGGACGAGAACCCCGCCGGCAGTGTGATGAGAGCATCAGTCAGCGACAACACCGAAGTGGAAGGAGATGTCGTATCCATACACGCAATCGCGATAATCGCAGCTGCGGCGACGGCAACCCTTTGCAGCAGTCCTTTCATCAGTCGTGTCCTCTTTCTGTTGTATGGTGCCGTTGCGAATGCTCAGGTGCCTGTCGCGTCGGCTTCATAGTCAGGAACACGCCAGCCGCTGGCTACCCTTATGCGGAGTTTTACAGCGTGTCGCTCTCGGGAAGCCAGGGGGCGAGCTTCTCTCGCAGAATCCGCAGCGCCTTGCCCATCTGTGCCTCGACCGTCTTCACAGAAATGCCGAGGACCGTCGCTATCTCGGCATATCTCAGTCCATGCGTGCGACTGAGCTCGAACACCTCGCGACAGCGGGCAGGTAACGCCGCGACCGCATTTCGGAGCGCAACTTCGATTTCCTCTTCGATCAGTTGCGCCGGAGCCGATGCGCTTACCGCAGCCGGCCCCACCGCATCGGGCTCCCCCATGCGTTCCACCCGTTCGTGACGGACATGATTGAGAGCGCGGTTCCGCGTCGACTGGAAAAGATAGGCCTGGGGGGAGGAATCGCGCACGAGTGACTCGCGGCGGCGCCAAAGCTCGAGCATGACGTCCTGCACGACTTCTTCGGCCACAGCGCGCGAACGGACGATCGATTCGGCAGACCTTACGAGCGAAGGGTACCAGGCCCGGAAGATTGCATCGAATGCGGTTTCATCGCCCTGCCGAAGACGCTCGAGAAGCTCGTTGCTTTCCAGACGTGGC
>DATBZT010000142.1:0-30853 GCA_036513055.1 Gemmatimonadaceae bacterium | reverse complement strand
CGGGAATGTGCATCTTGCGGTAGACGCCGAGCAGCGACCCGTCGGCGTCGACGATCGCTGCCGAATTGCGATACATGCCAGCCGCCTGGCGCTCGAAGATCGGGACGATGATGACGATCTCCAGTTCCTTTGCCAGCTGCTGCATGCGCTCCACCGTCGGTCCCGGTATCGGCTCGGCGAGGTCGAACCGGTCGTACTTCTCGGCCTTGCAGAAGTATGGTGAGCTGAAGAGCTCCTGAAGACAGATTATCTGCGCGCCACGTGCGGCAGCTTCGCGCACCCGCGCCACCGCGTGCTCGAGATTTGCCGCCAGATCGGCGGTCACCGAGTCCTGAATCAGCCCGACTGTGAATGGCGTGGTCATTGAGGTGAAAGGTGATAGGTTTATCGGGGCGCTGGAAGTAGACGCTGAGAGACGGTCGGTCACACTCATTCTCTTCGATGCCGATGACAGAAAACGAGTCTGCCGCGAGCAGGGAATCAGAGAGTCATTATCCAGCCGGAACGCCCACGGTGGGAGCGGGAGGCGAGCGACGCTCGCGGCGCAGCATGGCCCACACGCAGGCCTTCCGGGCAATCAAGGCGAAACATTCCGGCGAGCGCAGCAGGATGGAGCTCATCGCCACCTGGCTGACGGAGTTTGCCAGCTCCACCGGCTTCTTCGTTTTTCACGTCCTTGCGTTCGGCACCTGGATTGTTTGGAACCTGGGGTTCATGGGAGTCCCGGCGTTCGATCCATTCCCGTATGGGCTGCTGACGATGATCGTCTCGCTCGAGGCAATCTTCCTTTCGATCTTCGTCCTCATGACGCAGGGACGTGAGTCGGCAATCGGCGAGCTGCGCGAGGAATTGACGCTGCAGGTAAACCTCCGGATCGAGGAGGAGATCACCAAGACATTGCATCTGGTGGCCGGCCTCTACACCCGGCTCGGCCACACCATCGGCGAGGATCCCGAGTTACGGGAAATGCTGCGGCCGCTCGATCCCGAATCAATCGAGCGGGACGTCACCGAGCAAATCAACGACGCGATTCCCCGCCTGCACTTAGGGGGGAAGACCAAGACGAATTAGCTGGCGACGAGCTGCCTCAGCACGTACGGAAGAATTCCTCCGTGACGGTAGTAGCTCATCTCTTCCGGCGTGTCGATGCGCGAGATGGCGCTGAAGGTCTTCACCGCTCCATCGGCCGAGGTGGCCCGCACAGTCAGCTTTGACTTCGGCCGAATGTCGTCCGAAAGGCCTTCGATCGCAAACGTTTCGAAGCCGGTCAGGCCAAGCGATACCCGCGTCGCCCCATCAATGAACTCGAGTGGCAGCACGCCCATGCCGACGAGGTTCGACCGATGAATTCGCTCGAACGACTCGGCGATCACGGCGCGCACTCCGAGCAGCAGCGTTCCCTTCGCCGCCCAGTCGCGTGACGATCCAGTGCCATACTCCTTGCCGGCGACGATCACCAGCGGCACGCCCTGCCGCTGGTACTCCATGGAAGCATCGTAGATCGTGACCGCTTCGCCGCCGGGAGCAACTGCCGTCCATCCTCCTTCCGTGCCTGGAGCAAGCTCGTTTCGCAGGCGGATGTTGGCAAAGGTGCCCCGCATCATCACTTCGTGATTGCCTCGCCGCGCCCCGTACGAATTGAAGTCGACGGTCTTGACACCTTGCGCGATCAGCCACTTGCCGGCTGGGCTCGCAGCCGGAATCGACCCGGCGGGCGAGATGTGATCGGTGGTGATCGAGTCGCCGAGCATCGCCAGCGCCCTCGCACCGGTGATGGGCTTCACGCCGGGAGGAGTCAGCGTCATCCCGTCGAAGAACGGCGGATTCTTGACGTAAGTCGAGCTCTCGTCCCAGGCGTAAAGATCGCCCTCGGGAACGGGCAGCCCGCGCCAGCTGTCGTCACCGTCGAAGACGTTCGCGTACTGGGTCTTGAACATCTCAGCTTTCACCGAGCGCAGGATTTCTTCTTCCACTTCCTTCGGCGCGGGCCACAAGTCGCGGAGAAAAACCGGCCCGTCATTACCGATTCCCAGCGGCTCGGTGCTGAAGTCGATGTCCATCCGTCCGGCAAGGGCGTACGCTACGACGAGCGGCGGCGACGCCAGATAGTTGAAGCGCGTCATCGGGTTGATGCGCCCCTCGAAGTTTCGATTCCCGGATAGAACGGCAGCGACGACGAGCTTGTTCTGTTCCACCGCGTCGGCGATCGGCTGCGGAAGCGGTCCCGAGTTACCAATGCACGTGGTGCATCCAAACCCGACGACGTTGAAGCCGAGCGTGTTGAGGTCGTCCATCACTCCCGCTTTGCGGAAGTAATCGGTGACGACCTTGGAACCCGGGGCAAGACTCGTCTTCACCCACGGTTGAGACTTGAGCCCCTTCGCCACTGCGTTTCGCGCGAGAAGACCGGCAGCGAGCATGACGCTCGGATTCGACGTGTTTGTGCAGCTCGTGATCGCCGCGATCACAACTGCTCCGTGGCGAAGCTCGAATGATTTTCCGTTCATCGTCACCGGCACCACCGGCTGCGTTCCGGCCTTTTTGAGATCGACCGCCAGCGCCTCCTCGAACATCGACTTCGCCAGCCGGAGAGGCACGCGATCCTGCGGTCGCTTGGGGCCGGCGAGACTCGGCTCAATGCTTCCGAGATCGAGCTCCAGGGTGTCCGTAAAGACTGGATCGGGCGTGTCGTCGGTCCGATAAAGACCCTGGGCTTTGGTATACGCTTCGACCAGCGCGACTTGTTGTTCGTCGCGGCCGGTGAAACGCAGATAGTTCACCGTCTCGGCGTCAGCAGGAAAGAACCCCATCGTCGCGCCGTATTCGGGCGCCATGTTGGCGATTGTCGCGCGGTCGGCGAGCGACAGCGACGACAGCCCCGCGCCGTAGAACTCGACGAACTTGCCGACGACCTTCTTTTGCCTTAGCTGCTGGGTGACTGTGAGCACGAGGTCGGTAGCTGTCGCGCCGGGTGGCAGCTTGCCGTGCAGCTTGAATCCGATGACCTCGGGAATCAGCATGGACACAGGCTGTCCGAGCATTGCGGCTTCGGCCTCGATTCCTCCAACTCCCCAGCCGAGCACGCCGAGCCCGTTGATCATCGTCGTGTGTGAATCCGTTCCAACGAGTGAGTCGGGGTAGGCGAAGGTCTCGCCATCTTCCGTGCGCGTGAAAACGGTCTGCGCCAGATACTCGAGATTGATCTGGTGGACGATACCGGTGTCTGGAGGAACGACGCGAAAGTTCTGCAGCGCCTTCTGGCCCCAGCGAAGAAATGCGTAGCGCTCCTGGTTGCGTTCGAATTCGCGTCCCGCATTGATGAGGAACGCGGCCTCGGAGCCGTACTCGTCCACCTGCACGGAGTGATCGATGACCAGGTCAACCGGCTGGAGCGGATTGATTTTCTTCGCGTCGCCGCCGAGGCGGGCGAGGGCATCGCGCATGGCGGCGAGATCGACCACCGCGGGGACGCCGGTGAAATCCTGGAGCAGAACGCGGGCGGTGCGGAATGCGATTTCCTTCTCGACGCGCGCCTTGACGTCCCACTTCGCGAGGGATTCGATATCCGCCGCATTGACGAACTTTCCGTCCTCGTTCCGGAGGAGGTTTTCGAGCAGGATCTTGAGACTGAAGGGAAGGCGGGAGGCATTGCCGCCAGAGAGAGAGTCGAGAGAGTCGAGGCGGAAAAACGTGTACTTCCGTCCGCCGACATCGAGCGTCGCCCGGCTACCGAAAGAGTTCGGGTTTGTCATTTTGTAGTTCTCTGGAACAGGCCGCGCGTTGCGCGTGCCGGTTGTTCGCGGAGCCACTGCCTTCTGAACGGGACTCAGAGTCGGCAGGCTAACCTAAATCTAGCAGGGTTGGGGACACGAAGGGCTGACGACTCCCTAACCTGTTTTCAGCGGGGGCGTCTCAAGCGACTCGGGCTGATTCTCCATCTCAACCTCTCCGACTGGTGTGACCTTAATGGCGTAAGTCGGACAGTGCTGCACGAAATCTCCGTCGGCGGTCGACCACTCCACCTCCGGCGTCCACGGAACGGCCTTCCCGACGTTGTCCATCATCATCACCTGAGGCGCGAGTGCGACGCAGAGTGTGCAGCCGATGCACTTGGCCCGGTCAACCGTCACGTGCATCGTCCTTCGCGGAAAAATGCCGGAGTCGGAGTCGCAGCAGCTCTCGAACCCGCTCAGCGCTTCCATTGCCGCGCGGTAGCCAGCCTCGATCAGCTCATCCGCGCGGCTGAAGCTGAACCAGTCGATGTGGCTCACCCTCGGCCTGATCAGTATCATCGACGGACCGGCCCAGTGCTCGAGTGGCGCGAGCTGCAACGCATGCATCATGGTCGTAGCCGCTCGCATGTAGATGGCGCTGAATCCGTGCGCCTGGATGTCTCTCTCGGTGAGAATCGCGCTGCTCCCCGTGTCCACGGCGATGACGATTTCCATCCCCAGCGACGCAATGCCGACAGGCAGGTTGTCCATCACGCCACCGTCGACGCACGGTCTACCGTCAACCTCGCCCGGCGGGAAGAAGCCGGGCAGCGCACACGACGCGTAGACCGCGTCGGCAACACGAACGTTCTTCAGCCCGGGCAACCCCCAGACGATCTGTGTGCCGCGCTGAAGGTCAACCGTGTTCACGAGCAGCGTCCTCTCCAGCTCGCTGAAGGTCATGTCCGGCACAATCGACTCGCACAGATCTCTCAGCGGGGCCTCGAGATAGATGGCGGGCAGGCGCAGCCGGTCGAGAACTATCCCCATCCGGTTCAGCCGGAAGAGATCGCGGCGTTTTAGATCGCGCGCACGTTCCTCCATGTCGTCCACCGGCATCGCGCCGGCAGCGGCCGCGGCGATCAATGCGCCGATGCTCGTGCCGGCATACACCGACGGAGTGATGCCCCGCTCAGCGAGAGCGCGCAGCACACCGATGTGCGCGAAACCCTTGAGCCCGCCGCCGCCCAGCACCAGTGCTACGCCCTTTCCTGGCGATTTCTTCGGCGCGCGGCGCGGCCCACTCCTGGGTCCAGGCTTCATTTGCAACTCCGGGCTTCGGTCGACACGCTATAATTTTACCAGAGATCACTCACCGCTGGATTCCTCACTCGACAAATGAATTCTCTTCGAATTGCATCGTGCCTGGCCCTTGCCGCGCTCGCTCCGGCACTCGCCGCCCAGGTGTCGCCGCCGGCTGCGACATCCGCCACCACCACCTCCGCGCTCAAACGTGTCGACGCCCGGGAGATCGATGCGCACCTCCGGTTCCTCTCTTCCGACCTCCTCGAGGGCCGCGCTCCCGCCACCCGCGGCGGGCGACTGGCAGCCGAGTACATCGCTTCGCAGCTGGAGAGTTACGGTGTCCAGCCGGGAGTAAATGGATCGTACTTCCAGGAAGTCCCGATAGACGTCGTCAAGTCGAACCCGTCCACCATCAGCGTCGTTGCATCGGGCAAGGCAAGCGCAAATCTAAAATTCACCGACGACGTCGTTGTCTGGGCCGGCGCACCCGCGCCCTCGAGCGAAGCGCGTGGAGAGCTGGTGTTCGTCGGCTACGGGGCGAAAGCTCCAGAATACCGGTGGGACGATTTCAAAGGTGCCGATCTCAAGGGCAAGATCCTGCTCGTGCTCGTGAACGACCCACCCGCTCCCGCCAGCGAGCCCGGTCTTTTTGGTGGCAACGCCATGACGTACTACGGCCGCTGGACGTACAAGTACGAGGAAGCCGAGCGACAGGGCGCGGCCGGCATGCTCATTGTTCACACCACCGACGCCGCCGGCTATCCCTGGCAGGTGGTGGTCGGCTCAAACTCCACCGAGCATCGCCTTCTTCCACGCGATCCCAAACTTCCGCCACCGATCGCGGTGCGTGGCTGGATCACGGATCCCGCGGCGACCGCACTCCTCGCGCAGGCGGGACTCAATCTCGCAGACCTGAGAAAGCGGGCCGAGTCCAGAGACTTCAAACCGGTGCCCACCGGCATCGTGATCGACGCTCACTTCACAAATTCGGTGCAGCGGATGAAGAGCGAGAATGTTGTGGGCGTCGTGCGCGGCACCGACCCTCGCCTGCGTAACGAGTACGTCGTTTACAGCGCTCACTGGGATCACCTGGGCATCGGTCCGGTGGTGAATGGCGATTCCATCTACAACGGCGCATCGGACAATGCCTCGGGTGTCGCGGACATTCTTGCCGTTGCGCATTCTCTCGTTCAGTCGCCCCGCACGCATCGCTCGAATCTCTTTCTGTTCGTCACCGCCGAGGAATCCGGACTGCTGGGGTCGCAGTATTACGGCGAGAATCCAACGGTGCCCGCCGCCAACATCATCGCCAATCTCAACGTGGACGGCGGCAACATACTTGGCAGAGTGCGTGACCTGACTGTTCTCGGAGCAACCAAAAGCTCTCTTGGGACAAGCCTTGCGGCCTTCGTGAGACCCTACGGAATGCGAATCAGTCCCGAAGCGCATCCTGAGCGCGGTCTTTTCTACCGATCCGACCACTTCTCGCTCGCTAAAGCCGGCATTCCGGCGATTTCGATTGGAAGAGGCACCGATTTCATCGGCCGCTCGCCGGAATGGGGCAAGCAGCAGGACGAGGATTACACGGCTCACCGGTATCACCAGCCGTCGGATGAGTACAGGCCGGATTTCGATCTCACCGGCGCGGTGCAGCTCTCGGAGATCGTCGAGCGGTTCGGAGTGTCGCTGGCCAACGCGTCGACGGTTCCAACCTGGAACAGCGACGCGGAGTTCAAGGCCCTGCGCGACAAGCAGCGCCGATAGCGTGGCACCGGATCCGCTTCTCCTACTCCGGGACGAGTTTCCGATCCTGGAGAAAACGACCTATCTCGTCTCCAACTCGCTTGGACCAATGCCACGCACGGTTCCGGAGAAGCTCGCGGAGTACGCGCGGGACTGGGGTGAGCTGGGGGTAAAGGCGTGGACGCGCGGGTGGTGGGAAATGCCCGTCAACGTGGGCAACGAGATCGCCCCATTGTTGAACGCCGGCGCCGGCGAAGTCGTAATGATGCCCAATGTCACCATTGCCCAATCCGCGGTTGTGTCAGCGGTGGACTTCTCCGGGCCGCGCGACACAATCGTCATGACCACGCTCGATTTCCCATCTGTGCTCTATGCCTACCAGGAGCTGGCGCGGCGTTTCGGCGCCCGCGTCCTACTTGTGGAATCCGACGACGGCATGACCATCGACGAAGAGAAGCTTTTCGCCGCAATCGACGAAAGGACGAAGCTCGTCGCCGTGTCGCACGTCCTCTTTCGCTCCGCCTTCATCAATGATGCAAACGCCATCTGCCGCCGGGCGCACGAGATGGGGGCGCTTGTTTCATTGGATGCGTTCCATTCGGTGGGCGTGGTCCCTGTTGACGTTAAAGAGAGCGGCGCTGACTTCCTCACCGGCGGAGTGCTCAAATGGCTCTGTGGCGGGCCCGGTGGCTGTTTCCTTTACGTTTCGCCGCGGGTGCGCGATGAGCTTGCGCCGGCGCTCACCGGATGGCAGGCACACGCGCGGCCGTTTGCCTTCGAGGAGCGAATGGAGTACACCGCCGGCCCTTTCCGGTGGCTGAACGGCACGCCCGTGATCCCGGCATTGTACGCGGCGGCCGAAGGGCCGCGAATTCTGCGCCGCGCCGGCATGGACCAGGTCCGGGCGAAGAGCATGCGGCAGACCGGCCGTTTGATCGAGCTCGCCAACGATCGCGGATATCGGGTGAATGCGCCACGCGACTCTGCCCGGCGCGGAGGTACTGTCGCAATCGACGTCGATCACGGCTACGAGGTCGCCCAGGAGTTGCTCGCGCGGGACATTCTCGTCGATTATCGTGTGGGCGCGGGAATCAGGGTGGCTCCGCATTTCTTCACCCGGGACGACGAGCTCGATGTCGTCGTGGAATCGATCGCCGAGATACTCGAGACCGGCGTATGGCAGCGATTTGCGGAGCGAACGGCGGTCGTTACGTGAGTGCGGGCAAGGAGTGAATCGTTTTTTTGTGAAGTGAACTCGACCAATGGAGGGCTGCTGCGGAAAAACTCTGCGACGAGCACGTATTTCGTCTTGAACAAAACAGCGATTCGATAGTACAATAAGTCAACTCGATCAGTCGGAGGTAAGAACCCGCCATGACTACCCCGTTTCTGAGTTCCGAGGAGTATGATGAGAGAGCGCACCAGTTGTACAACGAAGGCCAGTACGACGAAGCGTTGGACGTACTTCGAGAGGGACTCGCGCTATACCCCAATTCGGTAGAGCTGCATATTGGCGTCGGTTACGCATACCACGCGCGTGAGGAATACGCGTGGGCCCGCAGAAGCTTCGAGGAGGCTTTGGTCCTCGACCCCGACCACGAAGATGCACTCGCCGGACTTGGCGAAACCCTTCTGAAATTCGGCCAGCAGGCGGCCAGTCTCAGAAGCTTCCGCCACACCCTCGAGCTGGGCTACGAGGACGATATCGAGCTGATGCTCCAGATCGGCCGCGCACTCTTCCGCGAAGGCCTCATCGACGAGTCCCGCGAATATTTCGAGATTGCCGCCCGCCAGACACCCGACTCGGCCGAGGCCGTTTCGTGCATCGGCTACGCACAGCACCGCTCAGGCGAAGATGAGGCGGCAATTGCCACTCTCCGCCGTGCCCTGACCATCGACGAGGACCACACCGAAGCCCGGATCTACCTCGGAAACATCTTCTACGATCGCGGCGACTATGAGGCCGCACTTTACCACCTCGACCGGTCCACTCCGGACGACCATTGGGACGAATTGGGCATCTGGCGGCTCATCGAGCTGAAAAAGATGGTCTACCGTTTGCGAGACAACGATCCGGAGCTCAAGCCCTGGGAGGCCCGCCTGGCCGAATTGGCGGGCGAGCCCGACGACATCGACGAGATGCTGGCCGAGATCGAGGCCAGGGCGGCGGAGTCGGCGGAAAACGATGCGCGGGGCCAGCTCGAGCTTTTTGGCGTGCTGCTCAGTAACCTGGCTTCGGAAAAAAACAGCGAGCCGGCAGCACACTGCATCACCATCGACGAGGACCACTCGTTCGAGGGAACCTGGGAGGAGATTCTGGCAAAGTTGAGAGAAGCGCGGGGTGGGAAAGCTGCGGGAACTGTGAGGGACTTCATGGTGAATGAGGCTCGGCGCGGCTATTCACTCACCGGCTGCACCATTCCCACCGAGGATGCGGAGAGCTTCATCCGCGGAAGTGCCGATGCCGGACTTCTGCGGATCGTGAGATGAGCGCAAACCAGCAGTCCGCGCTCGCAGCGTTGCGGGCGGTGGCACCAATCGCCGCCCGCCTCGAGGGGTCACGCGACGGCGAAGACAGGGCTGCCGACATCCTTGAGCTCTGGCAAGGCACCGAGACAGCGCTCCGCGCTTTGATGGGCGGCGCGTCGCTCAGCGGCCAGGCCCTCATCCGAGAGCTTCGTCAGCAGGAATTGATTTCCCTCGGCCAGGCCTACTCGCTGCTGGAGTTTCTTGGCGCACGCGACAGGGCCAATCGGGCGTCGTACCGTCCCTCGGATAACGACGTCGCGGTTGCGCGGGAGGGTTACCACCAGTTCGAGGCGGGTCTCGCCGCCGGACTCGGCTCCGCAGAAGCGCCACCTTTGCCGCCGAGGCCGTCCGATGGAGCGGCCGCAGCCGGTGCTGCGGCGGCCTCGCCGTACGCGCCCGGTGCTTCAAGCTATGCTCCCAGCAGCTCGCCCTACGCTCCCAGCAGCTCGCCCTACGCTCCCGGCGCATCGCGGGCAGCGCCGGGCCCCGTTACGCCGCCGGCGACATACGCCACTCCCATCGAGCCGGCGCCGGGATACGCCGCTGCCGGCCGGCGCATTCCACCCAATCTCTGGCTCATTATTGCACTCGTGACAGTCGTCATCGTGGCCATCGGTGGTTATGCTTTGCTCGGCCGCCGCGGCAATCCAGCGAACGACATGGAGCAGGCGGTCACAATGATGCAAACCGGGCAGCGTGAGGCCGCGCGCACGGAGTTCTCCCGCATTGCACGCGAGAACCCAAATCTTGCGTCGCCTCATGTTTTTCTGGCGCGCCTTGCTCGCGAGGATGGCGACGTTCCGAGTGCGCGACGCGAGCTCGACACGGCAATTCGCCTCGAGCCGAAAAACCCTGTCGCGCTGCGTGAAATGGGCTTGATCCTTTTTTCCACCGGAGACTATGAGCTCGCGCGGCGTTTTTTCATCCGCGCGGTGCAGATCAATCCGGCAGACAACAGCTCTCAGGGCTATCTTGGTTGCGCTCTGGCACGACTCAACAGAATCGAGGAGGCAAACCGCTTCCTCAGCCGCGCTGGTCCCGGCGTCTGGAGCTCGTGCGCGCAACAGCCTTTGTGATCGAACTCAACAACGCCACAAAAATCTATCGTTCTCTCTTCGGCCACTCGGTAAGAGCGGTCGAGGAGTTTTCGCTGCAGGTAGCCGAGGGCGAGGTGCTGGGAATTGCTGGCCCGAACGGGGCAGGCAAGAGCACGCTTCTCTCTCTTCTCCTCGGCTACCTGCGGCCGACGAGTGGCCGTGTGCTAATCCGCGGCCTCGAGCCACGCTCGTTTGTCGAAAAGAACGGCATTGGCTACCTCTCGGAGCTGATGACGATCAAGCCGAACTGGAAGGCTGAAGAGGCGTTGATCCGCTTCGCCACTCTTGCCGCGATTCCTCCGGCGGACGTCTCATCCCGCGTCAATGCGGTGATCGACGAGCTGGGAATCGGCGAGCACCGCGACAAGAAGATAAAGGCGATGTCCAAGGGAAATCTCCAGCGGCTCGGTGTGGCGCAAGCGCTCCTTCGCGACGAGCAGGTGCTGATTCTCGACGAGCCGACGCACGGCCTCGACCCCGTTTGGACGCAGCGATTTCGGGGCATTGTGGAAGGACTTCGCCGGCCGGGCCGCACCATCATCATCGCCTCGCACAATCTCGACGAGCTCCAGCGGCTGGCCGATCGCGTGGCGATCATCGACCACGGACGCCTGCAGCGGCTCGTGCAGACTGGGTACGATCAGGCAACCGACACCGGTGGCACGTACCGAATCTCGGTTGTCGCCGGCGCCCAGCACGTGAAAGAGATGTTCCCTGCGGCAGTCGACAACGGCGAGGGTGAGTTCGAGCTGACCTTCCCAAGCATCATCGAGCTGAACGCGGCAATCGGGCGGCTCATCGGGGGCGGTGTGCTGGTGGCTGGTGTCGTGCCGGCCCGATCGGTTCTCGAGCAGCAGTTCCGCGAAGCCGTGGGAGACAAGAGCTGATGAAGGAAAACCTCACTCGATACGCTTACTGGCAGTTCCGCGATTTCCTGCGCGAGCGGGCCATTGCGCTCCTGCTGGTCGGACTGCTTCTCGGCTTCATGATGATTGCACCCGTCCGCGCGATGATGGGCCCCAACATCGATGCGGTCGCCGCGAGACGCATCGTGATCATGGTGCTGCCGCAGATTGTCTTCATCGCGGCGTTCATTGTCTTCAATGGGATAATCTCGACGGACAGGAAGATGGGGTACTACCGCTTTCTCTTCTCCAAGCCGGTGGGCATTCCAGCGTACTACGCCCAGCATTTCGTCGTGTATTTCGTCGGTTTCGTTGCCGTTTTTGCGGTTCTCCTCGGCGTCTTCTCGGTCGCCGTCGTTCCGTTCAATCCAATCTGGACGCTCGCGTACTGCGCGCTCGTTTACCTCTCGCTTGGCGGAATCGCGTTCTTCATCTCCAGCCTGTTTCGCTACGACTGGGCCATTCTCGCCGCGGTCTATCTCGGATCGGCGCTCGCCAACGCGGTGTGGGCAGATCGCACAGGGTGGCGCATGGTCATCCGCGACATGCTGCCTCCGATGCACAAGCTGAGTCCGGCAATGAACGATCTGATCAACTTCGGGACACTCGACATGCGAGCGGTTGCATGGCTTCTTGGTTACAGCGCGCTCTTTTTCGTCGCTGGTATGGTAGTGCTGTGGCGCCGACCGATCGGCTGATCGCGCGCGGGTAGTCTGCATTGGCCACGCTGATCGACCGCGCTTCGGTTCAGCGGAGAGTTCTTCCCAACGGACTCACCGTGCTGCTGCGTGCCGATCACTCGGCACCGGTGGTGGCCGTCGTCACCCTTGTGAAGGCCGGCTACTTCGACGAGACAGACGACGTCGTTGGCATCGCCCACGTGCTCGAGCACATGTTCTTCAAGGGCACCCAGCGCCGCGGTGTAGGCGAGATTGCGAAGGAAACCAAAGCCAGCGGCGGTTATCTCAACGCCCACACCATCTACGACAACACGGCCTACTTCACTGTCCTTCCTGCGTCGGGCCTCGACGCCGGGCTGGATATTCAGGCCGACGCCTATGCCAACTCGCTGATTGACGCCGAGGAGCTCGCCAAAGAGCTCGAGGTGATCATTCAGGAGGCAAAGCGGAAGGCCGACAATCCCCCTGCCCTTGCCGAGGAAACACTCTACGAGCTGATCCACGACGCCCACCGAATCCGGCGCTGGCGCATTGGCCGCGAAGCCGGTCTTCGGACGCTCTCTCGCGACGCGCTCGTCGGCTTCTATCGCAATTTTTATCGGCCGTCGAACACGATCCTGTCGATCGTCGGAGACCTCGACCCGCACCGAACGATGGCCCGGGTGTCCGAGCTGTATGGGTCGCTTCCCGACTCGAAGCCGGTGCGATCCTCAGGACCGTCCGAGCCGTCGCATGACGACTTCCGATATCGCGAGATGTCCGGCGACATTGCGCAATCGCAGCTTGTTTTTGGATGGCGCACGCCGCGTACGCTTCATCCCGACACGCCCGCGCTCGATTTCGCAGCTTCGATTCTCGGCACCGGCAGGGCGTCGCGACTCTATCGAGCTTTGCGTGAGCGGCAGCTTGCGTCCTCGGTGAGCGTGTACAACTACACGCCAACAGAGCTTGGCGTTTTCACCGTCCACGCCGAGACGAGGCCCGAGCGGGCCGCGGAAGCTGCGAGCGCCGTTGCGGACCAGATGCGCTTTCTCCGCGAGGAGACCATCGCTGCCGGCGACATGGACCGCGTGCGGACAGTTTTCGAAGCGCGGTGGATACGCCGCCTGGAGAGCATGGAAGGTCAGGCGAATCATCTGGCTGAGTGGGAAGCGCTCGGCGACTGGCGGCTTGGTGACGGATACAAGGCAAGATTCCTGGCGACTACGGCGGAGGACGTTCGCCGGGTTGCGTCGTACTATCTGGCGGCGGGTCGCGGCGGAGTTCTCCTGTACCGTCCCGAAACATCGCCGCGGGTTGCGGCCAACGCGCTCGAAATGCAGGAAATGCTGGAGAAGGGCGGTGTCGAGCCACTCGAAGCTCTCCCGCGCCGGCAGCCTGTCGGGGCTTCGGATGGAAGCGTCCGTCCCGCCTTCGAGCGCGAGGAAGCCGGCGTGTCGGTGTTCCGATCAAAAACGGGACTGCCTGTGCTCGCCCGCCGAAAGCCGGATTCGGCAATCGTCCACCTCGGCGTTTTTGCGTTCGGCGGATCGCGTGACGAGCCCGCCGAGCTGTCGGGAATCACGACACTGGTCGCGCGGTCGATGCTCAAGGGATCCCGCCGGCGCAGCGCTGCGCAGCTGGCGGAAGACGTCGAAATGCTGGGCGGCACTATCAGTGCCAGTGTCTCGCTGGAGGCGTTTGGCTGGTCGATCTCGGTTCCATCGCAGCACCTGGCAGCCGCGGCGGAGCTCCTCGGCGACGTTGTCCAGAACGCGGCGCTCGGCGAAGAGGCGATCGAAACCGAGCGCACGGTGGCACTCGCCGACGTGATCGCGATGCGCGATGACATGTACCGGTATCCGGTTCGACTGGCGATGTGCGCTGCGTTCAAGGGCCATCCTTATGCAATCTCGTCTCTGGGCACCGAGCGCTCGCTGCACGCGATTTCGGTGAGACAGGTACGCGACTGGTATCGCGCCCGGGTGCTCAAGGGAACGCTGGTAGCGGCACTGGTGGGAGACGTCGAACCGTCTTCGTCGGCGGCAATCGTTGCCCGCGAGCTGGGGTCTCTTTCTCCCTCCACGCCGCTTCCCCTGCGGCCACCGGTCTGGCCGGACGAGCCGTCCGTGCGTTCGGACTCGAGGGACAAGGCGCAGACCGCGCTGACGCTGATGTTTCCCGGGCCGGCGCGCGGCGATCCGGACCGCTTCGTCGCGCGGATCATTGCGAGCATCGGCAGCGGACTGGGAGGACGCTTCTTCGATGAGCTTCGCGATCGGCAGTCGCTCGCCTACACCGTTCACGCCTACAGCAGCGAGCATCAGCTTGCCGGCGCGTTCGTATCGTACATTGCCACGTCTCCCGAGAAGGAGGATGTCGCGCGCGCCGGGCTGCTCGCCGAGTTTGCGCGCCTGCGGGAAGAGCCGGTGACGGCGGAAGAGCTCGAGCGCGCCAAGCGCTACGCGATCGGCTCGCACGCCATACGACAGGAAAGCGGAAGCGCCATCCTCGGCGACATGGTTGATGCGTGGATGCTGGGAACCGGTCTGGTTGAGCTGGAGGAGCACGACAGCCGGGTGTCGGCCGTGACAGCCGAAGATGTGATGAGGGTTGCCCGCGAGTACTTCGATCCCAATCGCCGGGCCGAAGGAATTGTCCGAGGAGTGGGGCGAACGGTCTGATTACTGGGAGCGCTCGCCTCTCCTCCAGATCGGTGTTACACACAGATCTCGCGTTGGCCACCGAGACAGCGAGACATCGAGTTCTTTTTTAGAAGGACAATCGTCTCATGCCATCCCGGAGCACGGGAGTATTGAAATTGAAAAGCAGGCCCGTGCTGATGCCGGTATGCTTGAGATATGTCAGCAGTTGAGCTTCGTGCACCGGCGCGAGACGATCGACCGCCTTGATCTCGACGATGATACGCTGCTCAACAATCAGGTCGAGTCGGTACGCCGCGGCAATCGGCTTTCCCTTGTAGAGAATCGGAACACTTACTTGCCGATTTATTCCCACGCCAGCCTCTCTCAACTCCCAGCACAGACACTCCTCGTAAGTTGATTCAAGAAGTCCCGGCCCAAGCTGCCGGTGTACCTCTATAGCTCGGCCAATTCGGCTTCGCTGAGCAAGTCGCGTGTGAATGTTGTTTTCCCATTTGCCATGACTGATGGTAGCTGTTCCTGCTGTTCTGCCGTCACCCGTTTCGTTCACGGCACATCAGGAATCCGCAGGGCGCTCCCGCCGTTCCCCAAATGTTCGTGCCGTTCTCGCTGTCTCGCTGTCTCGGTGGCAAGCTCTCAGATCTTTCCAAAGCCCTGATCTGGAGAAAACGCTATGGAGCGGCCGTCTGCTTCAGCCCCAGTTGCGCACGCATCACTGCGCTCACTGATGATCGCAGGCGCCCACCGGGAGCACGGAGTCCCCGAATCGCGTCATAGTCCCCGGCCTCTGTCACGATCAGTCCCTTGATCGCCGGCTGGGTCGTGGCCCATGCCAGCACGCCCCATAGCGCCAGCTCCTGGTTTTTCTCGCCATGAATGAGGGGGTAGCCGCCGGCTGACATTACCCACGCCGGCTTGGGGCGGGCCGCGAACGGCCGCATCCATCGCTGCGCAATCCTCATGTGGTTGTCGAGCGAGCGTGCGCCGTCGAAGCCGGGCATGAGCGTGAAGCCCAACACATCGATCGGCGAGCCGCGCGAGGCCGCCCACGCGAACAAGGTGCTGTCTCGCGCTCCGTAACTGGATGCGGCCACTCCGACGCGGATGCGCGGATTGACGTGATGCGCGATTGCCGCCGCGCGCGAGAGGTAGTCTATCCAGTACTCCGGCGGCTGCGTTCCGATCGCCAGCGAGCCGGCGCCATAGGGGTCGAGGGCCGGCACGAGAATGTCCGGTCGAAGTCTCCGTGCAATGCGGTCAACGTCGGCCAGTCGCTTTTTCGTGTAATCCGGCTCCGACGTGCGGAACTGATTCAAAGCGTCGCTGGGATATCCGAGAGTGATGATGATCAACGTGCTGTCGGCGCGTTGGTCGTCGACCGTTCGCGCCATCGAGTCGAGCGCGGCGAGACGCGCGCCCTCAGCGTCGACGACGATGGAAACCGCATCCACATTAAGCGAGTCCGCCAGCTTGATGTCCTGATCGAGGCTCAGGGGCGGAGGCGGACCCTTGAGGTCGGGAAACACCTTGAGTCCGAGATCGAAGTCTCCCTCCGGATGCTCCTGAAGCTGCTCCGTGGCGTAGTGCGAGTAGCTGCGAATGCTCTCAAATGCGCTGGGCATCAGGATGAGGACGAGGGCCGCGATTCCGCCGACCAGTGCAGCGATTATTCCGCGCACCGCGCCGCTGATTCGCCAGCGCGCCCGCAGCGAGGGCGAAAAAACCGGCACGAACAGGTACGCCGCTCCCCACAGCGCGGGTGGGCCGAAGAAAAATCCGAGACTGCTCGCCTGAGCCGCGGAAAGCGCCAGACAGAATTCCGGAGGCGCGCCGCCGCGGGAAATCGAGAATCGTGAAACCGCAACGATCGCGATTATGACATTGTAGACGGCTACCGGGACGCCGAACAGCGGAGTGACCAGGCGGCGGCTCAGCGCGTACGTGGCCTGAATCGCAAAGAGCAGCGTCACGATCGGCCAGATCCACGTTATCGGCTGGATTGCGCGGCCGTACAGGATCGATGCGGCCGAATACGCGACGATCAGCGCCGGAAGGAGCAGCAGGCCGGCAAGCGCTGTGATTGCAGCGAAGGCGCGCGGCGCGCGACGAAGCTGGGCGATGCGGCCCGCGACGAGGATGTCCCACATCACGAGAAGCACCGCGACCACGACGTAGGCGACGGCGAGAATGTGGTCCCGGTTCAGCGCGGCTGACACGGTCAGAACCTAGACGCCCCGTGATGAGGTGGCAAGCACATCAGGCCGCGTCTAGCTTTCGCTGATGAAGCGTGGCGCACTGCTCAATCTTCCCAACAGCATTTCGCTTTCACGCCTCATCCTCGCGCTTGCGTTTGTCCTTATCGATGGGCGATGGGAGCGGACCATCCTCATCCTTGCAGCGGGCGCGACCGACTTTCTCGACGGCTGGCTCGCCCGCATTGGCAACAGCTCCTCCGTCGCCGGTGCGCTGCTCGATCCGTTCGCCGACCGCGTCTTCGTCTTGTCGGCGGTGTCGACATATCTCGTCAGCGGACTGCTCTCGACCGCCCAGTTTTTCATCTTTCTTTCGCGTGACATCGCCACCGCGATCGGCTTCGTAGTGGCACGATTCATTCCCGGTCTCACAGCCTCGGCGTTTCAGGCGCGGCTGCTCGGCAAGACGGTCACGATACTTCAGTTGATCACTCTGGTGACCGTCCTCCATTTCGACAGCGCGACAGTGCCTCTGGTCGCAATCATCGGCGGACTTTCGGCAGTTTCCATCGTCGACTATACGCTGGCCCTGTCGCGCGCGCGTACGCGGGCCCGGCACACCTCGAGATGAGAATCCGGTCGCCGTTGACCGTCGCAATTCTGGCGTGCGTGCTTGTGGTCTTCCTCGAAACCGTTGCGGCGCCCGACGCAGCGCGAGCTCAAGTTCCGACTCCCCCGCCGGCACCTCCTCCGGCTCCAGCACCGGCACCTGTTCCGCCTCCTTCGCCGGCTCAGAAGCCGCAGGGAGCGCCGCCAGCCGCGAAGCCACCGAAGCTCGATCCCGAGATTCGGCTCGACGCAATCGTGGCCCGGGTGAGTGCGCTCCAGGCCGGATTCGGACTGACGATGGTCGCCGGAACCTACGTGCGCTCAGGTATTGTCGGTGGGCTGGGATTCAGTCGTGACGGGCTCAGCGGAAGAGTGGACGGTCTCGCTCGCTTCCATCTCGATCCCTTTCGGCAAAGCCGCTGGGCACCCTATGGAGGAGCAGGCATTTCCGGCCGCTTCGATCGCGTGTCGGGAGCGCGAGCTTATCTGCTGGTGGTTGCAGGGCTCGACGGTCCGATAAGAAACGGCATGACCCCGTCGGTCGAGCTTGGACTTGGGGGCGGAGCACGCCTTGGCGTGATACTCCGCCGAGCCACTGGGGAGCGCCGTTAGCGCTCGCTCCGACAGGGCTGGTGAACGGTTGCTAGACTGCGGCCTGGACCTTGGCGGGCTGGATGAAACGCTCGCCCAGAACACGGAGCTCGGCGACTTCCTTCTCGGTCAGCTCATGATAACGGTCTGCCAGGTAACTCATCGTGCTGTCGAACCATTCCTTCTGGTCTTCGGCGGCCGCGCCGATGACTCCGCACTTCATGACATGCTGGAACATCTCGTCGCGCGCATCCTCGAACGGGGTTGCAGCCGGCGCGACCTCTCTTCTGTATCGATTCTTCTGCGTCTTCATCAATCCGGGTAAAATGTTGAGTGGTTATACCCGAAATCTACACATTTTGTGTGCTTTCCTCTAGGCGACGGCGCGTTTTCGCATGAAATCCATGAGCAGCTCGAGGAGATACTCGGGATTCTCTTCCGGCAGCAGGCGCGCAACTCCCGGCAGCCTGACGAGCCGTCCGTCGGGCAGAGAGCTGGTGAGCTTTTCGGCAATCCTCCCATCCACGAAGGTGTCCTCTTCGCCCCAGAGAATCAGAGCGGGAACGTGAATGTCCCGGAGATCGATGTCCTCGAGGTCCTCGCCGCTGATCGAGCTCGCCAGCGCCAGCAGGTGGTTGGTGCCGTCTTTCCCGACGAATGGAGCGAGGTAGCGCGCGACGAGCCGCGTCGGCATCTGCTTCTCGGGATCGGCGACGCTCTTGCGAAGAACTCCTTCCACGAGCGGCGCAGCGCCGAGAATCCCGCGCGTCGTGCGGAACGCAAATCTGGCCGTGCTGCGCTGCGTCATCGTGATGTCCTTCGCCGGCAGCTCATCGAACGCGGGCGTGTTGATGAGGACGAGCTTCTCCACCCGCTCGGGTCGCGTGGCGGCAAGGCGTAGCGCAACGTCACCGCCAATGTCAACGCCGACGATGACCGCCCGGGCGACGCGAAGCGCGGTCATCGCCGCATCGAGGTACTCCGCCTGCGCCGCGATGCCGAAGTCCGCGTCGAACGGGCGGTCCGACTCTCCATGCCCGAAAAGATCGACCGCGTAAGCCGTGTGTCCGGCTTCCGTGATCGCCGGCGCGACGTTTCTCCACAGGAAACTCGACGTCACAAACCCGTGTAACAGGATGACGGCCGTTCCGCCGTGTCCGAATCGCTCCACATGCATCGCCCCCGGCCCTACGGGAACGCGCAGTTGATCAGCTTGCATAACAGTACCTCGTCAATAGCTTTTTACAGCAGTCAAAGCGTCGCGCAGCATCTGCCGCGCGTCTTCCCCGACATCAACCACGGAATGAAATGGCCGGAAATCCCAGGGACCGGAATCGGAACGTCGTACGAAATGCATCAACCCGGCCAAAGAAACCATACTGGATACTCGTCGTAATCGCCGTCGTCGGGGCAAGCATACTGGCGTACACGATGACGCGCAAACCAGCGGCGCCTGAGGCGACACCCGAAACGCCGCCGCCGGACCTGGCCACGGCAGGCCCTCCCCACGGATATGTCGCTGGCAAGGCCGATGCCCCGGTGAAGATCGAGGAGTTCGCTGACTTCGAGTGTCCCGGGTGTGGTCGATTCGCGACCATTACGGAACCCGACCTCAACAAGCGCATCATCGAGACCGGACTCGCCACTCTCACCTATTACGACTTTCCGTTGCCTCAGCACCGGAACAGCCAGTCAGCGTCGAATGCCGCTGCCTGCGCCGATGAGCAGGGAAAGTTCTGGCCGATGCACGATCAGCTCTTTGACGCCCAGGACAAGTGGAACACCGAGGCAACCGATAACCCGAAGCCGATGTTCATGTCGTACGCGGCGGCTGTCGGACTCGACGCCGCGAAATTCGAGGCGTGCTACGACGCTCGCAAGTTTCAGAAGCGAATCGATGCCAACCTCGCCGAGGGGTTGAGGCGCCACGTCAATTCCACCCCGACATTCGTCATTGCCGGAAAGACGTACGCCAACGCGATGTCTTACGATGAGCTCAAGGCGATCGTGGATTCAGCGGCCAGGAAATGACAAAGAGAATGATCGTGGCGGGGCTCGCGCTCGCCGGGATCTTCGTCGCCCTTTACCTGTTTCTGTACAAGATCGGCGTCGTCGGGAATCTCAGCTGCAGCATCGGCTCGTGCGAGACGGTCAACCTGAGCCGCTGGGCGCTTTTCCTCGGCGCGCCGGTGGCGGCGTGGGGCGTCGGATTCTACGTGGTGATGTTCATTCTGGCTGTGGCCAGCCTGCAGGATCGCTACGCCGACTCCACGGGTATCGCGAAGATCATCACCGGCGCTTCAGGTATCGGGTTCGTCTTCACCGTATGGCTGACGTACCTCGAGCTGTTCGTGATAAACGCCATCTGCCAATGGTGCGTGATCTCGGCGCTCCTGGTGACGACAATGTTCGCGTTTTCGATGGCCGACCTGAGAGAGCGGACCACGCCGGTGTCGGAGCTGCCCGAGTAGCACCCGGGCTCTACGCGCGCTTGACGGCCTTCTGGCGGGCGGCGGCGTCGTCAAGCCGGAGGCGAGGCTTCACCTCTTCGTCCTCCTGACCTTCCTCGCGCGCACGGCGGCGGAACGGTACCAGGTCCCTGCCGAGGCTCACCAGAGCACGCGTCGCAACGGTGCTGGCGAGCGGCTCGGGAATTCCCATCACCCGAATGTAAGTATCGATGGCGCGGTCGAAGGAAAGGTCCTCGGCAAGCGTGTCGACGAACATCAGGGCGTTGTCGACGTGGGCGCGGACTATCGTCTCTTCAGCGCGAGCCTGCGACAGCCGGAGTCGCCGCTCGGCGTTGGGGTTGAGCTTGCGTCCAAAGATCGATTCAGGGAACAGACCACCGAACATTTGCCTTCCTGGTTCTGGTACTGTGCGTTGCTAAATCTAAGGCAGGGTTCATACCAGAGTCAGAGGGCCGGATATGGTCCCAACAGGGTGCGGAAATCAACCGAGAAAGGCACAGGTGGGAGACGCCGGAAGCTCACATCTGTGATTTTCTAGGTGGCAGTTTCAGCTTTCCTGCGCCTCGTACTGCTCCTTGAGTGCCGCAACCACTGCCGGATCCGCCAGGGTGGTGGTATCACCAAGAATCCGGCCTTCGGCAATGTCGCGCAGCAGCCGCCGCATGATCTTCCCGGAGCGGGTCTTTGGCAGGTCGGCCGAGAAAAGGATGTCGTCCGGCCGGGCCAGTGCGCCTATTTTTTTCGCCACGAAATTCCGCAGCTCCTCGCGCAGCTCCGGGCTGCTTTGCTGGCCGTCGCGCAGCGTCACGAACGCCGCAATCGCCTGGCCTTTCAAGTCGTGTGATCGGCCCACGCAGGCCGCTTCCGCCACGGCCGGATGTTCGACCAGTGCCGACTCCACCTCCATCGTGCCGATGCGGTGGCCGGCCACGTTCAGTACGTCGTCAACCCGCCCCAGTATCCAGAAGTAGCCGTCCTCGTCGCGCTTTGCCCCGTCACCCGGAAAATAGAGATCAGGGCGCCCGGGCCATTTCGAGAAATACGTCTCGACATACCGGTCATCGTCTCCCCAGATGGTGCGGAGCATGGCCGGCCACGGGCGGGTCAGCGCCAGCAATCCGCCGCCCACCGGGATCACCTCGGCGTTGTGATCGAGCAGCTCCGCCGAAAACCCCGGCAGCGCCATCGTGGCGCTCCCCGGCTTGGTGGCGGTCACCCCGGGAATCGGGGAGATGACGATTGACCCCGTCTCCGTCTGCCACCACGTGTCGACAATCGGACACCGGTTGCCGCCGATGTTCTCCCGGTACCACATCCAGGCTTCGGGATTGATCGGCTCGCCCACCGAGCCGAGCAGCCGGAGGCGAGACAGATCGTGCGCCGCGGGGTGCTCGTTTCCCCACTTCATGAACGCCCGGATTGCCGTCGGTGCGGTGTACAGAATCGTCACGCCGCGCCGCTGGCAGATGTCCCAGAACCGATCCTTGCCCGGACTGTCCGGAGCGCCTTCGTACATCACGCACGATGCCGCGTTGGCCAGCGGGCCGTATACGAGATACGAGTGACCGGTCACCCAGCCGACGTCGGCCGTGCACCAGAAGACGTCGTCGTCGCGAAGATCGAAAACGAGCTTTGCCGTCGCTGTTGCGCACGTCAGATAGCCGCCGGTGGTGTGGACTATCCCCTTCGGCTTCCCGGTGGTGCCGGACGTGTAGAGGATGAACAGCACATCCTCTGCATCCATCGCTTCCGGCTCGCATTCCGCGGCGACGTCGGCAACGAGATCGTGGTACCAGATGTCACGTCCGCTCTTCATCGCCGCTTCGATACCTGCGCCCTTGGCGCCTTCGGCAACGCGCCACCGCTGGACGACAATCACCTTCTCGATTGACGGTGTTTCCTCGAGCGCCACGTCGGCGTTTTGCTTGAGCGCCACCACCTGCCCGCGGCGGTAGCTGCCGTCGGCAGTGATCAGGATCTTGCACTCGGCATCGTTGATCCGGTCGCTCAGCGATTCGGGCGAAAAGCCGCCGAACACCACGGAATGAATGGCGCCGATCCGGGCACAGGCGAGCATCGCAATGGCCGCCTCCGGTATCATCGGCAGATAAATCGCGACGCGGTCGCCTTTGGTTACGCCGAGCGACCGAAGCGCATTACCGAGCTTGAGCACCTCTGTGTGAAGCTCGGCGTAAGTGACTATCCGCTCATCGCCCGGCTCCCCCTCCCAGATGAGGGCCGGCGCATTGCGCCGCGGCCCGTCGAGATGCCGGTCGAGGCAGTTGACGGAAACGTTCAGCTTCCCGCCGATAAACCACCTGGAGTGCGGCGGGTTCCATTCCAGAACCTTGTCCCACCGGCGCATCCAGCGAAGCTCGCCGGCCATTCGCTCCCAGAAACCCTCGGGATCGCTTGCTGCCTGCTCGTACAGCTCCGTGGAGGAGACTCTCGCGGCGGCGCGAAAAGCGTCGCTGGGGGGAAACTTTCTGTTTTCCTGAAGTAGTACGTCGATGTCGTTCATGTCTGCTGGATATGATGGCGATCTTTTCGCGAAGATGAACGTTTTGCACCGGGGACGCCAGAGTAGCACCTTCCGTGCACATGAATAGCAACTGGAAAAATTGACCACGGGCGCCAGCAGGGTGACACGTTGCTATCATTATTCGCAGATGACATCAACAACGCCCCTCTCCGAAATCGCCGACCCGCTCAAAGCGCCATGAAAGCCGGAACGGTTTACCTCGTCGGAGCGGGGCCGGGCGATCCGGCGCTGATTACCGTGCGCGGGCGGCAGCTCATCGACGAAGCTGACGCCATTGTCTACGACGCGCTCGCCAGCCGCGACCTGCTGCCGCCAAACTCAGGGGAAACCGGCCACCCCGAGCTCTATCTGGTTGGAAAACGCGGCGGCGACAGGGAATCCGCTGGTCAGGACGAGATCAACGAGCTGCTCGTCCGGCTCGGCCGCGAAGGCAAGCGGGTTGTCCGGCTCAAGGGCGGCGATCCGCTGATGTTCGGCCGGGGAAGTGAAGAAGCCCAGGCGCTCAACGACGCGAGTGTGCCGTTTGAGATCGTACCCGGCATCACAGCGGGAATCGCCGCGCCCGCGTACGCCGGCATCCCGGTAACGCATCGCGGAATTGCAGCGTCCGTCACGTTCGTCACCGGCCACGAGCTGCCGGCCAAGCCCTCGACGCAGACGAACTGGAACGCCCTCGCGAAGTCCGGTGGTACGATTGTGTTGTATATGGGGGTCAAGGCGCTGCCGGCAATCGCCGCGGCGCTCATGGAAGGTGGTATGCCGGGAGCGATCCCGGCGGCCGCTATTCAGTGGGGAACCCGTCCGAAGCAGCGCACCGTGACCGCGACACTGGAGACACTCGCCGAGAGGGCAGCCGATGCCGGCATCACTCCGCCGGTGATCATTGTGATTGGCTATGCGGTTGTTCTGCGCGATGAGATCAGCTGGTTCGAGACGCGTCCGCTTTTTGGAAAACGAATTGTCGTCACGCGCGCCGCGGCTCAATCGGCCAGTCTCTCGGAGAAGCTGCGCGAGCTTGGCGCCGATGTCATCGAGATGCCAGCAACCCGCATCGCGCGCCTCGATCTCGCTCCACTTCGTAACGCGATCGCGCGCCTTGTCGACTATCAATGGCTCATGTTCACCAGTCAGAACGCGGTCGCGATCTTCTGGGAGCAGCTGCTGGGCGCCGGTCTCGATGCGCGCTCGCTGGCGGGAGTCAAAATTGCCGCCATCGGCCCGGCGACTGCGGGCGCGCTGCTCGAGCGTGGCATTATCGTGGATATTGTGCCTGACCGATTCGTCGCCGAATCGCTGTTGAGCAGACTCTCCGAGCGATCGGATATCACCGAAGCGTCCATTCTTTACGTAACGGCGGAAGGTGCGCGCGACGTCCTGCCGGACGGGCTGGAAGAGCTCGGCGCACGGTTGTCGGTAGTGACCGCCTACCGTTCGGTCAACGATGGCACGGGAGCGGCGTATCTCGTTCGTGCTTTGGAAACCGGGACTGTAGATCTTGCAACGTTCACCTCGGCGTCGGCAGTTCGCGGTTATGTCGACGCGGTGGGAGAGGAGCTTGCCCGGCGCGCGCCGGCCGCAGCCATCGGTCCAATAACCAGCGAAGCAATCGCCGCGGCAGGCATCGAGCTGAAGTGCGAAGCGAAGGAATCGACGATAGATGGGTTGGTCGACGCCATTCAGCTCGCCCTGGCGTGACTGACCGCGTCGTCCGGATCGGTACTCGAGCGTCGGAGCTGGCCCTTCGGCAGGCGCGCATGGTGGAAGTCGCGCTCGAGGCAGCCGGTATCACCTGCGAGACCGTGACTTTCAAGACCGTTGGCGACAAGAAGCTCGACGAGCCGCTCAGCGCAATTGGGGCAAAGGGGCTCTTCACCCACGAGCTCGAAATGGCGCTGGTGAGGGGCAAGGTGGATTGCTGCGTTCACTCGCTGAAGGACCTTCCCACCGAATCACCCGAAGGTCTTGAGATTGTCGCGCAGCTCGAGCGCGAGGACCCGCGTGACGTCCTGGTCGTGAATCCGGTTACTCAGGCGGACAACCTCGCGGCCGTTCCCGCCGGGTCGCGCGTGGGCACGTCGAGCCTCCGGCGGCGCGCGCAACTTCTCGCGCTCCGTCCCGACCTCGAGGTGGTCGAGCTCCGAGGCAACGTCCCGACACGTCTTCGCAAGGTGGACAGCGGGCAGGTGCATGCGGCGATACTCGCTGCGGCGGGCCTGATCCGGCTCGACGCCAGGCAGAGAATCACGGCCTACCTCGAGCCACCCGAGTGGCTGCCCGCCGCCGGCCAGGGCGCCGTCGCCATTCAAGCCAGGTCCGACGACGAGGAAATCCTCGCGCTGCTTCGCCCGCTGAATCACGAGCCGACATCGATTGCCACTCGCGCCGAGCGGGCCTTTCTCGCCGCGCTCGACGGCGGATGCCAGGTGCCAATTGGTGCACTGGTGTCCGCCGACATGACGCTGCACGGCTTTGTGAGCGACGTTCGCGGCACGACCGTCGTGCGCGGGCACCGCGCCGTAAACGCCGGCTCTCCGGAACGGTCCGGCGAGCTTCTCGCCGGAGACCTCCGTTCCCGGGGGGCAGGAAGCTTGCTGATGGAGCTTCGCAGCGCCGAGCGCGTAATCGCTCCCCAGCCCGAGTAAATCATGGCTTCCTTTCCGGAATACAGACCCCGCCGCCTTCGCCGAACCAGCGCGCTCAGAAACCTCGTGCGCGAGACATCGCTGAGGCCGGCTCAGCTTGTTCTTCCGCTTTTCGTTCGTAACGGAACGAAGCTCAGGAATCCAATCGGGTCGATGCCCGGCGTGGCCCAGACTTCGCCCGACGAGCTGGTGAAAGACGTCGAGCGGGCGGCGGCCGTTGGCGTCGGTGGCGTGATCCTCTTTGGCATCCCCGACACCAAGGATGCGACCGGCAGTGAGGCGTGGGCTGAGGATGGCGCCGTCCAGCGCGCGATTCGCCTGCTCAAGCAGGAAGTGCCGGAAATCGTCGTCATCACGGACGTCTGCATGTGCGAGTACACGGAGCACGGGCACTGCGGCATTTTCGAGAACGGCGAGGTCGACAACGATGCGACGCTCGAACTGCTCTCACGCGTGTCGGTGTCTCATGCCAACGCCGGCGCAGACATGATCGCGCCGAGTGACATGATGGACGGACGCGTGGCCGCGATAAGGACCGCCCTCGACGCTGACGGATTCTCCCGTACTCCAATACTGAGCTACGCCGCCAAGTACGCCTCGGCGTATTACGGCCCGTTCCGTGAAGCTGCGGAATCGGCTCCGAAGTCCGGTGACCGAAAGGGCTACCAGATGGATCCTGCCAACGCCAGCGAAGCGCTGCGGGAGGTATTTGCCGACATCGAGGAAGGCGCAGATGCCGTGATGGTAAAGCCGGCCGGTCCGTACCTCGATGTGATTTCTCGCGTGAAGGACGCGACTGGATATCCTGTCGCCGCTTACCAGGTGAGCGGAGAGTACGCGATGATCAAGGCCGCCGCCGAGCGCGGATGGGTGGACGGAGAACGGGTGATGATGGAGTCGCTGCTGGGAATCCGGCGCGCAGGCGCTGACTTCATCCTCACCTACTTCGCCACCGAAGCCGGGCCTCTGCTCAAATAGAAGGTAGCGCGCGCCCCCGCATGCCGATTTTCCGGAGATCCGAGTTCCGGTGGGAATGCGAGCGATGCGGCATTCCATTCGAACCGGGCAAGGGCGGCGTGTGCCCGGTTTGCAGGCAGACTCTTTGCGACCGGCACCTGCACGGATCGTTGCGCACCAAACTGCTCGTGTCCTTCGGCGTGCCGTTGAAATGCGTGGGCTGTAGAGCCGCCGAGGCGGGTGCGACATGACGCCGCCTGTCGTCTACGGCCTCAACGGAATGCCTCGGCTCGAGCTCACGCATGACTCGGGCAGCATGGCGCAGATCTACCTGAACGGGGCCCACGTGACATCGTGGACTCCCGTTGGCTGGCACGACATGCTCTACCTGAGCCGGCTCGCCCGCTTTGCGCCGGGCGTGCCGATCAGAGGCGGCATTCCGGTGGTCTTTCCGCAGTTCGCCGACCAGGGTCCGCTCCCCAGGCACGGCTGGCTTCGGACCACAACGTGGCAGGTTGCACCCAGCGGCGAGGCCGAGGATTCTACGCATGCAACGTTGTTCACGGAGGACAACGATGCGTCGAGGAGAATATGGCCTCACCGATACCGCGTGGAGCTGGATGTGACTATTGCCGAGCGGTCGCTGGCGATTGCCTTGTCGATTTTCAACCCGGGTCCGGAGAGCTTCTCTTTCACGTCCGCACTGCACAACTACTTCTTCGTCGCCGACGTTCGCGAGTCCCATATCGAAGGGCTCCATGATGCTCAGTATCTCGACAAGACCGACGGCTTGAGGCAGAAGACCGAGGCGGAGGAGAAGACAGGAATCGGCCGAGAGACCGACCGGATCTACAGGAACACGCCGTCAACTGTCGTCCTCCACGACCATGCCAGCGGTACAGCGCTGCAAATCGGATCCACCGCGTTTCCCGACATTGTCGTCTGGAATCCGTGGGAGGCCGGAGCGAAGCAGATCAGCGACATGGCCGACGAAGACTATCTCAGGATGATTTGCATCGAGCCTGCTCTTGCGGTCACGCCCTGTGTGCTGGCTCCCGGGCAGCGCTGGGCCGCCGCGCAGGAACTGACCGTTCTGGATTCATGAGCCCTGTTCGCCATTCATCAGAGGAAAACGTGCTGTCTTTCAGCAACCGCCTTGTCGCTTTTTCCGTTGCAGCGGCGCTGTCTCTCGCCGTCGCATGTGCTCCGTCCACGGTTGGGACGGGGACTGCGCCTGTCGCCACCCGCGGCTCTTTCAGCAACATCAATCACGTCGTTGTTCTGTATCTCGAAAACCGGAGCTTCGACAATCTTTACGGGGAGTTCGAGGGCGCTGATGGAATTGCCGGGCTGGCGCCGGAGAAGTATCGCCAGGTTGATCTTGCGGGCAAGCCGTATGCGATGCTCCCCCAGGCGCCGGACTCGCACCTTCCGCCGGACCTGCCAAACGCTCCGTTCGCCATCGAGCGGTTCATTCCGAGCAACGCTCCGACGCGCGATCTCGTCCACCGGTATTACCAGGAGCAGTCGCAGATAGACGGCGGGCAAATGGACCGTTTCACTGTCGTCAGCGATGCCCAGGGCCTGACGATGGGCCACTACCATACGGCGGGCCTGCCTCTGGCCGCCGAGGCGAAACAGTACACTCTCGCCGACCGTTTCTTTCATGCGGCGTTCGGCGGGTCGTTCTTCAACCATATCTATCTCGTCAGCGCCGCGGCGCCGGTTTTCATGAACGCGCCGACCGCGATGCGCGCAAAATTCGACGCCAGCGGCAAGCTGGCCATCGACGGAGCAGTCACGCCCGATGGCTTTGTTGTGAACACCGCGTTCAGCGTGAATCAGCCGCATCCGGGCTGGGCTGCGAAGGAGACTCTGGTTCCAAGTCAGACGATGCCAACAATCGGAGACCGGCTGTCGGACAAGGGAGTCACCTGGGCATGGTATTCCGGTGGATGGGATGATGCAATCGCCGGCCATGCCGACTCGTTGTTCCAGTATCACCACCAGCCGTTCATCTATTTCCGGAATTATGCGGACGGAACGCCCGGGCGTACTGCGCACCTCAGGGATGAGCGTGAGTTCATCGCCGCGGCGCGTACCGGAACGTTACCGGCGGTTTCATTCGTGAAGCCGATTGGCGAGAGCAATGAGCACCCCGGTTACGCGGATCTCATCTCAGGCGAGCGTCACACGCTGGAGCTCATCAACGCTGTGCGCGGCGGTCCGAACTGGAAAGACGTGGTGATCATCGTCACCTATGACGAGAACGGCGGGTTCTGGGATCACGTCGCGCCTCCGAAGGTCGATCGCTGGGGTCCCGGGTCTCGAGTTCCGGCGATAATCATCTCGCCGTTTGCAAAGCGCGGATTTATCGACCACACGACCTACGACACGATGTCGATCCTCGCGCTGATCGAACATCGATTCGGACTGAGCCCGCTTGGCACGCGCGACGCCGCGGCGAACGACATGTCGGGTGCATTCGACTTCACTGCTCGCTAAAGGCCACTTTATCTGGCGGCGGGCACGGGGGAATGAGACCGGCAAGACCGCTGAGAACCGCCGAATCGTGGCCATTCGAAGCTGATATGTTTAGGACAGCAAAAAGGAGACATTTCATAGCATGAAATTCAGGACTTTCCCCTCGTGAACCCTTGGCATGACCTTCCGGTGGGCGAGCACCCTCCGGAGCGCGTTACAGCCGTGATCGAGATTCCGCGGGGCAGCCGCAACAAGTACGAACTCGACAAGGCCACTGGCCAGTTCCGGCTCGACCGCGTGCTCTTCTCGGCCGTTCACTACCCGGGAGATTATGGGCTCATCCCCCGCACGCTGCATGAGGACGGCGACCCGCTCGACATTCTCGTGAGCATCAACGAGCCGACCTTCACCGGCTGCCAGATAGATTGCCGGCCACTCGGCGTGCTCAAGCTTCTCGATCGCGGGGAGCCAGACGACAAGATCATCGCGGTGCCGTCGCACGACCCGTTTCATGGCGAGGCGTACGACATTGCCGATCTGTCCCAGCATTACCTCAAGGAAGTCGAGCATTTTTTCCATATCTACAAGGATCTCGAGGGCCGGCGCGTCGAGATCATCGGGTGGGAGAAAAGCGAAGTCGCGATGCAGGTGATCTCCGACTCGGTTCGTCGCTACGACGAGAAGTACCTGCGGGTCGGACCGTAAGAGAAACGGACGCCACCAGGTTCAGGTGCGGCACATTGTTTCGGGGACCGTCATGTGAAACAGGCAGGCTATTCCGGTACTGGGCTTCTCAGTAAGCTCGGCGTGAAAGAGGGAAGCCGGCTGGCGTTGATCAAGGCGCCAGCCGGCTTTGCGGAATGGCTTCCCGCGCTTCCCAGCGGTGCGAGTCTGAGACAGCGCGGCGCAGAGGCCGACGTCATCATTCTTTTCGTGAAAGCGCGAAGCGATCTGAAAACCATTGGTGTCGCAATGAGACGGATGCCGGCGGAAGGTGGAATGCTGTGGGTTGCATGGCCCAAGAAGGCGTCCGGAATCGTGACCGATCTCTCTGAGGACTTTGTGCGGGGAGCCGGGCTGGCAATCGGGTTGGTGGACACCAAGGTATGCGCAATCGACGACACGTGGAGCGGGCTGCGCTTCTCGCGTCGCAAGACGAAGGCGTAGAACCAACACTCAACGCGGGGCGTTCATGCCGAATCCCGGTCAGGACATGCAGCTCGAGATCTACAGTGGCGCGGCCAGCGGGCCGGCGCTGCCGCTGGCGTTCGAGGAATGGGAAGATAGAGCGCGCTCGGCGCTGGCCGATGGTCCGTGGTGGTACGTTGCCGGAGGTGCGGGAGGTGGCGATACAATGCGCTCCAACCGCGCTGCCTTTCTCGGGTGGGAGATCCGGCCGCGAATGGCTCGTGACATCAGCGAGCGCGACATTGGGATCACGCTTTTCGGTGCGAGGCTGCCGGCCCCATTCCTTCTCGCGCCGATCGGCGTTCAGGGAGTCATGCATCCCGAAGGCGAGCTCGCGACGGCTCGGGCCGCGGCTGCCACTGGCGTTCCCTTCATACTCAGCAACGTCTCGTCGTATACGATCGAGCAAGTGGCTGCCGCGGCGGGCGAGGGCCGGCGGTGGTTTCAGCTCTATCCGGGCAAGAACCGCGATGTGATGCTGAGCGCGCTTGCCCGCGCCGAAGCGTCCGGATATTCGGCTGTGGTGGTGACGCTTGATACGCCGATGCTTGGCTGGCGCGAGC
>DATBZT010000141.1:2500-5520 GCA_036513055.1 Gemmatimonadaceae bacterium | reverse complement strand
CGGCGTCGATGCGCGAGGCGGCGACGACGCGCCTGACGCCGTTCGGCGATCGCGCGCGCGTTCGCGGCTTCGATCTCGCGTCGCTCGACTGGTGGGATCTGATGCACGGCGCCGACCTCGTCGTGTCGTCCCTGTGCCTGCATCATCTCAACGACGCCAAGAAGCAGTATCTCTACAGAGCGATCGCGGACCTGCTGTCCGCCCGGGGTGCTCTCCTCGTGGCGGATCTCATCGAACCGCTCCATCCGGCGTCGCGGCGCCTCGCCGCGAACGAGTGGGATCGCAGCGCGCGGGAACAGGCCGGTGCGCTCGAGGCACCGCAATTATTCACGCGCTTTGCCGACGCCAAGTGGAATCAGTTTCGGTTTCCCGACCCGGCGGATCGCCCCTCGGCGCTCTTTCATCACCTCGTCCGGCTGAAGCACGCGGGGTTCGGAGCGGTGGAGTGCTTCTGGATGTTCGCGGGACACGCCGTCTACGGCGGCTTCAAGTAGCGCCTACGCCGTTCGGGCGCCGCCTTCGGGCTGCAGCGTGAGGACCGCGACTTCGGGCGGGCAGTTGATGCGCACCGGCACGTAGATCGTTCCGACACCCCGGCTGACGAACATCGTCGTCCGATCGCGACGGCCGATGCCGGCGACGACGGGAAACTTTTCAGCAGCGATCGCGCCGAGGATCGGCAGCACAACCTGTCCGCCGTGCGTGTGTCCCGAGAGCACGAGCGGAATCCTGAGCGCGGCCGCTTCGGCCAGGCGTCGCGGATCATGCGCGAGCAGGATCGTGGTCGCGGTCGATCCGCGCAGCAGCGCGGCGATGTCAGCCGCGTGCCGTGTCCAGAAACGGACGCCGACCAGATCGAGCGCTTCGCCGTTGACCGACACGCGTGTGCGCGCGTCCTTCAGCATGACGACGCCGTTGCGCGCGAGCGCGGCCGGCATGTCGTGGTCGTCGTCATGGTTGCCCAGAATGCCGAAGACGCCGTACCGCGCGGAGAGCGGCTCGAGTGCATCCGCCGACGGGCGCACGTAGTCGCGGTCGCCCCACGTCACGTAGTCGCCGCCGAGCACGATGAGGTCCGGCCGTTCCTCCATCAGCCGTGTGACGGCGTGCGCGACATCGTCGTGCGAGACCCAGCGGCTGCGGTGAATGTCGGTGAGGAGGCCGATGCGGAGGCCGCCAAGCGCGGGCGGGAGGCCGATCACCGGAATCGTGGCGCGCGTGACCTCGAGCTCGTGCCGTTCGTACAGATAGCCGTACGCGCCGCCGCCGGTGACGGCGCCCACGCCGGTGGCGAGGACGCCCTTGAGCACGGCCCGGCGAGTCACCCGCATACGCTGCTATAGTAAATCGTTTGCCGATGGCGAATCTCTACGACGAATTCCAGTGGCGCGGCATCGTCTACGACGCGACCGAAGGGTTGGGCGACGTCCTGGCGAAGGAGCGTGTGACGGCGTACATCGGCTTCGACCCGACGGCGTCGAGCCTGCATGTCGGGAATCTGTTGCCGATGACCGCGCTGGCGCGCCTTCAGCGGTTCGGGCACACGCCGATCGCGATTGCCGGCGGCGGCACCGGGATGATCGGCGACCCGAGCGGCAAGTCGCAGGAGCGATCCCTCCTCTCGCGCGAGCAGATCGAGGAAAACCTCGCGGGCATCAAGCCGCAGCTCGCGCGGTTTCTCGATTTCGAGCGCGCGGGCAATCCCGCCCGGGTCGTCAACAACGCCGACTGGCTCGGCGCGATCGATCTCCTGTCGTTCTTGCGCGACGCCGGGAAGTATTTCACCGTCAACTACATGCTGCAGAAGGAGTCGGTGAGCCGCCGCCTCGAGAGCGAGGAGGGAATCTCCTACACCGAGTTCAGCTACCTGCTGCTGCAGGCGTACGATTTCCTCCAGTTGTTCGATCGGTATGGTTGCACGCTCCAGATGGGCGGCAGCGATCAGTGGGGCAACATCACCGCCGGCATCGATCTGATCCGCAAGCTGCGGGCGAAGAAGGCGCACGGTCTCGTCATGCCGCTGGTGACGATGGCGTCGGGCGTGAAATTCGGGAAGACGGAAGCGGGCACGATCTGGCTCGACCCGGCTCGCACGTCGCCGTTCCGCTTCTACCAGTTCTGGTTGAACACCGACGACCGCGACGTCGTCCCGTACCTGAAGTACTTCACGTTTCTCGAGCGCGGGCCGATCGAGGAGATCGAGCACGCGACCGCGAGCGCGCCGGAGAAGCGTGAAGCGCAGCGCGTGCTCGCGCGCGAGGTGACGACGCTGGTGCATGGCGCCGAGCCGCTCGCGCGCGCCGAGCAGGCGTCGAGCGTGCTGTTCGGCGAAGACATCGCGACGCTCAGCGTCGACGAGGTGCTCGCGGTGTTCGAAGATGTGCCGTCGAGCGAAGTGCCCGGTGCGGCGTTCGAACACGCCGGCCTGGGGATCGTGGATCTGCTCGCGGATCCGCGGGTGCAGCTCGCGCCGTCCAAGAGCGAGGCGCGGCGGCTGGTGCAATCGGGCGGCGTCTATGTGAACAACCGCCGCGTCACCGACGTCCAGACGCGTCTGACGCGCGATCAGGCGATTGGCGGGCGTCTGTTTGTGTTGCGGAAAGGGCAGAAGCAGAATCATCTCGTGCGGCTGACTTGACGCCTCGCGCGGCGTACGCGATACTGATCGAACGTTCGGCCGAGTTTTTTCGTCTTCGGACTGCCAGGTTCTTATCACAGGCGTTCCCAAGCTCGAGCGTTCATCCCGGTCTTCGGCCTCAGGCGTCGCGAGCGGTGCTTCGGGGTTGACAGAGCTGGATGCTTCTAGTAACCTTATAAGGTTCCCCTAAACGCGGTCGGCTTGGCAGCCGACAGCGCAACCGCCGAGGTAGTCGCCTCGGGGGTGACACATGGGGGCCGGGCGCCACGGGCGCACGGGCAGTCGGTTCTTTGAAAACTAGATAGAGCGTGCAAGCACACACAGCCCGTCATTGTTTACACGCGCGGATTGACCGCGCGCTGTAGGCAGAGACTAATGAGTG
>DATBZT010000140.1:0-2345 GCA_036513055.1 Gemmatimonadaceae bacterium | reverse complement strand
AAAGATCGAGCTGCGCGGAGGCGTGCTCACGCGGGCCGGATGGAAAGCCGGATCCGGCGCGGACGCGGCGAAGATCGCGGAGATCGCCGTGGCGCTCGAAGCCGGGGGAGTCGCGCCGCTCAACGTGGGCGAGCTGGCCGACCAATTCGGAAAGGAGACGCCGGCGCTGCTGCGGGTGCTCGAACGCGATGGGCGTGCCGTGGCCGTGGCCCCGGACCGATACTACAGTGTGAAGGCGGTCGAGTCGCTTCTCGCCTCGCTACGGGGAGCGACATCGGATGGCGCCGAGAAGACCGCGTCACAACTCCGTGAGGTGCTTGGACTTAGCCGCAAGTATCTGATCCCGTTTCTGGAATACTGCGATCGTATCGGGGTCAGCAGGCGGAGGGGAGACCTTCGATCGTTTCACTGGAAGCCGTGAGCGGCCCCCGCAAACTCTCGGCAACTGCTTGCCAGCATGTTGCTTGACGTTGCTTGACACTCCCGCAGCCCGTCAGTACGATAGGACTAGAGTACCTAGCCTGAATAGGTTAGAGTACTCCTGACCGAAGTAGTGATGTTCACCTTTTCAGGAGCTCGCTCCATAGCCCCTATCTAGTTAAACGGAGAAAACATGAGGTTTCGTTGGTCGGCACTGTGTGTGGTGCTGACCCTCATTCTCATGCCACGAGTTGGAACTGCGCAGGTCGGTACGGCGACTGCACAGAAAAGTCCGGTTGCCAAGCTAGAACAGAATTACCCGAATCCGTTCAATCCGGAGACGAGGATCCCGTTCAGTATCGGAGGATATCCGACCTGCACGGATCCGAGTCATCAGTACAAGGTGACGCTGCGCATCTACAACGTGCTGATGCAGCTCGTCGCGGTTCCGGTGATTCAGGGCGGAGCGGGCAACGTGGCAGGGGGTCAGCCGCTGCGGAACGTGTTGGTGCCCTGTGGCCAGTATATAGCGTACTGGAACGGGAACTATCTCAACACGTCAAAGGAAGCAGCCTCGGGAGTGTATGTGTACGCGCTCGAGGTCGATGGACAGAAGTTGCTGAACAAGATGATCGTGATGAAGTAGCACGCAAAACGCCCGGACGATGTCCGGGCGTTTTTGCGTGCTACTTCAGACCGAAGATGGAAGATGGAAGATGGAGAGGCCGCGCGTGCCTCGACGGCGCGATGTACGGACATTCCTGCCTGTGCTCGTGTCACAACGGCGTACTTTCAATGGTACCGCCCTTGCCCTGGCTACGGTATTCGATCTTCCATCTTCCATCTTCGATCGTCTGGTCCAGATGCTCAATCCAGATCGCCTCACCGTAAAGAGTTCCGACGCCCTGAACGACGCCCTCACGTTGGCTCGCCGCGAGGGGAATCCGCTCGTGCACGATGCGCACCTGCTCCGCGTGCTCCTCGACCAGGACGAAGGCATCGTCGCGCCCATTCTCCAGAAACTCGGCGTCGCGATTCCGGCCTTGGCGCAGGCGATCGACCGCGAGATCGCGCGCTACCCCAAGCAGAGCGACGCGAGTCCGACGCTCTCGCGCGAATTGTCGAACGTCGTCGACGGGGCCGAGAAGTTCGCCAAGGCATTCGGCGACGAGTTCGTGTCGACCGAGCACTTGCTGCTCGCGCTCGCGGGCACGAAGGGCGCCGACAGCGTGGCTCTCCTTCGCGATGCGGGGGTGACTCCAAAAGGACTCGCCGACGCGGTGAAGTCCGTGCGCGGCGCGCACAAAGTGACCGACCAGAATCCGGAGAACCAGTACCAGGCGCTGCAGAAGTTCACGCGCGACCTCACCGAGATGGCGCGGAAGGGGAAGCTCGATCCGGTCATCGGGCGCGACGAAGAAATCCGGCGCGTGATCCAGGTGCTCTCGCGCCGCACGAAGAACAATCCGGTGCTGATCGGCGAGCCCGGTGTGGGCAAGACCGCCATCGCCGAGGGGCTCGCCCAGCGGATCGTGAACGGCGATGTCCCGGAGTCGCTCAAGAACAAGCGCCTCGTCTCGCTCGACATGGGGGCGCTCATCGCCGGCGCGAAGTTCCGCGGCGAATTCGAGGAGCGCCTCAAGTCCGTGCTCAAGGAGATCACGAGCGCCGAGGGGCAGTTCGTGATGTTCATCGACGAGATGCACACGCTCGTCGGCGCGGGAAAGGCCGAGGGCTCGATGGACGCGAGCAACATGCTGAAGCCGATGCTCGCACGTGGAGAATTGCGCGTCGTCGGCGCGACCACGCTCGACGAATACCGCAAGAACATCGAGAAGGACGCTGCGCTCGAGCGGCGCTTCCAGCCGGTGTACGTCGGCGAGCCGACGGTCGAGAACACGATCGCGATCCTGCGCGGGCTCAAG
>DATBZT010000139.1:0-3474 GCA_036513055.1 Gemmatimonadaceae bacterium | reverse complement strand
CTTCCCCTTCGTCAGTATCGTCACCACCGAATCGGCAGAGTGCGTGGCGAAGAACGCCGCATTGAACGTCGCGATCTTCGGGAACTTCGCCTGCATCGCCTTGGGTGGAGTGCCAATCACTCCGTGGCATTTCCGGCAGTTTTCTTCATACGGAGCCTTGCCCGCCGGATCCTGCTGCACCGTTGCCGCAGCCGCGAAGTGACTGGCGGAGGCGATACCGATTGTCATCGTGGCGATAGCTGCAATCACTGTGTGCGGTCTCATTACTTCTCCATTGCTTTCAGAGGTTCGGGGAAATGCGTAGCGTCCCCGCAGTAACGAAAGATAATGATCGGGCCGCGGCCACGCCCGTTTTACGTCGCCAGAATTTGCATTTTTTTCGGACCTCGCGGAGCGAGCAAGCCTCCGTCTCACAAGAGGTTGGATATCCCTGACAAAGAGTGGGGGAAAATACCCTATCGTTAGCCGAGGGGTTGGGCAATTATGGGGTATATACCCCACTCCGAATGTGCGTTAGTTGCGTAACTCCTTGTAAGACTGGCAGTTACATAGATATCGCCGGCGGCGCCCATCTTGCTTTATGGCGCAGCGACGTAGCGATTGAACATCCTGATTTGCAAGGTCAACAAAACGAGGGCAGTCAATGACGCCGCCGGAACCGCCGACGACGGAGATGGCAGGCCACGGCCGTCTCAACCGTCGGCTCCTCGTCTGGTTCCTGGTGTTCTCGCTCCTCCCGCTCCTGGTCACGAATGCCATCGGCTATCGCCGGAGCCAGGGGATCATCACGCAGCTGGTCGAGCGGTACCTCGGCGCGATTGCGCAGGTGGAGGCGCAGCAGGTCCGTGATCGCACCGACCGTGCGCTTCTCCTCCTCCAGGCCGTCGCTGCAGGCAACGAGTTCCTCGTGGCGGGGGCGCAGCGATCGCAGGGACATCCGGCGGGTGCAATGGGGGAGGCCGCAAGTCGCATCGGGATGGAGCGCCTGCTGCGCCGCAAGCTCGACGAGATCAAACTGTTCGACGCGCTGTATCTGTTCACTCCCGATGGTGGGATCGCCGCGTCAGTCGGCCTCCGCGAAAACCTCAGTACCGCCCTTCCCGCGCACGAAGAGACTGGTTCGGTCTCGGCGCTGCTCTTGTCAACACCACGCGGCGTGCGGCCGATGTTCCGCCTCGTCGTCCCGGTTTTTGGGAGTGAAAGCGTGCCAGCCGCATTTCTCGCCGGAACGCTGAGCCTCGACGGTTTCCGCGACATGCTCCAACTCCCCAGCCGGATCGCCGGACACGTCGAGAGTTTCATCGTCGACGCGGGCGGGCGACCGCTGTTCGTATCGCATCCGCACGACAGTGTGGACTACGCCGTGCCCCTCGTCACGCCACTGCTCACACTGTCTGACGGTGCGACCGAGCAATATCGCGCCGATGACGGCGCAAGCGTGTTCGGCACCATCGTCGCGCTGCCGGACTATGAGTGGCGGCTGATTGCGGAGGTACCGACCGAGGAGGCATTCGGGGCGCTGCGGCGTCTCGGGAGCCTGTCGCTGCTGTTCGAGCTGCTGCTTGTGGCCGTCCTCATCGGAACGGCGATCATCGTGTCCCGCAGCATCGTGGCTCCCTTGAGACGACTCGTGCACGCGAGCAGGCGCGTTGCGCGAGGCGATCTCAGTGTTCGCGTGAAGGACGACACCGGTGACGAGATCGGAGAGCTCGGCCACGCGTTCAACGAGATGACCACCGCCCTCGCCGAGACGACCAACGACGTTCGCGAGCTGCACCGCCGGGAGATCGAGCGTGCCTCGCAGCTCGCGACGGTGGGCGAGCTGGCGAGCGGAATCGCGCACGAGATCAAGAATCCGGTTGTCGGTGTCACGAACGGTCTCGACATCGTGCGTCGCCGCGCCGGCGCTGATGCGACGCTGCTGCCCATCATCGATGAGATGGAGCGGCAGATGTGGCGCGTGCAGGACGCGATCCAGGAATTGCTGACCTTCGCGCGCCCCGCGACACCGGCGCTCGCTCCGGTGAGCGGAGACGATCTCGTGGAACGGGCAATCCGTCTCGTCCAACCGACTGCCGACAAGGGCGGCGTGCGCCTCGAGATCCGTCTCGATCCCTCGCACGCGTTCGTTCTCGCGGACGCGGAGATGATCCACCAGGCGCTCATCAACCTTCTCATGAACGCCATCGAAGCGACGCCGCACGGCGGCCGCGTCGACGTGCACACGCGAACGTCAGGGGACTGGATCGAGATCGAAATCACCGACACGGGGCGCGGCATCGCACCGGAGCACCTCGAGTCGGTCTTCAAGCCGTTCTTCACCACACGCCATACCGGCACGGGGCTTGGCCTCTCGATCACTCGCGAGATCATTCAGCGTCATGGCGGCACCGTCACGCTTCGCAGTCGGCTCGGCAAGGGAACGACAGTGACGATGCGGCTGCCCGCTCACGCCGGCATTCCTGAAGCCGCATTACAAGAGGTGGCGGAATGAGAAAGGCCCGCGTCTTGATCTGCGACGACGAGATGCTCATTCGCGTCTGGCTCGCGGAACGGCTCATGGAAGCGGGCCTTGTAACCGAGGATGTTGCCGACGGTGCGAGCCTGCTCGCGGCGCTCGCGCGCGAACCCGCGGATCTCGTGCTCCTTGACCTGCGACTTCCCGGCGCTACCGGACTCGAGCTGCTGCCGCGCATCAAGGCGCTCGACGCGACGCTGCCGGTGATCATGATGACGGCGTATGGTGAAGTCGAGACGGCGGTGGCCGCTGTGCGAGCCGGCGCGCACCATTTCCTCGAGAAGCCGATCAATCTTCCCGAGCTGCTCCTCCTGATCGAGCAGGCGCTCGAGGCCCGGGAGCTCCGAAGCGAGATCGAGCGATTCCGCGATGGCGTCCGGTGGCAGTTCGCCGACGTCTCCCTCGTGGGACGTTCGCCCGCGATGCGCAAGATCGCCAGCCTGATCACGCGACTCGGAGCAAAGGGGAGCACGATGAACGTGCTCCTGCGAGGGGAAAGCGGCACAGGAAAGGACGTCGTCGCGCGAGCTATCCACGCCGAGGGACCTCGCCGCGCACAGCCGTTCGTCAGTGTCAATTGCACATCGCTCCCGGAACAACTGGTGGAAAGCGAGCTGTTTGGGCATGAACCGGGCGCGTATACGGACGCGCGTGAAGTGAAACGGGGTCTCTTCGAGATCGCCCATCACGGCACCGTGTTCCTCGACGAAATCGGCGACGTGTCGAAGTCGATGCAAGCCAAGTTGCTGCACTTCCTGGAAACGTACGAGTTCCGCAGAGTCGGGGGCGTGCGCAACATCGAGGTCGACGTGCACGTCATCACGGCAACAAACCGCAATCTCGAGGCGGCGGTCGCCGCCGGAGATTTCCGTGAGGATCTCTTCTATCGGCTCAATGTCGTGCCGATCGTCATTCCGCCCCTGCGCGAGCGCCCCGAAGACATCGCGCCGCTGGCC
>DATBZT010000138.1:0-6190 GCA_036513055.1 Gemmatimonadaceae bacterium | reverse complement strand
CATCTGTGAACATTCCGAGAACCGCGGTCGTCGTAGTGCTTATACCGGGTATCGAGACGCCGCGCATTTCCATGCAGAGGTGGCGCGCTTCGACGACAACGATGACGCCGGCCGGAGCGACCCGTTCGTCGAGCAACGCCGCGATCTGCTGCGTCATTCGCCCCTGGAGCTGCGGTCGCCCCGTGGGATGTGCTGCGTCGCGCTGCGGCTCGAGAAGAAGTAAAACTGCCGTCACGTCGTTCCGGTCTTCTTCATCTCCGCCACGACTGAATCCACCTTTTGCAAATACGCGTCAATCAATTCCCGCCGCAATGTGATCGTCCATGGGTCCATCTCCCTGGGAAAGAACGTCACGACGAGGCTGTCCCGATTGGCCCGCAGGAGCGAATCCGGTACGCGCACCCCGACTGTCACCATCGGCGAGCAGTTCTTGCCGTAGAAGCACGAGTAGGGATCGCTTCGCCGGCCAGTTCCCAACAACAGGAGCTCCTCAGGCATGATGGCCGCGTGCGCGAAGCCGCCCATGGAGCGCACTAAAAAGGGAGTCAGGTAGAGGCTGTGGTCACCGGAGCGCAGGCCGCCGACCAGTTTCCCGGTTCGGGTCACCGACGTACGCAGACCGAAGTCGGCATCGTCAACGTCCCAGGCGACGACCGAGACGACGGACGAACGCCAGTACCCGCGCACCTGAACGACCGGCGGTGCGGCGATGGTGATATCGGTCGCCATAGCATGCACCGTGGGTGTCGCAACAGAAGAATTGCTGCCGATCATCGGCAGCGAACAGCCGGCCACACCCGCAACAAAGGCCGTACAGACGAGTCTCAGGCTCTTCATGGCATCTCCTGCGCAGGAGGTCGGACCGCGGAGGACGTGGGTGACCTGCCACAAGTCTGCATGGCAATGGACGATCGGACAATCAGGGCAATCCTGACGGGGGACAAGTGGGAGTGAAGCCGAAGACGATGAAGACCGTTGACGTGCGCTCATCCGAGGAGTGGCGAACGTGGCTTGCCGCGCATCACGCCTCCGAAACGGAGGTGTGGCTGGTATTCCACAAGCGTCAGACGGGGCGCCGATCCATCGCCTACGACGGCGCCGTCGATGAGGCACTGTGTTTCGGCTGGATCGACAGCCTGATCAAGCGCCTCGATGACGAGCGGTATGCCCGCAAGTTCACGCCGCGGAAGCCTGACAGCAGGTGGTCGACCGCCAATCGCAATCGATATGCGAAGCTGCAAGCGGCTGGGCGGCTGACGCCGGCAGGATTGGAACGTGCGCCAACTGATCGAAGCCACGATGCCCCAAGACCATCTCTGTCGAAGGTCCCGCTGTACATCCAACAAGCCCTCAGTAGCCGGCCAGCGGCGTTGAACTATTTTGAGCGGCTCGCCCCATCGCACCGGAGGATGTACATCGCCTGGATCGATTCTGCCAAGCGACAAGAAACAAAGGCGAAGCGGCTGCAAGAGGCCATCGGACTGCTGGCGAAAGGCAGGAAGCTCGGCTTGAAATAGAATGTGTCGCCCGCTATACTTGTCTGCTCGCCCAGTTTAGCAGACTATTTGCCAAGTATACTTGACATTCTCGACAATTCCTGGTATTTTGTAGCCAAGGATCGAAGGAGGCGACAATCAGCAATCCACGCTTGGAAAATCGACTCAAGGTCGCCCGCGCCGAGCGAGGGCTCTCTCAGGAGCAGCTCGCGAGCCGGGCCGGCGTGACTCGCCAAACCATTAGCTCGATCGAAACAATCCAATACGTCCCTTCGGCGCTCCTCGCGTTTGTACTCGCGGAGCGGCTGGGAAAGCGAGTCGACGAGCTGTTCACCCTTCACGAAGGAGACAAGCGATGAACGCGCAACCGATCATACGCGACGAACGCACCGTCGCAACCGAGAACGCCAGCTACCGCTGGGCGTACCTCGTTCTTTCGTTCGGACTTCTCGTGAGCACCGCTTACCGGTCTTTCGCGCTGCACGAGTCCGCATGGGATCTTCTCGCGCTGGTGATAGTCGGTGGGGCAGTCGCAACCTTCTATCAGGGCAACCGTCGAGTCCTGTCGCGGCGGTGGGCCGTCGCGTCGGCAGCCGCAGCGGTGCTCGCAATCGTTTTTGCCGTCGTGCTCGTCCTCATCCGTCGTTAGGAGAGCGAGTCAGCGGGCCTCATCGGCCTCCTCCCCCGCCGCCGCCGCCGCCACCGCCGGATGATCCTCCCCCGCCTCCGCCAGAGCTGCTTCCTGGCGGAGTCGAGGCCGAAGAAATAGTCGAGCTCAGGCTCGAGCCAATCGCGCTCGAGAAATTTCCGAGATTCGAGATCGGTCCGCGGCCGATGTACCAGCCCATGTTGTTAGCCGCGGCAGCGGCAGCGGCAGCTCCCGCGGCGAGCGTGAACTTCTTCGTCCACGCATCCTCGACGCCGAGCGCGACGGCGAAAGGCAGCATCGCTTCGTAACGCTTTGCGTCGAGCACAGGCTCGTCCGGTCCACGCATACTCGCAAGCTCCTGCCTCTCGGCAACGCTCATATAGAGCTTGAGGCCCTCGATCTCGTCGAGAAGCGCGCGTCCCTCGAGGGTTGGCGCGCGAACCAACCGGGCGAACACGATGAGCGAAACGAGCGCCAATGCCATCAGCGCAATGATCGCCGGAATTCCAAATCCACCGGAACTGATGAACGCTGCGATACCCGTAACAACCGCAATCAATACTGCCATTGCGACCTTCTTGCCGTTTCGCTTGAAGAACTCTGGTTGAAATTCCTGATCCAGCAGCTTCCGGTGGGCATCGCGCGCCGCGGAAACGATCGATGCATTCGTGTTCTTGAGCAGAAGAGTGCCCGTCCCATCCCGGAACAGCATGTCGAGCAGCATCTGCTGCCCGGAAGATACGGGCGCGGCGGAAGGCGCATCGACACGCTCGAGGCTCCATTGATCCTTGAAGATGTGCTCGTCCTGATGGATCCTGAGACGCCCGGCGACGGCGAGCGCAAGCACATCCCCGGTGAAGCACCTCATGTCGTAGCCCATGCGCTGCATGAAACGAAGTCCGGCCGGCGTCTGCCCCGGGCGCGGCTCATAGCGCGCGATGATGATCCCCTTCCGGGGATCGCGGCCGACGCGCTGCCATTGCCGCACCATGTACGCGAGCAGTACGATCAGACCGCCAAGCGCGACGAGCACTCCGCGGTTATCGGTGAGCAGCCATCGAAGACGCTCGCTTTGAGTCGGTTCGTGAATCAGCCCCTTTGGAAAAGTCAGAACGATCGTGAAGCCCTCGTATGGTCCGAGGGACCGACTTAGCTGATATCGCGCGACACCCGGTGCGGGAAGATCTGTTGTATAAGCGCTTCCCTTCGCTCCCTGCGGACCGGTGTAACCCTCCGCATGCAGGCTCCCGATCGGCACCGCTGAAGGCAGTCGCACCAGTACTGTGGCACTTTCGATCGGAAAGACCCAGCCGGTGCCGATAGCGTTCCAGTACAGCTCGTCGTGGTCAGGGAAGAATCCGAGCTGACGGGTTGTGCGGTAGTGGAGCGTGTACGTGTAATCCGCCGGCACGGGGAGAACCGCGTCGTTGCCGGTGTTGATGCGGACTCCGTTGGTCATCTTCTCGGTAAACCACGGTTCCTGCACGTCGTTGCGCTGAACACTCAGTACCTGGAGATCGACGCGCACTCGATTGCCGAACCGATCTTCGTAGCGAGTCGGAAAACCGCGGTAGATCCCTCGGCGAATCTGGTTGCCTTCGGCGTGGACCTTTATCAGCTCTGTCACGTCGAGACTTCCGTCGGCGTGAATGTCGACCTGACTGTTGTAAGAGAGGATCCTCTCCTGTGCCTGAGCCTTCGGGACCAGGATTAAGGCGGCAAGCGCAACGACAATCCGTCTCACGAGGGGAGCTCGACGTTCACGGCGGTGCGATCGCTTTCTTCCGCCGAGAAGAATTCAGTTTCGGTGAATCCGCCTGTGCGTGCGACGAGCATGTCCGGAAAACGTTGAATTGCCGTGTTGTAGTCGCGAACCGCGCCGTTGTAGAAGCGGCGCGCGTACTGAAGGTTGTCTTCGACTCCAACGAGATCGCGTTGCAGCTGAAGGAAGCTCTCGTTCGCCTTGAGGTCGGGGTATGCCTCTTTGAGCGCCAGGATTTGAGTCAAGCCCTTTTCGAGGGCGGCTTCGGTTTCGCCGAGTTTGGCGGGACTCGTGATTGCCATCGCCTGCGTTCGGAGCTCGGTGACGGTTGTCAGCAGGCCCCGCTCGTAACCCGTGTATCCTTTCACCGCCGCGACGAGCTGGGGCACGAGGTCGTGCCGTCTCCGCAATTGCACGTCGATGTCGGCCCACGCGTTGCGCACCTGATTGCGAAGCCGCACAAGACGATTGAATGCGAACGCGCCCCAGACGACCACGGCTGCTGCAATCAGCATCAAGGCTGTGAACATCGCTTCCCCGGCTGGTGGGTTATCGCCTGCGGGAAGAAGGCTACCTGCGAACGCCCCATTTTGCCACTTCCCAAACAGGCCTGATTGTATTGTGCCTTACCTTCAGCGTGCGACCGTTATATGGTCAGGTATTACGATGAGATCTCCAGGAAAGGTCTTCTGGCCGCTTGCCTGTCTGCTGGTCGTCGCTGACTGCTCGACAAAGCGCGCGATCGAAGAGGCAGTGCCTTTAGCGGGCGTGCCGAAGCCGATCATCGATGACGTGCTGCGATTCACGCTCTCCTACAATCAGGGGGCTGCCTTCTCGACGCGCTTCGGCCCCTATCAACGATGGGTGTTGATCGGACTCGCCGTCGCAATCCTGTTGATCCTGGCGGCATCATATCGCCACGTCACGCGAACGGGACGAATCGGGACCATTGGACTTGCCCTTGTCACAGGCGGCGCCGTCGGAAACCTGCTGGATCGACTGATGTCCAGTCGCGGCGTTATCGACTTCATCGATGTGGGCATCGGGTCGTCGCGCTTTTATGTGTTCAACGTCGCTGACGCCGGAGTGTCGGTCGGTGCAGCACTTCTCGCTTATGCGCTTTGGAAGCGCGATCCAGCGGCCCGGTAATTTCTTCGAACGCGCCTGCACGATCTGGTCGTGCACGCGCGCCGAGGTTACGACTTCTTAGCAACCAGCTGCTTAGTGGTGATGCGCGCCGATCGCTACGGTGTAAGCCGCACCGGGAGCGCATTTCAGCGCTGCATTTGTGGATACGAACATTCCGCGCGGATTGTCTTTCCACAGCCATACGTGCAGGTCGTAGTGGCGAAGGCTTGCGGGCATGATCGGCTCGTGCCCATCCATCGGACCGGCAAGCGTCTGACCAAAAATCGACGGCGCCGTGCCGCCGGGAGCAACCTGAACCGGAACGAACCACTCTGCGGCCGCCAGCACGAGCTTGTCACCAACCGGCTCGTAGATGAGGACCTGCGGCTTGGTGGGATCGAGCGTCGGACCGATGTTCGCCGGGTTGAGGAAATGAACGCCCATTGCCCCCGGCGGATACACGACCGTACCGTCCGTTGCACCGTCCGGGAAATCAATGCACGCAAGCGTCGAGAAATATCCGTCCTTCACAGCTGCAAGGGGGTCGCTGTACTTCGCGAGAGCGGTTCGCGCTGCCTGAAGGTCAGGGGACATCGGCGCCGGCGCGGCGGCCGCTTTTCCCTGGGCATGCGATGTACCGGGCGAGACGACCAGCAGAGTTACCGAGGCGAGTAGCAGGAAGGGCACATGGTACCCATTCGTCGAGCGAAAAAGCATTCTGTCTCCAGAGGGTTGGGTTTCGTAGAATGGTGACGTGCTCACGGCGCATCAACTCCTGACTTACGGGTTTCGTGCCGCCATGCTTGGAAGCGGGGTCGCAGCCGGCGTGAGACCGTGGCGGCGCATGATCTCAGCCATCTTTACGCGGTCTGGCGGACCACCTGACGCCTCGCCCATCACCTCGGCCACCTCGCGGAAATATTCCGGGCCTATTGCGGCCGGCGTGATCACGCAGAGTGCCTTGACGTCTTTGCTTCCGTTGTTATCGAAACGGTGAATTGCGCCTCTCGGAATGCATAGCGCCTGTCCCGGACCGACCTCGATTTGTTTGCCGTCGACGGTCCACGTCAATACTCCCTCGATACCATAAATCGTTTCTTCGTAATGGTCGTGGCTATGCGCAGGAGCCGTCAGGCGTTGACGCGCCGTGAGCAC
>DATBZT010000137.1:0-16147 GCA_036513055.1 Gemmatimonadaceae bacterium | reverse complement strand
TTGTGTTTCTCTCCCGAGTGATTATCGAGCCGGCGAAAAGAGGCTACGCTGGGTGACCGGCTCCGGCACTGGTGCGGAAGCCGTTAGAGGGCGACGCTTCGGGGAGGGGGCAGGTCGGGTGAGCTGTCGATTACTGGTGGGGGTACGGCACGCGCAATGGAAAGTGCAGACCGATGTCTGGCAAATTGGTGGCGAAGGCCATCGACCGCGAGGAAGGCGAGAACAGAGCACGACATTGTACGGGCGCATTCGCCCCCGTGATTGCCGTTGCAGTCGCTTCCTCGCGACGGCGCGGCAAGCCCGTTACTGTCGGTCTCGACCGAGCTCCGCGTCTCGTCCAGCGATGGGCAATGTCCCTTCAGCTCTGCGCCAGCCGCGACATGGGTTGACGTTCGCGAATGGCACGCAAGAAGGTTGCTCCCCAGCTGAAGCTGGAGGAACAACAGGGTCAAAGCGGCCAGAAAGGACCGCCGACGATGAATCACGATGAGGCAGTGTCAGCGATTGTCACGACCGCGTCTCCGTGCGACGGGGTGTTCGTGACCATGCTGCCAGGAACTATGATCATTGTGGTTCCTTTCGTGTTCAGGAGACCAATTGGACTCGTGCCGCACAATACGCGCCACCCGGTCTGTCTGGCTGTCGGGGAACCTCCTCGGTCCCAGTCGGGATTATGCCCATAAACTGCAGATCGTTCTCTCAGGTACGGGAAGCAGCGGGTAGCCGCCTCGCGGCAACACCACCAGCCGGGTAATTTGGGCAGACTACCATGAGTGACGGCTTCGGTTCCTCGCTCCGCGCCAAAATCGGCGCCGGCCTGGCGACGACACTTCTCGTGCTCGTCGTCGGCGGAGCGTCGTACTACGCCGTTCGCCGATCAACTCGTGCAGCGGAGCTGGTATCACACACCGACTCCGTTCTGCTTGACCAGGAAAAGCTGCTTTCCGCGCTCAAGGACGCCGAGACCGGGGCTCGGGGCTACGTGCTTACGGGCCAAGCCGAATTTCTGGAGCCGTTCAACGGGGCCAAGCCCAAGGTTGACCAGGCCCTACAGCAGCTCCGGGCTCTCACCGCCGACAACCCCGTCCATCAAGCCCGGCTCGATACACTGGAAAGCGTTGGCAGGCAGTCGGTGGACCTGAGCTCGCAGATCGTCAAGTACCGCCGCACCGGAGGATATGAGACGGCGCGCGCGCTGATCTCCACCGGCCAGTCGAAGATGGTGATGGACCACGCGGCATCAATCCTCTCCGACATGGAAACCGACGAGCGGGCCCTTCTCGCTCAGCGGACCAGGGCGCAGACCGAGAGCAGGGCGGTGGCGTTCGCAGTCATCGCCATCGGGAGCGCGATTGCGTTCCTCCTTTCGCTCATCGTCAACCGGGGCATTCGCTGGGACGTGATCGCGGAGGCGGATCAGAAGGAGCTGATCGAGCGTCAGGCAAGGCAGCTCAAGAAACAGGCAGGCGAGCTCGAGCGCCAGCTGCGCGAATCGCGCGCTCTGTCGAGCCAGCTTTCCGCTACCAACGATCACCTCGAGGCAGCCAGCGTCGCCACCGGCGAGGCGCGGGCGAAGGCGGAAGAGGCAGGAGACCAGCTGCGGCTCTACGCAACGCAGCTTCGCTTTGTCGCCGAAGCGGCCATCGAGATCAACTCGACGCTCGCCGCGGACGCGATGCTTCAGGTCACCACCGAAAGCGCCCGTCGCATCCTGAACACGCGACGGGCGGAGACGCGGCTAACGGAAGAAACACTGTCTTCGGGCGCGATGCGCGGCCTCACCAAGCACGAAGCAGCGGCCATCTGGCACGCCGGCGAGGATGCTGAGGAGGAAATCACTTCGTGGACCGACATGACGCGCGAAATGCAGAGCATGAGCGTCGACATGCTCGCGGCGATGAACGCCGGAGTCCTGGGTGACGACGCCTCCGACAACGCACTGGTCACGCCGCTCGTAGGGCGCAACGGCCACTCTCTCGGCGTCATCCGGCTGTGGGGCAAGAAGGACGGAAAGTTCACCGAAAGCGATGAGGCGATTCTCACTCAGCTCGCCCAGCTGTGCTCAGTGGCTCTCGAGAACGCCCGCCTTTACAAAGATGCGCAGGACGCGACGAGAGCCCGCGACGATCTCGTCGCCATCGTCTCGCACGACCTGCGGAATCCGATTCACACCATCAACATGGCTGCGGCATTTCTGCTCGAGGTGGCGCCGCCGGTTGACCGCCGGGTGACATCGCGCCGCCAGCTCGAGGTAATTCAGCGCCAGGCGAATCGGGCCAACCGTCTCATCAGCGATCTGCTGGATGTCGCGCGGATCGAGGCAGGGGGCCTCGCAGTTGAGCTCAGCCCGGAGGAAACTCAGTCCCTTGTGCAGGAAGCCCTCGACTCGGCGAATCCGCTTGCGAGCGGCAACCAGCTCAAGCTATCGAAGGACGTACAGGAAGACCTTCCTCGCGTGTCATCGGACCGCGACCGCGTGCTTCAGGTTTTCGCGAATCTCATCGGAAACGCGATCAAGTTCACTCCAAAGGGCGGGGAGATCACCATCCGCGCCGAGCGGTCGGGCTCCGAGGTGCGGTTTGCCGTCTGCGATACCGGCCCGGGAATTCCGCCGGAACACTTGCCCCACGTCTTCGACCGGTATTGGCAGGCCAAGTCGACAGCCAAGCTGGGCACGGGCCTGGGTCTGTCAATCGCAAAGGGCATCGTCGAGGCGCACGGTGGACGGATCTGGGTGGAAAGCGAGCCCGGAAAGGGTGCGTCGTTCATTTTTACGCTGCCGTGCGCGCCTGAGGCGGCGGTTGGCGCAGATCTGGCTTAAGGCAACAGCGGGCGAAGAAACGGTGTAACGGCCCGCGGGTTCAACCTTGCAGTGCGCCATTCGCGGCGCACTCTCATTATGGAGACTATTGATGAAGCAACTGTTCTTTTCGGCCGCATTCAGTACCGCTTTGGCGATGGCAGTCGCGCCGGCAGCGCAGGCGCAGGCGTCATGGCCGATCATCTACAAGGCAAACGGCGTGAGCGTCGCCCTGGATACCGCCGGCGCCGAGCGCAACAGTGACGGGTCGTTCATCACCCGCACGCGCTGGGATTATGCCGAGGCGCACAAGCTCGAGAACAAGAAGCCATACACGCAGATGACCGAAGTTGCTCTGCTTAGATGCACACCGGTCCGCATCAAGCGGCTCACCGAGTCGTTCTACACCGAAGATGGCGCGGCGGTGAAGGAAGGTACGATGCCGTCGCCGGGTGAGGTTCAGTACATGACGTGGGACCGGCTGCCCCTCCGGTCCGAGGGAGCGCGGGCTTTTTCCAATGTTTGTGCGAACGTGACGAAGAAGTTCAGGGGTAAACGCTAGGCCGTTCCAGTCTGGGGAATTTGGGGAACGGCCACCCTGCTCGGTGGCCGTTCCTCGTTCGTGGCACTACAATCCGCAGATGAAAGTACCGCCACTGGGCCCGAATGTACCTTGCCGAGGGAATGCGGTGTCGCATGCGCTCGGTCGCGCATTCTACGAGCTGACGGGGTGGCATTTCGAGGGCGCTCTGCCCGATCTTCCGAAGTTCGTTCTGATAGTTGCTCCACACACGTCGAACTGGGATTTCTTCGTGGGCCTCGGGGCCCTTTTCTCGCTCGGGCTCAAGCTCGATTTCTTCGGAAAGGATTCGATTTTCCGCTGGCCCGCCGGGCCCATCCTGCGATGGCTTGGAGGAATACCCGTGGACCGGTCGGTAAGCCGGGACAGGGTGAGCCAGAGTGTGGCGGCGTTCAAGGCTCGAGACAGGCTCATTCTCGGAATGGCTCCCGAGGGCACGCGGAAGAGAGTGGAGGAGTGGAAGACCGGATTCTATCACGTTGCCGTGGGCGCCGGCGTACCGATCGTTCCGGTGGGGTTCGATTACGCGAAGAAGGCGATAGTGATTGGCGAGCCATTCACGCCCACCGGCGATGCCGAAGGCGACATCCAGAAGTTGCGCGGGTTCTTCGCAAATGTGACGGCGAAGCGACCCGAAAATTATGTGAAATAGAAAGGAACTGCTTTGTTTGCCGCGAGGGTCCGTCGGTCCAATCAGACTATCGGGCGTTTTGGATTGGTGAGGGTAATCGACATGCGCAGAGGACACAGAGAAATTCTTTTTGTTTTGAAAAACAAAGACATTCTTCTCCTTTTCTCTGCGCCAGCTTGTAGAGCGATGCCCATCTCGAACGCCCGATATTCGGTTTGGACCGACCGACCCTCGCGGAGAAAAAACAGCCTTTCGCTTAAGTGTGTTTGTGATTTGGTTTGATCACATGAATCGAAAAGGCGTTTTCTTCGTCGCTCTCACGTTGTTAGCGGGCCTTCACTCGCTCGGCGCTCAGGGAATCAGCACGCAATGTCCGCCGGGCGGGTTCAAGTCAAACGGCGATCCCGACAATGCGAAGATCGCCCAGGACGCCTGCCAAAAGGCGATTGATCTGTTCCAGTACGTGGCGCCTCAGCTCGGCGCTGTTCTCGCGGGGGCCAACGCGACCCAGGGATTCACCGGCACGCTTGGCGGTCTCGGACATTTCTCAGTCGGGATTCGCGGCAACCTCATGCAGGGCTCGCTTCCGGAAGTCGATCGGGTGGTTCCGGCCACCCATGGCGCCGAACAAAGCAGCTACACGCTCTCGAATCGGCTGATCGGATTGCCTACCGGCGACATTGCGATCGGACTCTTCAATGGATTGCCTCTCGGACTTTCCCACGCCGGCGGTATCGACTTGCTATTGAGCGCGTCGTATCTGCCGAGCTACGACAACGGCAGCGTCGACGTCGCCGTGTCCAGCTCATGGAAGCTCGGCTATGGCGTAAAGATCGGGATCCTGCAGGAAGGCCTGTTGGTACCGGGCATTTCGCTGAGTATTCTCACTCGTGCCCTCCCGATCGTCACGATTGTGGGAATTTCCGGCCAGGATCGGCTGGCCTTGGACAGCATTCGCGTAAACGCGCGCTCGTGGCGTCTCGTTGCGGGAAAAAGTCTGCTGTTCTTCGGCGGCGCTGTCGGCGTGGGGGGCGACACGTACACTTCCGATGCAACCCTGAACGTCACGATTGCGCCCCGCCCCGCCACTGAAGGCGGGTCTGGCGGGCCGATCTTTCTTACGCAGAAGCTCACGCGCTCCAACATCTTCGCGAGCGCGTGGATCAACGTGCTGGTTGTGCGGATAGTCGGCGAGCTTGGACGGGTGAGTGGCGGCGATATCGCCACGTACAATCAGTTCAGCGGCGCACAGCCCGCCGATCCGCGAAGCTACGGCTCGATTGGTCTCAGCTTGGGCTGGTAGATCGCCTGACTGTCAGCGCACCCAGTCGCGGACCTGCTGATAGACAGCGGTGTCATCGAGAAAACTTATGTGGGCAATGCACGCTGTCTCATGGTTGGTGGCTCCCACCAGCAGCACGCTCTCGTCGGGATTGATGGTCGCGTCGCACGGCGACCACCACGTTGCATAACGCGCAAAGCCCGGCGTTTCGTCGCCGGTATTCAGCGCGGCGAGGAAGGCCGAGCCCGGCTGAATCTCGACACAAGGAGTGAAGGAGCAGTTCAGGGCGGTGTCAGTTCCATGGTTCGGACCACCGAGCGACACCCAGGCGTCGACTTTACCGCTGCCGCCCAGGTTCTTCATGTAGTACCGTGAGGAAACGCTCCCGGCGGAGTGAGCGATAATGTCCACCTTGCTCGCCCCCGTCTGGGCCATGATCTGGTCGACCTGCGCCCGAATCTCCTCGGCGTCAGTCGCATATGACGCAATGAAGCTGTAGTTGTACGCATACAGCTCTCTGTCCGTCCAGCCATCGGCACGAAAGCGGTCGATCATCGTGCAGAAATTGCCGCCGTTCCCCCCGTAGCCGTGGACAAAGAGAATCGGATCGTGGGTGATGGGGGCTGTCGACGCGGAACGATCGGCGCCGCAGATGGTGTCCGGTTCCGTGACGGTCTGGCTGCAGCTGGCGGCAAAGGTGACAAATGCAAGACTCAGCGCGACGTTGCGCAGGTTATCGAGGGTCATCAGTGGCGGCGGAAAGTGAGGTCGCGCCTGAATGGCAGGCGCGCATGCGAGCAAAATTTAGCAGATGGACCGGAGAACATCGCAAACTCGAGACGTCAAGCCAGTCGGCCGGACTGGCGTCATTCCCGTGGCAGGGCGTTTGCCTTACAAAGGCGGGTAGAAGTTGAAATCCGGAGCGAGCGGAAAATGATGCAACTACTCGAATCGAAGCCCCACAGACCACAGAAGATGGCCGGAGGCACGGCATTCAGCATCCTGTTCCACGCCGCCATTCTCTTCTTTGCGATATACGCCACTGCGCGGGCGGGTGGGGCCAAGGATACTGAGAAGCGGGAGCAGAAGGTGAGCTTCGTGGAGATGAAGAAGGAGCCGCCACCGCCCGTGAAGAAGGACGAGCCGTCCCCGCCCCCAAAGGCGAAGAAGCCGCCGCCGGTGACGGAGCACAATCCGAAGGCGCTGCCGCCCGCTCCGAGGATGGACATTGCGCCGCTCAAGGGGTTCAAGGTGCTCGACGCTCCGGTGAACGTGCCGGTCGAGCTGCCCAAGATTGATCTTTCGGCCCAGGTGACCAACGAAGGCGACTTCAGCGGCAAGGGAGTCGCCGGCGGCAGCGCCAGCGGCAAGGAAGGCGGCACTGCCGGCGGAACGGGCACCAGGGAAGCTGTCCCGACAGACCACCCGTACACGGAATTCCAGGTTGAGCAGCGAGTCCAGGCGATCTCTGGAACGCACGTGGACTATCCTGAATCGCTGCGGACCAGCGGCGTCGAAGGCGAAGTGCTGGCCCAGTTCGTGGTGAACGAGCAGGGCCGCGTCGAGACGGGCACTTTCAAGGTCCTCAACTCGCCAAACCCGGCATTCGCCGACGCGGTGAGGAGCGCGCTTTCAGGAATGCACTTCCGCGCAGCCCAGATCGGTGGGCAGAAGGTGGCGCAGGTCGTTCAGCAGTCGTTCATCTTCAAGCTCATCAAATAGCGAGTTACGGGCCGGCAGCCCGCAGCTGTTTTCATTTCCCCCCGCGCACGTCGCGCCGCTGATGCGTATGTTCTCTCCGCACTCAAATCGGGGAATAAGGTGCGTAGCTCACACCGAAGGATACGCGGGGCGGTGGCTCGTCCAACGTTGCGCCTGGCACTTGGGATTTTCTTTGCGACTCTGGCCGCAACCACCGCAAGCGCTCAAGGCGGACCGGCACCGGTACACGGCAAACGACCCGCGCGTCTCGTCATTCGAAACGCCACTATCGTCGATGGCAACGGCACGCCCGCGTCCGGCCCCGCAGACGTGGTCGTCGAGAGTGGTCGAATCAAAGACATCGTCTTTCTGGACCCTGTTGCCGTGCGCGGCGGCAACGCGCGACGGCCCGCGGCGGGTGACGCCGAAATCGACGCGACCGGGAAATACGTGCTGCCGGGCCTCATTGACGTCCACGCGCACGTTCAGGACGAGCGCGGTGGAATCCCACAGCCGCTTCAATATGAGCTCAATATCTGGCTCGCATGCGGCATTACCTCCGTTCGCGAGGTGGGTGCGGACAACACGCAGTCAATCATAGATCTTCGCGGGCGCAGCGCGCGGGCCGAGGTACCCAGTCCGCGGATTTTCGTGTACGGTCGCTTCAGCAATCCGCCGGTACCGCGAACTCCTGAAGAAGCGAGGCAGCGCATTCGCGACCTGAAGAAGATGGGCGTGGATGGCATCAAGATCCTCGGAATCGACCGGGACCTGATGGCGGCGATGGAGGATGAGTCGCACAAGCTCGGACTCCGCGTCGCGCATCACGCGGGAGTGGAAGAAACCAACGCGTGGGACGACATCCGGCTCGGCACCACGAGCATCGAGCACTGGTATGGCGTTCCCGACGCGGCGATCGAGGACCGCGTCCAGAATTTTCCGTCGAGCTACAATTATCGAAACGAAGTGGATCGCTTTCGCTACGCCGGACATCTCTGGCGCGAGGCGGATTCAACGAAGCTGATGCAGGTGCTGGATTCGATGGTCGCAGCCCACGTCGCGTGGGTGCCGACACTCGACATCTACGAGGCGAGCCGGGACTTGCAGAGAGCCAGGACTCAGCCGTGGTTCATCGACTACCTGCATCCGACGCTGGAGCAGTATTTCAAGCCGAACCCGGAGAACCACGGATCGTATTTCATCGGGTGGACGTCAACCGACGAAACATTCTGGAAGGAGAACTACCGGATCTGGGAGAATGCGTTGCGTGAGTTCGAACGGCGCGGTGGCCTCATCGGCGCAGGGGACGACGCCGGATTCATCTACCAGATGTACGGGTTCGGGCTGATTCGCGAGCTGGAGCTGCACCAGGAAGCCGGGTTCAACACGATCAAGGTCATCCAGCACGCCACCGGGAACAACGCGAAGATTCTTGGCGAAGAAGACCGGCTGGGCCGGGTGAAAGTGGGCTGGCTGGCGGACCTGATCGTGGTGAATGGAAATCCGCTCGAGAACCTCAAGGTGCTGTATCCCACCGGTGTCGAGGAGATGAAGGACGGCAAGGCGATCAAAACCGGCGGCGTGGAGTGGACGATAAAAGATGGGATACCATATAATGGTGCGGTGCTGATGGCGGAGGTAAAGGAGATGGTGCGCCAGGCGAGGGCGGCGCAGGTCAAGTAGCGAGGCTCGCTCCCGTCGGCTCAGCTCTCCAGGATACCGGCGGATCGGGCGACATCGGCAAGCTCACCGCGAGAGCCGACCCCGAGCTTGAGGAAGATGTTCGACAGATGAGTGCTCACCGTTCGAGCGGAGATGTCGAGCGCCGAGCCGATCTCCTTGTTCGACTTCCGCTGCGCCACCATTCTGGCAATCTCCGTCTCCCGGCCCGTGAGTCCGGCTGCGCCCGCCGCTGCCGAGCGTGCCGGCGGCCGGATGCCTATGGCACGAAGGTCGTCCCTGACTCTCGCCAGCGAACCCGCCGCGCCGGTGCGGGCAAAGACATCGTGTGCTTTCCTGAGCTCCTTCGTCGCTCCTTCCCGGTCGTCGGAGTCGCGCAGTGCGGCGGCCAGCACACGACGGATCCGTGCGGCTGTGTCGGGAAGCGGGATGGCGTCCAGAGCTTCTATTGCCGCCCGAAGGAGGGGCTGTGCGCCCTCGGGGTCGCCGTCCCTGTAGAAACGCAGCATTCCGTCGCATGCATCGGCGACAGCCAACCCCACCTTGTTATTGAGCCGGGTTGCATCCCTGCGCATTCTCGCCGAGTGCTTTTCCGCTCGCGCGAAGTCGTTCTTCCAAAGGGCCGCTTCCCCGACAACCGGCAGCAGCCATTGCAGCGACCACGACACGTACCCCGAACGATCGGCAATCGCCAGACCGGCTTCGCCAATGCGAATTGCCTCATCGAAGTCCCGCGTCTCGAGGTGATATGCCGCAAGTCCCATGTGAGCCGGCACGACAGTAGGCACGTCGGCGTACTCTGCCGAATCGCGGCCGGCGCCGGAAAGTTCCCAGGCGCGGTCGAAGTAGCTTTTCGCCTTCACGAGATCGTTCCGCCAGAGGTAGATCAGTCCCGTCCACACCAGCAGGCGTGGCACAAGAGTCCGCTGGCCGAGTGCCTGCGCGAGAGCAATCGTGCGCTCGCCGGTGGCAATGCCATTGTCCCAGTCGCCCATTGCCGTAGCGTACTGGATGGAGATTTCGGCCGTCCACAGCGGAAGCAGCGGCGACCGAAGCTGCTCCTCCAGTCGCTCGCATTCAGCAATGTTGGCCGCGACCGAAGGAGCGTCACTCATGAGTCCGGCGAGAAGCCCCATGCCCCAGTGAGCAGTCCAGGCGAGCATGTTGTCACCCAGGCTTGTCGCCAAAGCCAGTGCCTTTTCTCCGTGCTCGCGCGCCAGGCTCGCCGGCCCGGACCAGGCGTACAGCAGCAGCAGGGCGCGATGGGCCCGCGCGAGCAGGGCCTGGTCTCCCGATTTCTCAGCGGCGGCAAGAGCGGCTTCCACCTCTGCCTTTGAAGCGTCGAGCCGGCCGAGGTCCTGAAGACAGATTCCTTTGGCGAGATGGAGCCGAACGAGAACGGTGGCGTCTGACGCTCCCCGGGCCGCCCGCAATCCCGCTGCGTAATGGACGAGAGCGTCATCGGTGCGGCCGCTCCAGTAACAGGCAAGGCCCATTCGATGCTCGATGGAAGCAAGGCCGGACAGGTCGCCGTTCGCGATCGCGCTTTCCCTGACGACTGCCCAGAGGTCGATCGCTCCGTCATAATCGCCCAGGCGCTGTCGCGCGCGGGCAAGATTACTGACAATCTCGAGTCGCTCGGGAGCATCCTCACCACTTGAATCGATCTGCTCGAGAGCGTTACCGAGGTGACCGGCAGCTTCACGGTTGGCGTACGTCGCCAGCGCCGAGCGCCCGGCCTCGCATAAATAGCGGACGGCTTTTGGCGCGAACGTGTGCGCCCGCGAGAAGTGAAGTGCGAGCTCGCCGGCGTGTGCAATGGCCCGGTTTCCGTAGAAGGACTCGAGCGCTTCGCCCACGCGAGCGTGGAGCAGCCGTGCGCGCGCGGCACCAAGAGCGTTATAGGTCACCTGCTGAAGTATCGGGTGCGTGAAGTCGTAGCTCGCTCCCGCGGTGCTGTCTCGCTCTTCCAGTATTCGCTGCACCGAAAGTTCGTCCAGCAGCAATGCGAGCTCCGATTCTTCCATCGACGACACGGCGCGCAGGCGCTCGAATGGCACACTAGTCCCGATTACCGCGGCGAGATTCGCGATCTCTCTTGCATCCGGCGACAAACGGTCGAGACGGCCAACCACTGCGTCACGAATGGTGGGCGGCAGGTTGAGCGATTCCACCTCCCAGCCGCTCCAGTGGCCTCCGGAATATGTCAGCGCGCCGGACTCTATCAGCGACTTGAGCGTCTCCTCGATGAAGAATGGATTGCCGCGAGTCCAGCCATAAAGGAGGGCGGTGAAGGGCCGGATGGATGCCGGATCGATGGAGAACACGGCCTGGAGTATCTCGGCCACCTCGGTTTGAGAGAGCGGATCGACATGGCATCGTGATGCCACCCCCAGCCTGAGGAGAGATTGTTCAGTCGTGCGAAGAACCGGGTTGGCGTCGGCTTCCGTGTCGGTGTAGGTGGCGATGAGAGCAACGCGTTGCTCCCTTGCCTGGCGCGCCACGAAATGGAAAAGCTCGAGGGAGGAGGCGTCGGTCCATTGAAGATTCTCGAGCACGATGCAGAGGGGTTTCTTTGCGGCGTACCGGCCGAGGAACTGACTGAAATTCCAGAGCAGGCGGGCCTTCAGGTCGGACGCATCCATTCCAGCGCCGACACGTTCGCGCTCGTTCCCGGTGGCGAGGGCGGGAAACAGATATGCAAGCTCGGCCGCGCCGCCGCGCGTAAGGACCGACAGCGTCGAGGGATCGAGCTTCTTCAGCAGGGGAAGAAGTGCGTCCGAAAACAATGCGTAAGGGATTCCGGTTTCCACGGCATAGGAACGGCCGTAGGCGACGTTCCATCCCCGTTTTTCCGCCTCTTCGGCTGCAGCTGAGGCGACGCGGGTCTTGCCCACGCCGCCCTCTCCAGCAAGAAAGACCGTCTGTCCGGTGCCGTTCCAGGCTTCGGCCAGCGCTTCGGAGAGCAACGACAGCTCGGATGCCCTCCCCACCAGTGGAAGGCGATCCAAAGCACCGGCCTTGGCTGCGTGCATTTACTGTGAAGAAAGAAGTAAAGAAAGAGGCCCCTCCGGCACCCGCGCGTCAAGCAGCACGACACTGGCGGTCTTCTTGCGAAACTGTTGAGGCGACTTACGATATATATGGGACCCCAGATGGCGGACCCGCGCTGGCCGACACCTTGCGGCGAATAGCGGTGTTGTCTGAACTCAATGCCTGACTCCTGGAGGCATACATGTCAATGCAGCATACATTGGATCTCGGCGACAGGGACGCGAACGGGTCGGCAGCGTCGAACAAGGAAGCAGCGCCGCACCATCGGGCTGCATCGGCACAGCCCGATGGACCGGGTTTTGACATCCGCGAATCATTGTCGCCGGCCAAGCCAGAGCTCTCGAAATCCGTGCCCGATGCAAGAGTCCCGCAAAGCCAGAAAGTCGTCGCCATGATTTTCGGGCCGACGAATGAGCGGACTTTCGCCGTGCGCTATTGGGACGGAACGTTCGAGCCCGCCGGGAAAACCTCGACGCCTGAATTCACGATCGCATTCGCGCGCCCCGGAGCGCTCCGCCGAATGCTCCTTCCTCCGTCGGAGCTCGCAATAGTCGAGGCGTTCATCTCCGGAGATGTCGACATCGAGGGGAGAACCGAGGCGGCGATTCATCTCGGCGACGCGATCGGAGGCCGGCTGCAATCACCGGCTCAATTCGCGCGATTGCTGCGCAAGCTCGTCGCCCTGCCAAATGATCCGAGTACTGCACCCCGGGAAGTGAAGGGCACCCGTTTTTCGCGCGGTCTCGAGCGGATCACGCGACGGCCCGGCGACGAAAAGGCGATTCAATATCATTACGACGTCGGCAATGATTTCTACCAGCTGTGGCTGGATCCGCGGATGGTCTACACGTGCGCGTATTTCCAGCATCCCGATCAAAGTCTCGAAGAGGCTCAGCTCGCAAAGCTGGATCATATCTGCCGCAAGCTCCGTCTCGAGCCCGGGATGAAAATGCTCGACGTTGGCTGCGGCTGGGGTGCCTTGATCATGCACGCCGCCCAGAACTACGGAGTCGACGCCGTCGGAATAACCCTGAGCAAGGCACAGGCAGCACTCGGAACTCAACGAATCGCCGCGGCGGGCCTCTCAGACAGATGTCGAATCGAGCTTCGCGACTACCGCGACATGGGCAAGACGCCGGAGTTCGATCGCGCGGCCTCGGTGGGAATGATGGAGCACGTCCAGCCGGAGCTTCAGGCAGGCTACTTCGACGCCGTGTATCGCGTGCTCAAGCCCGGCGGCCTCTTCATGAACCACGCCATAGTGAGCCTGCATCGACCCGAGTGTCAACCCGTGATCGAAAGGGTCAAGGGACGGCTCTGGAAACGGGACGCGTTCATCCAGAAATACGTTTTCCCGGAGGGCAAGCTTGTTCCGGTTGCCCACGTCATCGCAAGCGCGGAGCGCGTCGGCTTCGAGCTGCGCGATGTCGAAAGTCTGCGCGAGCACTACGCGATGACATTGCGGCACTGGAGCAGCGGGCTCGAAGCAAAGGCGAGCGAAGCGATACGAATCGCCGGAGAGCGCACGTATCGGGTATGGCGCCTTTACATGGCGGGCGCCGCGCACAGCTTTGCCCACGGGCGACTCAATCTCATTCAGGCGCTGCTCGTGAAGCCCGATGCTGAAGGGCGCTCGGAGATGCCTCTCACGCGGGACTACATGTACGCCGCCGACCGGTCTCCGCTGACCGTCTCGTCCGCTACTGCGGCGTAGGGGCCCTTGGCGGCGAGAAAATCGCCGCCAAGGAACGGTGGCCGCTCGCTCCCACTGAGCGAACGGCCGCCCAGAGGTCGTCGAGCTGATCGGAAAGCAGATAGGATGTGGCAGTCCCTACGGGAATGACTTGCTCCCATGTTGGTGCGAACGTCCTCCGGATCAGTACCTCATAACCGGTGGCCCCGGGAGCCGGCTTCCATGTGAGCATCCATTTCTGCCCGCCTGACGGCTGGTCTCGCCTCGCTCTCGCGCTGTCCGGCGCCGCCGGGGCGCTCGCGAGAGATCCGACTACGGCGGCGTTGAGCCGGGCGACCTTTGTCACATAGCCGAAGTTCACGTCAGCAAAGCGGTCTGTCGGCAGATGCTGGCGTTTGTAGTTCTCGAGTCGCTCCGTAAACCGAAGTCCCGGGTCGTGCAGGGCGACAAAGGGTGCGTGGTCGCCACCTCGCGAAATGCGGTCCAGACGATAGACGGGAAGCACGGTGAAGCCCCCATCATAGAAACTGCCGACCGCCCACGCGTACCGTGCCAGCTCGTGACTCGAGCTGGTATCGGGCTCCGCGCCGAAAATCCTGATCGATGTCGAGTCGACGCGTCCGTCATCGGCCACGACGTTGCCGACGATATCGTCCGTCATTCCCGCCACGACGCTGTATTTCTGCGCGTGCAGCCGCGCCGCGAGGTGCGTCGAGCCGAGCAGCCCCAGCTCCTCTCCTGAATACAGGGCGAAGATAACCGTTGCGTCGAGTCCTTTTGGATATCGTCGCGAAAAAACCCGCGCCAGCTCGACTACGGCTGAAGTCCCGGAGCCGTCATCGTCCGCACCGGGCGCGTCGGATGTCGAGTCGAATCGATTCAGACTGCAAACGCAGGAGTCATAATGGCCGCCCATCACCAGCACCCTCGTCGTATCGCGCCCCGGAAGCCATGCGAGGACATTGACCACGTTGATCTTCGGCTTTTGGGGGTGTCGCGTGACCTCGACAATGGCCGGGTCGTACTCCACTCTCAGACATCCACCGCAGTCCCGGCTGTAGCCGGCGAGCTTGCCCAGCAGGTATCGGCGGGCGGCGCCGATTCCTCTCGTCGCGCTCGTTGTGTCGCTCATCGCGTGGCGCGTTCCAAACGAGACGAGCGCCGAATCGGTTTCCCGGATGCGCTCCGGAGAAATCTCGGCAATGAGCGAGGCGAGCGCCGGATCGCTGTGCAGTCCAATCTCGACGCCGGTGTTTGTTTCGTATCCGGCTCCCGTTTGATTCGAGCTGGGAGTTGTTCCGGCGGTGGCGCAGCCGGCAAGAGAGAACGCGACAGTCAGCCCGGCAAAGACACGGGCATCGAGTCCGGTGAATGGCATCTGGAGAATATCTCGTGGTGTTCGTTGGCTGGTAAGGCTTCGCCGGGCATTCGTATATTGCGTGACAGTCCTCATGCCAACGAAATCCAGTCCCACTGAACTGACGGTCACGTGGCAGTTCAGCCCGTTCGATGAGCTCACCGCCGGCGAGCTCTATGCCGTAATGCAGGTTCGGCAGCGTGTGTTCGTCGTCGAGCAGCAGTGCCCGTATCTCGACGCCGACGGCTCCGATCACATGGCCCTCCATCTCCTCGGCTGGCGGAATACTCCAGACGGTTTGTTGTTGTCCGCTTACGCGCGCCTCTTTCCGCCAGGAGCGAAATACACGGAAGCCTCGATTGGCCGGGTCCTGACGCATCCGGCAGCCCGCGGCTCGGGCCTTGGAAAGGCACTGATGGTCGAAGCTCTGGAGCGAATCGCAGAGGCGGAGTGGGGCACCGCGGTGCGCGTTGCAGCCCAGATGTATCTGGAAGGGTTCTACGAGGAATTCGGTTTTCGCCGGGTGTCGGAGCCATACACCGAAGACGACATCTGGCACGTGGACATGTTGCGTGACTGACCCGGGACACAATGGCAACCTGCCCGGGCCGGCTCTCACGGAGCGATTTTTTGGCGGGGAAACGTTTGCCGAGTTTCTGGCTCGCCCGAAAGACAATGCGTTGCTGTGGGACGCCCTCTACAAGCGAAGCACCGTTCCCGATTCGATCGTCGCGCGAGTGCGTGAGATGAGCCCCCAGCCGTGGCACCTGCTCGTGCTGAACGAGGACTGGTGCGGCGACTCGATCAACATACTGCCCGGGATTGCCCGGCTCACCGAAGCCGTTTCCCTGTTGCAGATGCGCATAATTGGTCGCGACGCCAACCCCGATCTCATGGACCGACACCTCACCGGCGCAACGCGATCGATTCCGGTAATCATGGTTCTCGACAAGGATTTCGTGGAGCGCGGGTGGTGGGGTCCGAGACCGGGGCCGCTTCAGCGATGGGTAGTGGGCCATGGCCTCGCGCTTCCAAAGGACGAGAGGTATCGTGAAGTTCGAACCTGGTATGCCCGTGACCGCGGGGAGACTGCGATGAACGAGCTTCTCGACATCTTCGAGAGCACGGAATCAAAGGAGGATCGTGCAGAAACGCCTGGTTGAAATTGTTGGTTACCTGAACTCGAGCCGCGCACAGCTTCTCGACGCAGTGGCACACGTGCATCCGTCGTTTGCCGAGATGCGTCCGCGTGATGGAACGTGGTCTGTGGCAGAGGTACTGACGCATCTGGCGCTGACCGAAGCCGGCATCGCGAGGCTCGTAGCACGCTCCGTGCTCTGGGGAAAGGAGAAAGGAGTAGGCCCGGAGA
>DATBZT010000136.1:0-2960 GCA_036513055.1 Gemmatimonadaceae bacterium | reverse complement strand
ATCCTGCATTGAACAACCCCGTCGCACGGGACTCCATCAGCGCGATGCAGGCCCTCGCGGCGTCGTCTACATGAAGAAACTCGCGCCGCACCGAACCGGTTCCCCACAGCGTGACGCTCGCGTCCCGGCCGGCGTTGCGCGCTTCCTTCGCCTCATGAAACTTGCGGATGAAAGCCGGCAGGACGTGCGAGGTCTCCAGGTCGAAGTTGTCGTTCGGGCCGTAGAGATTCGTCGGCATGATTGAGACCCAGTCGCGGCCATGCTGCGCCCGCGCAGCCTCAACGAGCTTGACGCCCGCGATCTTGGCGATGGCGTACGGCTCGTTCGTTTCCTCGAGAGGGCCGGTCAACAGATAGTCTTCGCGAATTGGCTGCGGTGCCATGCGGGGATAGATGCACGAGCTGCCCAGAAACACCAGACGCTCGACGCCAGATTCGAGCGCGGCCCCCAGCACGTTCGTCTCTACAACGAGATTCTCGTAGATGAAATCCCAGCGCTGCGTGTTGTTCGCCTGGATACCTCCTACCCTCGCCGCGGCGAGAAACACAACCTCGGGACGCGTCTCGGCAAAAAAGGCGCGCACGGCTGCCTGATCGAGCAGGTCGAGCTCCCCCCGCGTTCTTACGAGTGGCTCGGGGTACTTCGCGGCGGCCAGGGCGCGCACGATGGCGGAGCCGACAAGACCACGGTGACCGGCGACGAAACAGCGCGTGGATCGGGCCGCGGTCACTTAAGGAGGGCCTGCAGCGCCGAATCCGACGACTCGACCGTGAACGGAATTCCGGACTGCACGGTGGCTACGTCGGCGTCTACCATCATCTCGACCAGCTCCGTGAAGCCAACCGTTCGGGTCCAGCCCAGCCCGGCCTGCGCCTTCCGGGGATCACCAAGCAGCAGATCCACCTCGGCGAGCCGGATATATCGCGGATCAATGGAGATCACCTCGCGCCCCGTGGCCATGTCCACGCCAGTCTCAGCGGCGCCTTCGCCACGGAAATCGAGGTCGATTCCGGCCCGGGCAAATGCCAGATGGCAGAACTCGCGCACGCTGTGCGTCTCGCCGGTGGCAAGCACATAGTCGTCCGGAATATCGCTCTGGAGCATTCGCCACATGCCTTCAACGTAGTCCCCGGCAAATCCCCAGTCCCGCCTGGCGTCGAGGTTGCCCAGGTACAACCGGTCCTGCCGTCCCTCGCGGATGCGGGCAGCAGCCATGGTGATCTTGCGGGTGACGAATGTCTCGCCACGGATGGGGGACTCGTGATTGAACAGGATGCCGGACGACGCATACACACCATAGGCTTCGCGGTAATTGACCGTGATCCAGTGTGCGTAAAGCTTTGCTACGCCATAAGGAGAGCGGGGATAAAACGGCGTGGTCTCGGACTGCGGGACCTCCTGAACGCGCCCGAACATCTCCGAAGTCGACGCCTGATAGAACCGCACCCTGTCGAGCATGCCGAGGATTCTGAGTGCCTCGAGAAGACGGAGGGTGCCGAGGGCGTCGGCGTTGCCCGTATACTCCGGGGTCTCGAACGAAACCTGGACGTGACTCTGGGCGGCCAGATTGTAAATCTCGTCCGGCTGCGTCTCCTGAACGATGCGGATGAGATTGGTGGAGTCGGTAAGGTCGCCGTAGTGCAACACGAACCGGGAGTGCACATCCTGGGGCTCGGCATAGATTCCGTCCACACGCTGCGTGTTGAACTGCGACGCGCGGCGTTTCACGCCGTGGACCAAGTAACCCTTTGCGAGCAGCAGCCGGGCGAGGTAAGCGCCGTCCTGGCCCGTGACTCCGGTGATTAACGCTGTTTTCATGTAGTTGGCTTGGCGATGCTGGCCCGCAATGGTCATCGACCGCTTCGGGCTTGGGCGGGCGGCCAGCATGATTATTGAACGGTAATGGGGAAGCCGGGGAAATGTCACATGGCGGTTGGCGTCAGTCAATCGCAATTTGTCCTATGGCGGATCGCGTAAGTATTGGCCAATGTGTGACATCCGGGTTGTGCGTCCGTCAAGGCAGCGTAGATTGGACGCGGCATGTCCCTTGCCTTGCCAGAATGCCTGGCAGTCACGGTGCGTGAAAGTTCTCCTAAATTGACCCTCGTCTGACCGCAAAATTTTGACGCTGAAGTCTCTCCGCAACAGACATCTATTCGTAGCCGACACCGCCTCGGTGATCGTGGCGCCCCTTCTGGCGTTCCTTGTGCGATTCGAGGACGCTCGATGGATCAGCGACAATTTCCGACTCGTCGGACTTTACCTTTTGCTCGCGATACCGCTGCGGCTGCTGATCTTCTACGCCGCGGGCATGTACCGGCGGCTGTGGCGGCACGCCAGCGTCGGCGAGCTCAAGCCGATTGCGGTGGCGGCGCTTGGCGGAGGAGTCGTCGCGGGACTGGTCGGCCTCGTCGTCCTGCCGGTATTTCATCTCACAGCGACTCGCGTTCCCTTCTCCGTCGTATTCATCGACACGTTCCTCACCGGCGCACTGCTAGCCTTTCCGCGCCTCATGGTGCGCGTCACCCGCCAGGGCTCGCTTCGCCGGAGACGACACGAGGGCGGAAAGCGCGTTCTCATCGCTGGTGCCGGCGACGCCGGCAAGCTCGTAGTCAAGGAGCTTTTCGCAACCTCCCAGCTCGGACTCGAGCCGATTGGGTTTGTCGACAGCGACGCATCGAAGCACGGTCACATGCTTGCCGGGCTGCCGGTGTTCGGGCCTCTCGCCCACATTCCGGAGATCGTCGAGCGCTTTGGCGTAGCCGAAATAATCATTGCCATGCCGTCTGCGCCGGGCACGGTGATTCGGCAGGTGGTGCGTGCCGCGCTCAGCTGCGGCATCCCGACACGAACGGTGCCGAGCCTCCCCGAGATCATCTCAAGGCAGGGTAACGCCACCGGGCTTCGTGAAGTGGAGATCCAGGATCTGCTCCGCCGGGATGCGGTCGAGACCGATCTCG
>DATBZT010000135.1:0-4749 GCA_036513055.1 Gemmatimonadaceae bacterium | reverse complement strand
AGTCACCCGGCGAACGCCCTCAGTCTGGCACCGTTTCTTCTCTTCTGCACGGCGATTGCGCTCCGGATGATCGGTGCCGACCGCTCCACCCGGTGGTATGCAATGATTGTGGCCGGGATGGTGCCGGCCTTCGCAATGCCGGTCACGTTGACTCTCGGGCACTCCGGATTTGCTGCCGCGCTGAATCAACGGCAGCTGCCGCCGTCGCGCTTTACCGATCAGCTTCCGCGAATGGAGCCGTCACTCCTCGCACTTCTTTTCGACGCGGGTGCACAGCCTGGCGACTCGTATGTCCGGGTTGGCGACGGTCGTCTGATGCTGCCGGCTTGGACTACTGCGGAGGGGCGTGGGGCCGTCATGAGCAGCCAATCCTGGCTGCCGAAGCCGTACGAGATAATCGGCAGCCTCCCGGCGGCCCGCCGCCAGGTTTACATCGACCGGAACGCGAAAAGCAATCCGGAGGGTGGATGGCTGATCCACAGCAAGCACGACACGATAGCGGGATACGCCGCGCTTCTCGCGCAAATCGAGCGCACGCGGCACGAAGAGAGGCGGTTCGAGAACTCAGACTGGATCGTGTCGTGGATGGCTATCGGCCCCCCGCGCCCCGGGTCCGCCACTGATTCGACTGCACGTCGTACGTCATCACTGCCGCGTCCCCAAACGAGTCCGGACCAGGCGCGCCCGTAAACGAATAAGCGCCCAGCACCACGGTGCCGACGCCGAGGTTCTTCACCCCCCGTGCGCGCGGCTCGCTGCGGGCGTCGGTTACCCGAACGTCGGTGAGCGAACAGCGGTGACATCCCGAATCGACGCGAATGGCGAAGCTGTCGTCGACGCTGGTACGCGCTGATGCGTTGTCGCGCGAGGTCACGCTCGAAACGCTGACGTCGTCGCAGCCGATCAGCCGCACGATGTTGCCCGAGGAGTAGGAGGACGCCACGCCGACGATCTGGGACGAATCGCAGGACTCCATGCGGACGCATCCCGTATCGTTGTCACCACCGACGTAGTTGATCCCCATGATCTGCGTCTGCCGCGCGGATTTCACGGCGATGCCGCCCGCGCGCTTCGGTCCCGTCTGCTGGATGTAGCAGCCCACGATCGACGTATAGCCGACGTTCCGGTTGGCGGGCGAAAGTCCTTCGATCATGATGTTCTGGCCGACGTTCTCGCCGAGGTAGCCGCCGATGATCGAGTTGATGAGGTTGCCGGCGTACTGGCCGGTTATATGAATGCCGTACGAGCCGTTGGAGTTGATGAGATTGTCGCTGATTCGATTACCTCCTCCGGCAACGACGAGTCCTGCGCCGCCGTTGGAGCCGATTTCGGTGCCCGAGATCCATCCGTCGCTGCTCGCGCGCACGCCTAGCCCCAAGTTGAATCGCACGTACGACTGCCGCAGCTCGCACAGCCCCTGATTGAAGTACACGCCGCACTTGGTGAAGCGATCCACCAGAACATTCAGCAGGCGCGTCTTGTTGCCGGCGTCTCCGTACCACCCATATGTCCCCACATTGTTGCCATCGAGGTGAACGAGCGAAAGCTCCACACCATTCACTCCGCCGCCGGGAACGAACATTGGAGACGCACTTGCGCTGATGAGATGAGTATTGGCGCCGGCGTCGTAGCTCCAGCCCTGGCCGACGAGCCTGATCGTGCCGCCGCGGATTTTCGGAATGCGGATCGAGTCGACGAGGTATGTGCCCGCCGGCAGGTCGATCACTCCGCCGCCGGCCGCGGCGACAGCGTTCACCGCCGCGGTTATCGCCGCCGTATCGTTGGTGTGGCCGTCTCCCTTTGCCAGATATGGCGCAGCTCGCACGTTGACGGTGAGTCCGCAGCAGTTGGCGGGGGCGGCGACGAGCCCCGCGACTGCGCCCGCCGCTGCATCGGATGTCAGCGCATGGGCCATCATCGGATTCAGAGGATGTCCGGCTGCGCCGGCGACGGCTCCACCAGTGAGCGAAATGAAGGTTCGGCGGTCGATTGTCATCGCGAATACGCACTCCTGCAGCTTGCGATTGAGGTGGTCTTTTCTAAGTTTACTGTCGCGCGACGCGCGCCGTGCATCCGGACCAAGCCCAGGCCGGGTATTGTACTTCAAAATGGTATTGTTATCGTGGGCGCGCGGAGTCAATAATGCCCACCCCGGTTCACGACGGCCCCTCTCCAATGCACCAGCAGATCAGACGGATCGTACTTCGCGAGTCGAAGCGTGCGAATGTCGGTCATATAGGTTCAGCGCTCTCCATCGCCGATCTGCTCGCGGCGCTGTATGGCGGAATCCTGAAGATTCAGACGCCTCGCGATCCCCAGCGAGACCGCTTCATCCTCTCCAAGGGTCATGCGGCGCTTGGACTGTACGCCGCTCTCCATCTGCGTGGATGGCTCACCACCGAGCAGCTGGCCACGTATTGCGGCGACGGAAGCCTGCTGGGCGTGCATCCCGAGCATGGATTGTTCGGCGTTGACTTTGCGACCGGCTCGCTGGGTCAGGGCCTTTCGATGGGCGCGGGAGCGGCCCTCGCCGGCCGCCTTCAACGTTCCTCGCGACGGGTTTTCGTACTGCTGAGCGATGCCGAATGCAACGAGGGATCGGTGTGGGAAGCCGCCATGTTCGCGGCGCACCACAAGCTATCGAACCTTGTCGGCATGATCGACGTGAACGCACAACAAGCGCTCGGCTACACGAAGGACGTTCTCGATCTCTCTCACATGGCCGACAGATGGTCCGCGTTCGGCTGGGACGTCCACGAGATCGATGGTCACGATGTTGCCGCGATCACCGACGCTGTAGGGAAGCTCGACACCATCACCGGTCCGCCGCACATGCTCATTGCAAAGACGACATTCGGCAAGGGTGTCTCATACATGCAGGGTCAGATCAAGTGGCACTACTGGCCGATGTCGGACGAAGAGTACCAGCTTGCGGTGTCCGAGATAGAAAACTGACGTGCGCGATACGTTCATAAGGACGCTCTCCGAACTGGCTTCCACCGATCCACGGATTCTGTTGTTGACCGCGGATCTTGGCTATACAGTTCTGGAGACGTTTGCTGACAGCCACCCGGAACAGTTCTTCAACGTCGGGGTCGCGGAACAGAACATGGTCGGGCTGGCGACCGGGCTCGCGGAAGCGGGTTTTATCCCCTTCGTGTATTCGATTGCCACGTTCGCAAGTCTCCGGCCTTACGAGTTCATCCGGAATGGTCCGGTGATGCATCGGTTTCCGGTTCGCATAGTCGGAATAGGAGGCGGTTTCGAATATGGCAGCGCCGGGCCGACACACCACGCCCTGGAAGACGTGGGAGCCTGGCGGATGCAGCCCGACCTGTGTCTGATCGCGCCGGCGGACTTCGAACAGGCCGGCTCTGCCCTCCGAGCCACATGGGACCTTCCATCGCCCATATACTATCGACTCGGCAAGAATGAGAAGGCGAAAGTGCCAGGGCTCAATGGTGAGTTCGAGCTCGGCCACACTCAGCTCGTGAGGGACGGACACGATCTCGTCATCGTTGCGCTGGGGGGAATTGCCATCGAAGCAGTGGCTGCGGCCGAGCTGCTGTCGGCAGAAGGAATCGAGGCCGCGGTGGTGGTGGTGGCGTCGGTGAATCCCGCGCCGGTGGATGACCTCGCGGCGACGCTCGCCCGCTTTCCAATCGTGATCACGGCCGAAGCCCATTATCTCGTCGGCGGCGTCGGCTCGCTCGTCGCGGAAGTGATCGCCGAGCGGGGAATCAGCTGTCGGCTGGAACGCTGTGGAGTGCGCAGCGGGGCACACGGAGTGAGTGGGAGCGAGCGTTTTCTCAACAATGCCAATGGTATTTCGAGTCAGGCGCTGGCTGACACAGCGAGGCGCATGCTGGTTTCTCTTCCCATTTGACGGTCATGGCAGACTCGAATGACCGCATCGCGCCAAACGGTATGTCGGTCCATCGAACTTCGGGTCGAGAGCTCGACGTCTATCGCTACGGTCACGACAAGCCCGGCCGGAAGAAACTGTCAGCCGTCATCGCCTGCTATCGCGATGCACCGGCTGTTCCGGTAATGCACGAGCGACTCACCGCCGTATTCAAACAGCTTTCCGTCGACTACGAGATCATTTTTGTCAATGACGCGAGCCCCGACGATGCAGCGGAAGTGCTGGCAAACCTGGCAGCCACTGACAAACGCGTCGTTGTCATCAATCATTCGCGGAACTTCGGGTCGCAAAGCGCCTTCACCAGCGGAATGCGGATCGCCACCGGCGACGCTGTGATTCTGCTGGACGGGGACCTCCAGGACCCACCGGAGCTGATTCCAGAGTTCTACGAGAAGTGGTTGGAGGGGTTCGAAGTAGTCTATGGCAACCGTGTGAAGCGCCGTGCGAGCAGTTTTCTCCAGGTTTCCTACAAGGCCTTCTACCGGATCTTCCGGGCGGCTTCGTACGTGCCTATCCCGCTCGACGCCGGCGACTTCTCGTTGATAGACCGGCGGGTGGTGGACGTTCTCAAGAACCTGCCTGAGAATAACCGGTTCATGCGCGGACTCCGTGCATGGGTTGGGTTCCGTCAGACCGGCGTTCCGTATATCAGGCCGGAGAGAATGTTTGGTCGCACAACGAATTCGTTCATGAGGAACATGGGCTGGGCTCGAAAGGCGATCTTCTCGTTCTCGTATGTGCCGCTCGACATCATTACGTGGCTGGGAATTGTCACAGTGGCTTTTTCGGTGATTGGAATCATCGGGCAAGTGACGGTTCGCCTG
>DATBZT010000134.1:0-14505 GCA_036513055.1 Gemmatimonadaceae bacterium | reverse complement strand
GATCACCATTTGCCCAAACGTTCACGGGAAGTGTAAAATCGCCGGTGCGGCCGTCGGCGTACTTCAGCCGAAGCCGAACCGGAAACAGGATCGACGTCATGCGGTGAAGCGACAGCACAACGACATTCTGGCCCGCCTGATTGGCCTGGCTTACACTATCGATGCCTACATCCAGCACATCGGTCGTGTACCAGAAGCCCCGCCAGTACCACGACAGATCGCGGCCGGTTGCATTCTCGATCGTTCGAAAGAAATCCCCTGGAGTCGGGTGCTTGAACGCCCACGCCTTGATGTATCCGCGAAAAGCCGCGTCGAACAGCTCCGGCCCTATCACCTGATTGCGAAGCGTCAACAGCAGCACGGCCGGTTTCCGGTAGCCGATCGCGCCGAGCGCCGCTGCCGGGATGTTATCGGCCGCCGTCATCAGCGGCACGTCATTTCCGGCGTCCACTGCCGCTTTCCAGTTGGCCACCATGCTCCCGATCATCACTGTGTCGCGCCACCGCAGCTCTTTGGCGAAAGTGTTGATGTAGGTATTGAACCCTTCATCCATCCACGCGTAGCGCCTCTCGTTCGACCCCACCAGCATCGGAAACCATTCGTGGCCTTGCTCGTGGTTGATCGTGCTGAACGTCGACATGGAATCCTCACCGGCGGCCACCATCACGAACATCGGATATTCCATTCCGCCAACCGGGCCTGCGACGCTTGTTGCCTGCGGGTATGGAAAGGGGAAAAACGTCTCCGAGTAATGTCGAATCGTCCACTGGGTTTCCTCAGCCCCCGCTTCCCACGATTTGCCGGCTTTCGGCCATTCGTAGTAGGCCTGTGTGAGGATCCCATTCCAGCTCGTCGCGTCCCACCGGAAGTCGGGAGCGGCAGCCCAGGCCACGTCTCTCACTTCTTCAGCGCGGAAGTGCCACGTCTTTGTACCAGGTGTGACACGCGCCTGCGATTCGCTGGTACTGGTTATCGCGATTACCTGCTGCGTCCTTGACGCCTCCGCCAGCCGCTCCTGCTGGGCCCGCGTGAGAACATCCCGTGGATTCTGGAGCGTCCCGCTCGCCGCAACCGTGTAGCCCGCCGGCACGGTTACGGAAAAATCGATGTCGCCATATTCCAGATAAAACTCCCCCTGGCCAAGGTAGGGGTCCGTATTCCAGCCCTTCACGTCATCGTACACAGCCATTCGCGGATACCACTGCGCAATCTCGTAGAGCGGTCCGTCACGACCCATTCGATCTGACCCGTGCTCCGGAACTTTGAAGCTGAAACTCATCGCGAGCGTCACGATCCCACCCTTGGGGCCGAGCGGGGCCGGCAGCACCAGCTGCATCATGGTGTCGTGCAATCGTGGTGTTACCGTCTGCCCGTTCACGCGAACGTCGCGCAGATCATATCCTCCCTGAAATCCTCGTACACCCCACCTCGACTCGGCCGCAAACAGCATCGAGCCGTCACTTCCCGGCCGATACAGGTTCTGGTCCAGTTGCAGCCAGACGTAATGCAGCGTATCCGGCGAATTGTTCGTGTACCGGACCTGGACGCTTCCACTTATGGATTGGGAGACGGTGTCGAGCGTTGCCGCAAGTCGATAGTCAGCGCGCTGCTGCCAGTAATCAGGACCGGGTGAACCGTTTGCCGACCGATAGCGATTGGGTCCGGGCCATTCTATTCGCGACAGCGGATAGAATTCGTCCGCCGTCTGGTCACGTGCGGATCTGGCGATCGAGAATGTCACCGGCGCCAGAGTGTCCACCCGGACTGCCGTCATCGTTTCGGGAGCGGCTCTGATTGCCGTTTGTTGCGACGCACACCCTAACGATCCGAGAAGCAGCAGTATTGAGATGACCTTCACGATGTGCACCCTGAGAAAATTGTTGCCGTATCAGATGAGTCCGGATTGCTGAACACTGTCGATTGCCCGCACCCTTGCGGCGTTAGTCCTTTGCCGGTACCGTGTCGCCCAGATGCCGACCCCCCAAGAGCGACCCCGCAAGAAGAGTCCGGGAACCGGTAACGCCATCGCCGGGCACGCTACTTCGAGCGGAACGGCTCGTTTTGCCAGGCGATTTGCTGTCGGCCATTCTTCAGATTCCTATCGCCCTCTTGCCGGCGGCAATCTTGTCTCGTCCATCGGCATGGGCACCTACCTCGGCGACTGTAATGATGCCGAGGATGCAAGATACGTGACCGTTCTTGCCGCTGGAGTTGAGCGCGGTTTCAATCTGATCGACACGGCCATCAACTATCGTTGTCAGCGCTCCGAGCGGGCGGTCGGCAGAGCCATTCGCCGTGCAGTAGATCTCGGATTAGCACATCGCGACGAGATTGTCGTCTCGACAAAGGGCGGCTACATACCGCTCGAAGGCTCACCTCCGGCTTCGCGTGCCCTGTACGACGGGTACCTCGCGTCAGAGTACTTCGATCGCGGGGTGATGACTGCAGCGGATGTCGTCGCCGGAGGACATTCGATAGCACCTTCATTCCTTGCGGATCAGATCCAGCGGAGCCTCCATAATCTCGGCATTGGGACGATAGATATTTACTACCTCCATAATCCCGAGCAGCAGCGTTCCACACTCGCGCCTCAGCCCTTTCACGAAGCGTTGCTGCGAGCATTCGTGGAGCTCGAGTCGCAGGTTGCCGTGGGCACAATCCGCTCCTATGGCTGCGCCACGTGGACCGGTTTCCGGGTACATCCCGCAAGTGCCGGCCATTTGAGCCTCGAGGAGATTGTCAGCGTTGCGCGGGATGCCGGAGGTCCATCGCACCATTTCCGTGTCGTGCAACTTCCCATCAACCTCGCTATGACCGAAGGTATACGGATCCCCACGCAGTCCATTTCCGGAAGGCAGGTTCCGCTGCTCGAGGCGGCTGCGGAGCTTGGTGTGTCAGTGATTGCGAGCGCGTCGCTGATGCAGTCTCAGTTGACCCACAGTCTGCCCGCCGAGCTTGCCGCTGCATTTCCTTCTCTGGACACTGACGCTCAACGCGCGATTGCATTCGTGCGTTCGCTGCCAGTTGCCGCTGCCCTTGTTGGCATGCGATCTCTCGACCATCTGGCAGAAAACCTCAGCGCCATGAGGGAAGTCATTCCAGCCTGAGTCTGCGGCTCTCCGGTGCGATAGCTCAATCTGTTGCAAATTGCCGCTCGATCTCCCGCAACTGCGGAAGTACATGAATGCAGTCGATTCACCCAAAGGCCCAGAAACTCTCTTGGCATCAGAAATTCCTGAAAAAAGTGTTAGGGTTGAATCAATGACTGAGCAAGCCCTCGGTGCTTCGCGTCCCGCGCATCACGATCTTCGAGGTGGATATAGAAATCCCTGGCCGTCGTCGCCGGCACACGGATTCGGCAGTTTCCTCAAATGGATCCTGACCCGCAAACGCCGGCCTACAGGACCTGACATCCTTCGATCCGTCGTGCCGAATTCCGCCATCTCCAGGCTCGACGACCATGCACTCTCCGTTACCTGGATAGGCCATAGCACATTTCTTATTCAGTCGGCAGGCATCAGCGTGCTCACCGACCCTATCTGGAGTGAGCGAGCATCACCGGTCCCTTTCGCCGGCCCTCGTCGGCATACCCCACCGGGCGTTCCTCTCGAGGAGCTTCCGCCTGTCAACGCCGTCTTCATATCGCACGACCATTACGATCACCTCGACGATGCCACCACGCGCTTTCTGATCGACCGGTATCCTCTGGCGAAATGGATCACCCCTCTGGGAGTCTCTGCGTTCTTCCGAAAACGTGGCGCAAGAGATGTGATCGAGCTCGACTGGTGGGAGAGCTACAGCTTCGGAGAAATTTCGGCTTTTTGCACGCCTGCCCGGCACTTCTCCGGTCGTTATCCATGGAATCGCAATGCCACGCTCTGGTCGGGCTGGGTGATAGGCCTTGGCGACCGCCGCGTTTTTTTTGCGGGTGATACCGCCTTTCATCCGGATTTCGCTGACATCGCCGGCCGTTTTGGACCATTCGACGCAGCGATCCTTCCGATTGGTGCATACGATCCACGCTGGTTCATGCAGGCCGTACACATGAATCCGGAAGAGGCGGTTGCTGCATGGTCCGGTATTGCCAAAACCGCCGGCAATGATGAGTGCGTGTTTATCCCGTCGCACTGGGGCACATTCCGACTCACGGACGAGCCGCTCGACGAACCGCCCCGGCGTCTCCGGAATTTGTGGTCCAGGGCAGGATTCTCCCCTGAACGGTTGTGGCTTCTTGCTCCCGGAGAGACCAGACGGCACGACTGATCCTCGTCCATAGCCGTTCATTTCCGTTGATTTTCCCCACGATGAATGCTTTGTGCGCGGAAGTTGCTATAGGTTTGGCATTGGACATCGATGCGAACATTTCTACCTCGGAGCTCAAATCATGGCTGCAGCCAGGAAGTCGTCGCGCGGTGGCTCGAAAAGCGGCAGAAAAACCAAGACCAGCACACGTAGCCGCAAGACTTCCGTTCGGAGGAAGCGAGCGTCCACTAAGCGCGGCTCCACGCGCAAGGCAACATCTGCCCGCAAGCGCGCCAGATCACGGAAACCTGCTGTCTCGAAGAAAACAACTGGAGCCCGCAAGGCTGCTCCGGCTCGCAAGAGCACAAGGAAAGCCGCCAAACGCGGCGCCAAACGGAAATCATCGGGAAGCAGCAGTCGGGCCGCGGCGGCAGGACGTGCCGCCAAGCGCGTGACGACTCAGGCAAAGTCGATTGCCGAACGCGTGCAGAGAGTGGCAACCGGAGTGGTCGAGCAGGCCGTGGACAGCGTCACCCAGGCGGTCGACGCCACAAAGGAATTCGTTCAGGAACACACCTGAGCCGAACGCCGGCGACCGCGTGATTTACGCGGTCGCCACCTCAACCTGCATGTGCGTCTCGATCCACTCGCATGCTTCCTGAAATACCTGCTCGCGACCGTAGTCCACTGTAATGATGTGACCTGCGCCCACGGTCAGTACTAGGCGCTTGTCGGCAGTGCCCAGTAACTCGAAGGACCGCTCGGCAGTCGACGTCGCTATCCGAGGGTCTTCTCTCGACTGAATCAGCAGCGTCGGTATGTGGATAAGTGGAAGTGCTCGCCAGGCCTGGTACGTGAGCCGCCACAGCTCGTACAAGAGACGCCCGTTGTACACTCCGTAGCCGAGGTTTTTCGCTCTCTCCGCCGGGTCATGAATCGAGCGTGGGCTGTTCGATTTCACCGTCCCGGCAAACGGACCCCAGATCCAGGACAAGGCGGAGATCACCCTGTAGCTCAGTCGCATTCCAAGATACGGAGCGACGAGGACGAGCGCGCGAAGATTGCTGTTCTCGACTGCCAGCAGCGACGCAATCGCTCCGCCCATGGAGAGACCGAGAATTGCCACGCTCGGGTATCTCCGTCGAAAATCGACAAGCTCGTGGCGGGCGAAATCCAGCCACTCCACACGCCGGGACCGGGTGAACGCCTCAACGGAGCGACCGTGGCCCGGCAGCACCGGCGCACGAACGCCAAAGCCTGCACCGTGGAGATGATCTGCCAGAAGTCCCAGCGTCTGGGGCGTATCCCCAAAGCCGTGCAGGAGGAGAACTCCGTTGGAATTCGCCCCCTGCAGGTCTATCGTTTCGGCACCGGCGATTATGCCATCGCCGGATTCAGCTGTTGAAGACATCGCCTACGGTGAAGGTCTCCATCTCTCGGCCACCACCGGAATTGCGTCATCGGCCGGAATGTCATCCGAAATATCGCCGTTGAGTCGGATGGACGCGACGAGAAAAGCGTTCCCGTTTCGCTTGGCTGTTCCTGTTCCTACGAGCCGGCCAAGCGCAAGCGCAATCGACTCCCTCGTCGCGCCGACCATCTCGCAAAGCAGACGATGGTGCTGCACTTCCAGCCTGAGGCTTCCATCCTGTGTAACCAGGGAGCGATCACGCGACAGCCGGTGCAGCGCCGACATCAGTCGCTGCTCCACATTCTGCGACGCCAGCTCGTGCAGTCGCTCGATCGCATCAGCTCGCTCACTGAGCAACTGTCCAATGAGTGATAGCGCCTGGCCGGGTTTTTCGCGAACGAGCTCGCGAAACTTCGCGGTGGCAACAAAAAGCGATTCCGTATTTTCGCCGGAATACGCATCCGTTACGTACCTGGCCCTGGGCGTCAGACCTTCGATGCCAAAGGTCTCGCCCGCGGCGACTACGGCAGGAACAAATCCGCGCCCGGATCGCATCCGGTTGCGCAATATCACATGTCCGCGCAACACCACGGAAAATCCGTCGGCCCTTGCCCCTTTTTGATAAATCTGGAAATTCGCCGGCCACACTGTTTTTGCACCGTAGACAGCGAGAGCGACCAGATTTTCCTGGGTGAGCTGCGAGCTGTTCTTGAATGCCTGCGTATTCTGCATTGGGCTCGGTACTGGCTTTGGAGACGCGGGTCTCATGAAGCAATGTCCGGGCCGTATTTCTGCAACCGATTCATTGGAACCCTTACAGTCCCCGCAACAAGCTGTATCTAGCTTTCCATCTCGTCGATTGCGCTTCGCAGCGCGCGCTGCAGCGTTCCCTCGCGATCCGTGCTCACTGGAATCGTCTTCGACAATGTTCCAAACGTCCGCAGCATTTCCTCTTCCACAAAAGGAGTCGCATCGATAACGCCAAGCGACTCTATTGTCCGGATTGCCAAATGGCGAAGCAGTAAAACAGTCTCCGGCTCGAGTGCCGCGAGTGATTCGGGAACTCGACTGCCCTGCCGTGAGTCTTCGGGCACTTGTTCTTTGTTTCGCCTGGGCGCTCCGAGCAGCGTCGTCACCGGGGCGAGAGTGACGACAATCGATCCCGGCGTGTGCTCTCGCCAGCCCTGCACTACTCCGCGCCTGCGAAGCGATGGGAGCAGTGCCATGATCGTCTCCCTTATGACTCCAATTCCGCCGACGCTCTGATTTCCACGTCCGGTGATTACGAGCACCTCGCCCGGCTTCATCACCTGACGCATCCGAAGCCACGACTCCGCACGTGCCCGTGCTTCGACGGCTGACGGTAACGATTCCCTCAGGTTGAGCGTGCGATCCTGGCCGAATGTCGTTTCGTCAAACGCCTGCCAGAGACCTTTCAGCTTCGGTCTGCTAGGTCGCACCGCGAAAAACCCCTATTTGCACTGCTCTGGCTCCCCGGCGCTCAGACCAAATGCCGTCGTCACTGCGATCTTCCACCCCGTCAGCGTCTTGATGAAGACCCTCTCCGACACTCCGCTGGTGGTTGTCTTGTTCTGGGTGACCCGGTAACAGTAAGTGCCGTACACAACGCCTCGGGCGACAGGAACTACACGCATTCTTTCGGCGACCAGAGTGTCGGGCCACGCGGTGTCCTGTATCGCGCTCCAGTTGTCATACCCGAGTTGCAATCCCGCGGGTCCATTGCGCACGAGTGTTGACGCGTGGAGGTAGGTGGCGAGATATCGCGGTCTGTCTCGCTTGTGGATGGCATCGATGTTTTCTTCGAAAAGCCGCCGGGCCTCGATGGTGTCTGACGCCTCGAACGATGCGGGAGACATCGCCACTGGAGGTTGCGTTGCGCAGCCGGCAGCAAGCACTACGATGGACACTAGAGCGAGACGGTGTGGTGCCATTGGAAAACCCGGGAGAGATGTCTGCCCTATGTTAGCGCTGGCCAATCACTCGCGCGAATGCTCCCGCCGGAACACGCCTGGCTCAGCCTAGGACTTGTTCCAGCAGCGCCGCCCCGCGGCTCAGATCATCCCGGCTCATGACGAGAGGCGGGAGAAGGCGCAGGGTGTGGTCTCCGGCACTGAGGATCAGCACGCCTGCATCCCAGCCGCGCTCGATCACGTCGCTTGCTTTCTCCACGACATCGATACCCCACATGTATCCCATGCCGCGGATTGCGCGCACCTTGCCTGTCCGCTTTGCAATTCCACGGAGCATCTCGCCGAACCATGCTCCATTGTCGCGTATGTCCTTGAGCAGGGCCGGATCGGAAACCCGCCGCAGCACTTCGATGGCCGCTCGAGCAACGAGCGGCCCGCCACCGAATGTCGTCCCATGATCGCCCGGCTTTATCACGGAGCCGATCTCTGCCGTTACCAGGATTGCTCCCATCGGAAGCCCGCCCGCGAGCGGCTTTGCGATCGTGACCATGTCCGGAACGATGCCAAAGCTCTCGTAGGCGAACAGCGTTCCCAGTCGTCCGAGCCCGCACTGAATCTCATCGAACACGAGCGCAATTCCGCGTTCCGACGTGAGCCGCCGCAATTCCTCCAACAGGCTTTCTTCAAGAACTCGCACTCCTCCTTCACCCTGAACTGGTTCCACGATCACAGCTGCTACGGAATCACCATCCAGCGCGACGTCGAGAGCCCGCGGGTCCCGTTCGCAGATGCTAATGCCTCCAGCCAGAGGACGGAAAGGGGCCCGGTACGACGGCCGGTCTGTCGCGGCGAGAGAGGCGAAAAGCCGGCCGTGGAAACTCCCCCGGAGTGCGACAATTCCAGTCTTTGCGCCGGAGCTGACACTGCGACCCCAGCGCCGCGCAAACTTGAAAGCCCCTTCGTTTGCTTCCGCGCCCGAGTTGCAGAAGAACACCTTGTCCGCGAAAGACTGAGCAACGAGCGAGGCTGCCAGAGTTTCGGCTGGCTCCGTTCGGTAAAGATTCGAGACGTGAATGAGCCCGGTGTCGAGCGCGGCGACTATCGCCTTCCTTACGCCGGCATCGCCATACCCGAGCGCGTTTACCGCTATTCCGCTTCCCAGGTCGAGATATCGCTTCCCCGCGACGTCAACAAGCTCCACGCCTTCCCCGCGCACGAACTGCATCGGCGCGCGCTTGTACGTGCCAAGTATCGGAAGTTCCGCCGCTGCCGGTTTGTCCGGCGGCGCGCCCGCATCAGTGAGTGAAGTCATGTAAGGCTCAATGCTAGTTGAGTGCCTTCGGCCGGGTTGCTGAGCCCGTCCAGAGTCGAAATGCGTACGCGCGTTACTCCGCCCGTCAGGGCGGCGAAGCCCGCCTCCAATTTTGCTCGCATTCCGCGGTTTATCACGCCGACGTGAATCAGCTTGGAGGCTTCCATCGGCGCGATCGACGACATTGGAAATCCACCTTCGTCGAGCACACCGGCAACATCGGCAACCAGAAGAAGCTCGGCTCCGCCCAGGGCAATGGCGATTGCCGCCGCCGCGTCATCACCGTTCACGTTCAGTGCTTCGCCGGCCGCGCCACCATCCTCACTCGCCAGAGGAGAAATGACCGGCAGATAGCCCGCATCGAGAAGCGTTCTTATGAGATCCACATTCACACTGACTGGCTTCCCCGCCCTGCCCAGACCATCTGCATCGATCGGAGTAGCGGCGATCATTCCCGCATCTTCACCAGAAATTCCCACCGCTGGCACACCTGCAGCCACCAGGGCTGACACGAGTCTCTTGTTGACCAGCCCCGAAAGAACCATTCGGACCGTGTCTATGTCTTCTCTCGTGGTGACCCGTCGCCCGTTCAGAAATGACGGCTCTGCACCAACGCGTCGTTGCATCGCGCTGATTTCGTCACCGCCCCCGTGCACGACACAGAATGATTTCGGCGTCGCTTTCCATGCGTCGGCAATCCTGCTCACCAGGTCCGGCGCTGATTGCGCTCTTCCGCCAATCTTGACAACGCGTCTCATGCCGGAAGTCCCATCGTCTCGCCCAGTCCGAGCATTATGTTCGCGTTCTGCACTGCCTGGCCCGCTGCGCCCTTGATGAGGTTGTCGATTGCCGCTGTCACGATCAGCGTCGGCTGACGCATGCCCTTGGCGTACGTAGCGTTGACCCGGACCACGTTCCTGCGGACAACGTCCCGCAGCGCCGGAGTCTCCGGGATGACTTCGATGAAAGGTTCTCCTGAATACGCGTCTTCCCAGATCTCTAGCGGCTGGTCTACAAGCTCCGTCACCGGGACCGTTATCGTGGCGAGAATGCCCCGCGCGACTGGCAGAAGATGTGGAATGAACAGGAGGTCATTGTCGCCGCCAAGTTTTTTCGAGACCGTTCGCATCTCCTTCAGATGCCGGTGCTCGTTGCCAACGGCATATGCACGGAAATCTTCTGCAACTTCCGCGAACAGCAGCTCGGGCCGCGGTGTGAACCCGGCACCAGTCACGCCGCTGGCAGCCGAAATGGAGATCGTCGCCCCGGGCACGGTCAGCCCGCGCTTCATAAGTGGCGCCAGCGCGATAAGTATGGCGGTTGGATAGCACCCGGGATTGGCAACGATAGACGCCGAGGCGATTTCATCGCGCATGAGCTCGGTCAGGCCGTATGGGACACACTCGCGCTCGTGGTTCCCCGGCCGCAGGTCTGACGAGAGGTCTACTACCTTTGCCCCGCTCGCGGCTGCCCGGTTTACCCAATCTTCGGACGCGCCGTGTGGCAGTGCACTGAAAATCAGGTCGGCATCGCCCAGGGTCGCATCCTCGGTCGCGGTGAAAGTGATTTCTCGTCGCGCCACACGCACCTTCTGCCCAGCCTGGGAGCTGGCCGACGCGAACACGAGCTCGAGCGATTGATGCTCGAGCACCAGGCGACAGAGCTCCCGGCCGACATAGCCGCTAGCTCCCAGAATACCTACCGGGAATTTATGCACTCCTAATGCATAACATTGCACTAAGGTGACGTCAATCGGCCGTTGGTCACCGACTTTCGTTTTGGCCGCCGGCACCAGGCTGGCCCGGCATTCAGCTGCCGATCAGGGCTCTCCCGCCAGAGACTTGAGACGCCTGAGCACCCGGTCCCGCGCAACACCCGACCGGCAGACTATGAGGATCGTGTCGTCACCGCCAATGGTGCCGAGGATGTCGGTCCAGCCTTCTCCGTCAAGGGCGGCAGCGATCGGCTGGGCACCTCCGGGCACTGTTCGAAGGACGATCATCTCGCTCACGCCGTCTATTCGAAGAAAGAGCTGGGGAAGCAGCGTTTCCAGGGCGACGCGACTTTCCTCGATGGTCCCATCGGTCACGGCATAGCGTGCGCCTTCGGGCGTCGGCACCCGCGCCAGTCGCAGCTCTCGCAAGTCACGTGAAAGTGTGGCCTGGGTGACGTCCCACCCCCGGTGAAGGAGCAGCTTTCGGAGATCCTCCTGGCTGCTTACCAGCCTGGAGTTGACGGTTTCCAGAATTGCCGACTGGCGCTCTCGTTTGTTGCCCATGACTTGTACCCCCTCCGGTCCCGCTGACGATACTACTTTACGCGACGCGGGGCGAGATGGAGCTCCGCCTGCCAGCATTGACGCATTTCAGGAATATGATTAAATATACGTAATCTATGAATAGTTATTTAGAGGCCACATGACCCAGACAATCGTTCTCGCCTATTCAGGCGGGTTGGATACTTCCATCATCGTTCCGTGGCTCAAGGAACACTACGATGCCCGGATCGTTTGCGTAGCCGGGGATATCGGCCAGGGCGACGAGCTCGAAGGAGTTCGCGAAAAGGCGATCGCCTCGGGGGCGGAGGAGTGCTACATCGAGGATCTGCGCGACGAATTCGTCACGGATTTCATCTGGCCTACCCTGCGTGCGGGTGCCATCTACGGACGAAAGTACCTGCTCGGTACCTCCATGGGCCGGCCGCTTCTCGCCCGCCGGCAAGTAGAAGTTGCGCGGCGCATCGGTGCGGATGCCCTTGCCCACGGATGTACCGGAAAGGGCAACGACCAGGTCCGGTTCGAGCTCACCTATGCGGCGTTTGCCCCGGAGCTGCCGGTGATTGCTCCCTGGCGCGAATGGGACATTCGAAGCCGCGAGGATGCGCTCGAGTACGCGAAGAAGCACAACGTCCCAGTCACAGCGTCACGCGAAAAGATCTACTCGCGTGACCGGAATATCTGGCACATTTCGCACGAGGGTGGAGTGCTCGAAGATCCAGCCCAGCCCCCACCAGCAGACCTCTTCATGCTCACCGTGTCTCCCGAGGCGGCACCGAACGAGCCCGAGAACGTCACCATTGGATTCAACAAGGGAACTCCGGTTGCCGTAAACGGGACTTTCCTCGATCCGGTTTCCATCCTCTCCACGCTGAACGAGATCGGTGGACGCCATGGTGTCGGCCGCATCGATCTTGTCGAAGACCGGCTTGTTGGAATGAAATCGAGGGGAGTTTACGAAACGCCAGGCGGTACCCTGCTCTACGCCGCTCACAGTGAGCTCGAGCAGCTCATCCTGGATCGCCGAACTCTTGCCGCAAAGGACCTGATCGCTCCACGCTATGCCGACCTCGTCTACGAGGGACGTTGGTGGACCACCGAGCGCGAGGCTTATGATGCTTTCGTCAACATCACCCAGGATCGCGTCACTGGCGGTGTCACGCTTCGTCTTTACAAGGGCAACGTGACCATCGTCAGCAGGGCGAGTGAATACGCGCTCTATGACGAGCGATTCGTCACTTTCGGAGAAGACGACGTCTACAAGCAGAGCGATGCGGGCGGATTCATCCGCCTTTATTCCCTGCCCAGCCGGGTTCGTGCGCTCCGTGATCAGGAGCTGGCGGCACGCGCCGTCGCTCCCGTCCCCACTCAGGATGATGCTCCTGTTCTGGCGGCATCCTGGCAAGACTAGCTGATGGCTGACGAGCCGCGTTCTCACAAGCTCTGGGGCGGAAGGTTCTCCATTCCAACCGCTCAGGCCTTGGAAGCGCTCAATCGGTCAATCGGAATCGATTTTCGTCTCTGGCCAGCGGATATTCGCCTGTCCCAGGCGTGGGCGATGGCTCTTTGGGGTGCCGGTGTGCTCACGCTCGAAGAGAGCAAGCTGATCGAGCACGGTCTAGCCACCGTGAGAGACCGGCTTGCTGCCGGCGCCGAGCCGGCGGCGTCCGACGAAGACATTCACACGATGATCGACCGTTTACTCCACGAAGAGATCGGAGACGTTGCCTCCAAGCTCCATACCGGACGCAGCCGCAACGATCAGGTCGCGACAGCAACCAGGCTCTGGACAATGGAAGCCTGCGTCACTCTGGATTCAGCAGTACGAGCACTGCAACGGGTGATGGTCGACCAGGCGAGTCGGCTCGAGCAGACTCATATGCCGGCTTACACCCACCTCCAGCGGGCACAGCCGGTTTCCGCCGCCCACTGGATGTTGTCTCATTTCTGGCCGCTCGAGCGCGATCGCAACCGCGTCGCTGCCGTTGCCCGGAGCGCTGCCGTTCTGCCCCTCGGCTCCGGGGCGATCGCGGGTTCGGCATATCCCATCTCACGGGTGCTGCTTCAGGGCAGCCTCGGTTTCACATCGCTTTCTCCGAACAGCATCGACGCGGTCGGTGATCGGGATTTCGTCGCCGAAATGCTCTTTGTCGTGGCCCTCATGGCAGCGCACCTCTCGCGGCTCGCCGAAGATCTCATCCTTTATGGCTCGAGCGAGTTTGGTTTCGTGCGTTTCGGCGAAGGATTCACGACTGGCTCCAGCATGATGCCGCAGAAGCGCAACCCGGACGCGCTCGAGCTCGCCCGGGGCTCCGGAGCACGAGCGCTCGGCGACCTGGTCTCGACACTTGGCATGCTAAAAGGCCTGCCAAGCGGCTACAACAAGGACTTGCAGGACGACAAGCGCGCCCTGTTCGACGCTGTCGACCTGATGACACTGGTGCTTCCGGCAGTTGCCGGAACGCTCGCAGAGCTCAGTTTTGACGAGGCGCGGATGCGGGAGGCACTGTCGAGTACGATGATGGCGACTGACTTGGCCGATTACCTGGTGATGAAAGGAAGAACATTTCGGCAGGCGCACGAAGCTGTCGGAATGCTCATTCGCGAAGCGGAAAGCAGACGGTGTGAGCTTGGAGATCTGGAAATCAGTTCCTATCTGGCAGCGAGCCCGCTCTTCGAAGCAGACGTCTACGAGTGGCTGGAGCCTGGTAATTCGATATCTCGACGCGATATCCCTGGCGGAACCGGGCCTGACGCTGTGCACCGCCAGCTCGAGGCGGCACGCAATGCGATCAAGCCCGCCAGGGAAACACCCAGAGGAAACGAGCTCAACCTCAGGGCGATTTGATTACAATCGAACTCTGCTTAAAAAGGGGGCGCCAGGATGACCTGGCGCCCCTTCTTGTGCAACGGTTCCCAGCTTCTAGAACATGATCCCAAAAGTGACGGGAATGAACCAGGTTGAGTTCACATCCGTGAAGACGTCATGGATTCTGGCTTCCACGTAAGTGTTGAAGCCGCTGAGCGGAAACATGGCACCGACGCCACCGTTGACTCCGAACTTATTGACGGATGAAAAATTTGGCAGGTCTTCCTTCAGGCTGTAGTATCCCACTCCGCCAATCAGATAGGGCGTAATCCCCATTCCTGGCAGGGCGTAAACCACGTTTGCTGTTCCGTCGATGATTCGGTAGTCGGGCTGATTATTGAAGGTATCGTTACGGCCAATGAACTTGTTGTACGATCCCTCAAAACGAAGTCCGAGCGGCGATCCAACAGATGAAAGCCCCAAGGCAATTGTTCCGTTATAACCGGTACTCCAGGAATCCGAGAG
>DATBZT010000133.1:0-10265 GCA_036513055.1 Gemmatimonadaceae bacterium | reverse complement strand
CCGGCCGGCGCCGGCAGCGCCGGTTGAAATTGGGGAGCAGCCGATGCCCGAGCCGTTACCTCTATAGCTCGATGAAGAGGTCTTCAGCTGCTCGGCCGCGGCTCTGTCTGTCGGGAATGGTGGCTCTGTTCATTGAAGCCGGCCTCGTGGCATGCGATCACGACACGGCGAAGGCGACGTGCTTCGACATGTCGGCACCGGGGGTCATTGTCTACCTCCCCGGTATCGACGTCGTTGTGCGCGACAAGTTCGGACGCGGCGAAGCACTCGGCACGACAGTAATCGTCCACAACGGCAACGACTCCGTAGTGACGACCGGCATCGATACACTGCACGTGCCGGCCGGATACACTTATGCGGGAACGTTCTCGGTGCGCGTGAGCAGGCCGTTCTATCGCGATACAGTATTGTCGAACGTCGTTGTTCAGGCCGGAGACTGCAGCGTCAAGACGCTTCAGCTTCCGCTCACGCTTCAACTCGCGCCGGGTGCGCCGTCTATTCGCTCCATAGCGGTGTTTGGAGCCGATTTCCTGTCAACGCCCGGCACGAGTCGCCAGCTCACCGCACGATTCGATGCTGATCCCGGCATACCGACGACAGTGAGCTGGCGGGTATCGGATGCTGCGCTGGCAGACATAAATGCCGCGGGACTCGTCACAGCGAAGTGTTCTCTTGTTGGCGGCACGGAGACAGTTACGGCTGTCGCCACCGCCGACACGACGGTCCGCGGTTCAGTGAACTTTGGGGTGCAGAAGCAGACGACCTGTAGCTGAACAGCTACGGTTTCCACTTTCCCCGGGCAACATCAGGAACGAACGAGTCCAGGCCGCGCGGCGGGAAGTCGAGCGTGCGGCCTTTCGCCGCACTCATGTACGCCGTCATGAGTATTCGCATCACCTCCACGCCGTCGTCGAACGTCAACATCGGCGGTTCGCCGGCGAGGAACGCGCGCACGAAGTGGCGATTCTCTGCCTCGTAGCCATATGCCGCAGCCTCTTCTGCCACGACCGGCATCATTCCCACTTCGGCGTTCTGCTTCTCCACGAGATCTTCTCCCGCGTTGCCTTTTACCTGCCGGCTGAAGAAAAGCTTGAGCCCGCTGTCGAGCGTGTTCCACGACATCGAGTACTCCGGGCCGAGCAGCTCAGCCGAAAGCCTCAGTCCGGCGCCGACGAAGCTCCACGAAGTAGTGACCTCGCCGACGAGACGCTCTCCGCTGTTGGCCTCGTACTCGATCGTTGCCCGCGCAAAATCCTCGGCGGGATGACGGCGGTAATTCACGTCCTTTCCCATGGCGGCCGATAACCGCCTTGCATATGCGGGGCGGGTCCACTTGAGCGAAGCAACGTGGCCGGTGATGCGCACCGGCCGTATCGAAGAGCGGCGCGCTCCTGGAGCAGTGAGCAGATGCCGCACGACTTCCACGGAATGGCACATCATGTCGTTGAGAACACCGCCGCCCTGGAGCGAGCCCTGCCAGAACCAGGGCATGTGCGGCCCGCTGTGCTCCTCTGCGGCGCGCGCGAGATAAGGCCGGCCTGTGAGAGCTGCGCCTCTCGCCCAGATGAGCTGTTTGCCGCGTGTGATCTCCGGGGCAAAAAGCTGGTTCTCGAGATAACCCGTGTTGAGACTTACGCTTTTTGCGAGGCGCGCGACGACCTTCGCTTCAGCGACGTTGCGCGCGAGCGGCTTCTCACACGCCAGGCCCAGAAGCTCGCCGTCACCGTCGCGAATGGCGGCGACTATTTCCTCGACGTTGGCGATGCGGGTGTGATTGGGGCCGCACAGCCAGATGGCGTCGATGCGCGGGTCTGCGACCATCGCGCGAATGGAGCGATAGGCGCGGGCATCACCTACCTGGAGGCTGCGGGCGAGCGCCGCTGTTGCAGCGGCGTTCCGCGGATTGGGACTCCAGACTCCGAGGACGTCGGCGTCGCGGACCCCGGTGAAAGCCTGGATGTGGAAGCGAGCGTTGAAGCCGCTTCCGATGAACCCGATTCCGAGCCTTGCGCTCACTCGGGCGCGATGCGGGTCTTCATCACGTCCATCGTGACGCCGAGCTTGGCCATGGCTTCGGGTGGGCAGCCAGTCCAGATGGGATTGAAAGTGTTGCCAACGTAGCGGACGTCCTTCCATCCCATTTCGCTGGAGAAAAACCCGCTCGCCGTGAGATCACGGAAGCGATTGAAGAACGCCACGCCCTGGCTCATTTCGGGACGTGCTTTTGCCGGCCACGCGATGTCATCGAGCACCTGCTTCCGCTGGGATTCGGCAGAACGAACGAATGAAGTGCCGAAACGCTCGATGCACTGGAAGTCGAGCCAGGCCAGGCCACCGCGCATGGCGATCTTGCTGGACTCCGACGCGTCCTTGTCGGACAGCAGAAAGTCCATGTACTCAGGAACCTTTGCGTCGGTTGCGCTCCCCGACCGCTCGTCGCGAGGAATGATGTAGTCGGCCAGCATACGGACCGTTTTCCACTCCCCTGCAGTGAAAAACTTCGGAGCGTAGATCGGTGGCAGGCTCTCCGCGTCGCGAAAAACCTGTGCGGCCCGCTCGAGCTGCGACACTGACAGGTCCCACCTGAACGCGATGGGAAGGAGAGCGAGCGCCTTCACCGCCTCCCGGCGGTCCAGCATCGTCGTCATAACGCTTTCCTCTTCATCTGATCGGAGATGTAATCCGATGTGCGCCACGCCAGCGCCAGAATCGTCCACGTGGGGTTCTTGTCCGCCTGTGACACGAACGGTCCGCCGTCGGCGACGAACAAATTCTTCACGTCATGCGTCTGGCAGTTCGCGTTCACGACCGACGTCTTCGGATCGCCGCCCATGCGGGTGCCGCCCAACTCGTGGATGATCTGGCCGCCGGCGGCAATGCCATACTCCTGCTCTTTCGTCGGCATCGGATTGAACACTGTGCCGCCCATCTCCGAGATCAGCGCGCGAAACGTCTGCTGCATGTGCCGAACCTGGTTCAGCTCGTAGTCCTGCCACTTCCAGTGGAACCGCAGCACCGGGATTCCGAACCGGTCCACGACATTTGGATCGATCTCGCAATAGCTGTTGTCGTTGGGGATCATCTCGCCTCGACCGGAGAAGCTGATCGTCGCGCCGTAGTACCGCCGGTAGTCTTCCTTGAGCTTCTGTCCGTAACCGCCGCCCGGCGGGTAGCGATGTATTCCGCCCATGAAGCCAGCACCCGGCGCCCGGATCCCGCCTCCAACCTCGATGTGATATCCGCGCGGAAAATCGAGCTTCTTGTTGTCGAGCCACCACGGCATGTAGACGTGCATGTCGCCGGCGCCGTCTTCGTTGTGCGTGACGTGGTTCTCCATCGCCGGGATGTATCCGGAGACGTCGCTGCCGGTGGTGTCTGTTATGTATTTTCCGACTGTGCCACTCGAGTTTGCCAGACCCTGTGGGAAACGGGACGTTCTGGAGTTGAGCAGGATGCGCGACGATTCGAGCGCGCTCGCGGCAAGCACCACGACCCGCGCGCGAACCTGCATTTCCGCACCGGTGAGCTTGTTGACGTAGGACACGCCCGTGGCGAGCCCGTCCGGTCCGACCACGACCTCGCGGACCATGGCGTTGGTGAGCAGCGTGAGGTTCCCGGTCGCGAGCGCCGGGGCGATGAGCACGTCGGGGCTCGAGAAGTTTGACCGCGTCATGCACCCGCGACCGCAGTTTCCGCAATAGTGGCAGGCCTGGCGGTCGTCAAGCGGCTGCGTGATGACCGATCGCCGAGCGGGAATGCACGTAATCCTGAGCTTGTCGCTGGCTTTCTTCACGAGGAGCTCGTAACAGCGGGGAGCCGGCGGCGGCTGAAAGATGCCGTCGGGTTCGTTGCGGATTCCCTCACGGCTGCCGTGGATCCCCACCAGTCGATCGACCCGATCGAAATACGGTGCGACGTCGTCGTATGAGATCGGCCAGTCGTCGCCGATGCCATCGAGGCTTTTGCGCTTGAAGTCGTCGGGTCCGAAGCGGAGCGAGATCCTGCCCCAATGGTTGGTCCGTCCGCCGAGCATGCGCGCGCGCCACCAGAGAAAACGGGAACCCGGGGCAGTCGTATATGGTTCGCCTTCAATCTCCCATCCGCCTTCGCACGCATCGAACTCGCCGAACGGCCGCAGCTTCGTCGATCCACCGCGCCTGGGGGAGGTGTAACTGGGGACCAGCATCCTCGAGTCGCGCGATGCGTACCAGGGACCGCCGGCCTCGAGCATGATGACGTTCGCGCCCGCCCTGGTGAGAGCATAGGCCGCCATTCCTCCGCCAGCGCCGGAGCCGACAATGCACACGTCGTACGTCTTGCGAGGTGGCGCCAGCAGAGTCATCGGAGTCCCGGGGTGAGTTGATGGTCCGGGAAAAAACTACGCATGGTGGGTGGGGGGCACTAGTCGCTCGTTAGCGGGCCACTCTATCTGTCTGCGGGCACGGTAACGGCGGAACAAAAATAAAAAATCCTCACCGGTCTCATCGGTCTCCCAAGACTTCCCCCTTTCACTAGAGGGTGGCGGTTCAAGGCGGGGGCCAAGGTCACGAATCACACGTCGAGCGCCCGAAGATATGCATAGCTGTCGCGAATGCTGGCGAACGGATCTTTCGGCTCGTCGTGTTCGACGAAGATGTGTTTCGTTCCCGCGAGGGCGCGACGGCCGAGAATCGTCTTCCAGTCTATCACGCCTTTCCCGACGTCTGTCATTTTCTTTGCCGCGTCCATGTCCTTGAGGTGCAGCATCGGGAAGCGCCCGGGATATCGCCCAAAGTAGTCCAGCGGGTCGCCGCCTCCGCTTCGCAGCCAGAAGATATCCATCTCCATCACAACCAGACCGGGGTCTGTCTGTGCAATGAGCAGGTCGTACGGAATCTGGCCGTCTATGGCAGTGAACTCGTACATGTGGTTGTGGTAACCGAACTGGATGCCGGCACTTCTCGCTCGCTCGCCGGCGTGATTGAACAACTCGGCGACCTGCTTGTAACCGTCCACCGTCCGGTATTTGTCGTCGATCGAGGGACAGACGAGGTAGCGATGACCAATCACCAGGGCGTCGGCGATGATCTTGTCCCATTCCGCGCCGAGAACCGGAAACCCGATGTGCGCTGACGGCGCGCTGAGCCCGTTCTCTTTCAACAGCGAGCTGACGTCCTCAGGGCTGTGCCCGAAGTAGCCGGCGAACTCGACCTCTTTGTATCCGATTTGAGCGACACGCGAGAGCGTACCGCCGAAATCTTTCTTAAGTTCTCCGCGGACGGTGTATAACTGAACGCCGACGGGCCCGAGTCTTGTCAACTCAGCGACACCACTTCCGCGAATGCCAGCCAACCGCGTAGACGCGAGCAGGGCGCCAACGGAGCCGAGGAACTCACGGCGATTCTGGGTGTCATGATCGGCGGCCATGTGTCAAGCTAGCGTTGGCGCCGTCGTCTTGCCGCGTGTCAGCCGCCAGGCTGGTCGCCCGCCAGGCTTACAAGCTGTTAAAATCATGTGCGCTGCGACATCGACATTCAGCGTTGATCTGCTTTGCTACGGAAAAACCAGTTGACAAAAGGTTCCGCCGGCCGTATGCTACGGAAGAACCCGTAGACAAAAGCCTGCATGTCCGATATCTACTTTCCACCGCGCGAGCTCGAAGTGATGAGCATTCTCTGGCGCCTCGGCTCGGCGACCGTCGCCGAAGTGCGACAAGCGCTCGACGAGAAGCTCGCCTACACCTCGGTGCTCTCGGCGCTCCAGACGCTCGAGGAGAAAGGCTTCGTGCGACATGAAGCCCACGGGCGAGCGTACAAGTATCTCGCCGTCGTCGGTGCCGAGCGCGCCGGCGGCAGCGCGATCACACGCATCAAGGACGTGATCTTCCACGGCTCCGCGGAGCGCATGTTCGCGCAGTTCGTCTCCGACAAGAAGCTGAGCCGCGAGGAGCTCGAGCGCATGCGCGGGCTGCTCGCCGAGCGTCTCGAGGAGGAGTCATGACGATGGCATGGACACTGTACGTGCTGCTCGTGGGCACGCTGCTGGCGTGCGGGGCGCTCGCCGTGGACGGCATCCTCCGTCGCACGACGCTGCCGACCCGATGGGTCTGGGTGAGCGCGCTCGCCGGCATCGTCTGCATGGCGGTCGTCGCCCCGAGACGCGATGCTACGCCCGCTGCATTCAAAATTCCCGTCACCCAGAATCGCGTCGCCTCAGTCGTCGAACCGGCACTTCCGACGCGTGGCTTCGCGGCGGTTCTCGAGCGGGGGCGCGAGGCGGTGAGATCTTCCGTTACGGCGCTCATCGCGGCCGCCAACAGGCGTCTGCCTGCGTCGGCCGTGTTTGCGCTCTCGATAGCATGGGGAGTGATGAGCGCTGTGATGCTGGTCGTTCTTGTCGTCGTGAATCGTCGAGTCGATCGAGACAGGCGCGCGTGGCCGCTCGCCGAGGTGTTCGGCACGCCGGTGCGCATCACGCCGACGGTTGGCCCTGCGGTCATGGGCCTCTCGGCGCCGGAGATCGTGGTGCCGCGCTGGCTGCTCGAGCGAAGCCCCGATGAGCAGCGTCTCGTGATCGTGCACGAGCGCGAGCATCTCGCTGCGCGCGATCAGCTTCTTCCCGTCGGCGGATTGATCGTCGCAGCGATTCTCCCGTGGCATCCAGCGGTCTGGTGGGCGCTCTCGCGCCTGCGTCTCGCCATCGAGCTCGATTGCGATGCTCGTGTGTTGAACCGTGGAGTGCAGCCTCGGCCCTACGGTGCGCTGCTGATTGACATCGCCGGCCGATGCGCCGGACACCGCGTCGGCGTGCTCGCGCTCGCGGACAGGACCTCACACTTGGAGCGGAGATTGCTCGCCATGAAGAACACACAGCGGCGGTTCACTCTCGTTCGTACGGGCGCGCTCGGCGCCATCGCCATGCTGTCGATCGTGATGGCCTGTGAGGCACGACTCCCGACGTCCGCGGAAGTCGACAAGATGGATGTGGCGAGCGCGGAGAAGGCGGCCGTCCAGGCGAAGCTGCTCGACGAAAAGGCGGCACAACAGGTTGTCTACAAGGTGGACGGTGTTGTCGTGACCGCGGCCGAAGCGCATGCCGTGAGCTCGAATCGCATCGCGAGGGTCAGTGTGACGAAGTCCGGCGCGGCGAGCGTGAAAGGCGATGGTACCGCGTTCACGGTCGTGGACGTCAGCACCGCCGACAGCAGCAAGAAGGGCGTGCCCATGAAGATCATGTTCAAGAAGGGCGCCCAGGAAGGAACAATCGAGACCGAGCATGGGACGCTGACAAGCTCGAAGGGCTTCACCGGCCTGCTGTTCGTCGATGGCGTGCTTGCGCCCGCGGGATCGCTCGCGACGCTCTCGCCGAACGAAATCGCCAGCATCGAAATATTGAAGGGAGAGGCGGCGACAAAGGTCTCTACCGATCCCGCCGCGGCGAACGGCGTGATCAGGGTCACGACGAAGCACGCGCAACAGAACGAGTAGGACTGCACGGCGCGGCGTGTTTTTGAGTCCTTCAGGTAGTATCGGGATCATCGACGCGGCCCACGACGCAGGCGGCACGCGTCCCTCCAGCGCCTGGACCCGCGCCGCGGTCGAGCGCGAGAATATCGCGAACCCCTCGCTACGCGAGGTGAAACGCCACACTCGCTCCGACGATCCCGCCCCCGACTACTGCAATCGCAGCGTGATCCATAGGCAATTCAGTGACATGAAAACGATCTGTCACGTCGTAGGCAGCCCACGGCTGCCAGCTTCCTTTCGCCGTTGGCTCCCGGCAGGTAGTTCTTATTAAAGTTTAGTGCCTGAACTGACGCTGGCCGGTGAATACCATCGCGATGTCGTGTTCGTCGGCAGCGGCGATCACGTCGGCGTCGCGAACCGAACCGCCCGGCTGCACAATGGCCGTGATGCCCGCTTCTGCTGCCTGATCGACTCCGTCGCGAAATGGGAAGAATGCGTCGGATCCGAGCACCGCACCCTGTGTGTCGTGACCGGCGACGCGCGCCTTGTGCACCGACAGGAACGCGGCGTCGACGCGTGACATCTGCCCGGCGCCAATGCCGATCGTAGCGCCATCCCGCGCCAGGAGAATTGCATTGGACTTCACGCTGCCGACGGCGCGCCAGGCGAACATCAGGTTTGTTCGCTCGGCATCGGTCGGCTGGCGCTTGGTCACCACCGTCCAGCTGGCGATTTCGCTCGCCGGAGCGGCTCGCTCCTGGAGAAGCATTCCGCCCCGCACTCGCTTGTAATCGAGCGCGTGCGGACCCCATTCGGCCCGGCCCGCGAGAACCCGAAGGTTCTTTTTCCGGCCGAGGATCTCGAGCGCTTCCACGCTGAAATCGGGTGCCACGAGACATTCGACGAACAGGCTCGAGACGGCTTCGGCCGTCTCCGCGTCAACCGAAACCGTGAACGAAATGACAGATCCGAAGGCAGACAGTGGATCGCAGGCGAGTGCCTTGCGGTATGCTTCGAGCGCCGACTGCCCAGTCGCCAGGCCGCACGGTGTTGTGTGCTTGATGATCGCGCAGCAGGTCTCTCCATCGAACGGGTCGGTGGCCAGAAGAGCGCCCTCGAGGTCGAGCAGATTGTTGAATGAAAGCTCCTTGCCGCCTTTTTGCGTCAGGCCCGCAAGACCTTTTCCGGCGCGCTCGATGTAAAACGCGGCCCGCTGGCCGGGGTTCTCTCCGTACCGCAGCGTCTGCCTTCTCGCGAGGGAAAGAGTCATTCGATCGGGGAAATCTTCCTTCCGCTCGCACGCGAACCACTTCGCGATGGCCGCATCGTAGGCCGCTGTGTGCTCGAAGACTTTTTCGGCCAGCAGCCGGCGCAGATCGAGATCGTCGTCGTTCGCTTCGAGTCCGGCGAGAACGCGGGTGTAATCCGCCGGATCGACAATAGCGGTCACCGACGCAAAGTTCTTCGCTGCCGAGCGCAGCATCGAGGGGCCGCCGATATCGATGTTCTCGATGACTTCTTCGCTCGTTACACCCTGGCGGGCGGCGGTGGCCTGAAACGGATAGAGATTTACAACGAGAAGCGATATTGGCTCGATGCCTTTCTCCACCAGCGCCGCCATGTGCCCGGGAAGATCACGCCGCGCAAGGAGTCCACCGTGTACCGCGGGGTGAAGCGTTTTGACCCGACCTTCCAGCATTTCCGGATAACCCGTCAGATCGCTCACCTCGCGAACGGCCAGACCGGCGCTCCGAAGTGTCTTTGCAGTGCCTCCGGTGGACGCGAGGTCCCATCCGAGACGCTTCAATCCTTCCGCGAACTCGACGAGCCCGGTTTTGTCGGAGACGGACAAAAGAGCGAGTGGCATTCAGAAATCTGCAGTGAGGCCGGCGCCGTTGAGTGCACAGACCATGTCCACTATGCGCGGGTAGACGATGTGCTCCGCGGAAAGAACCCGCCCGGCGAGCGACTCCGCCGTGTCGTCGATCTTCACCCGCACCCGCCACTGCGCGATGACCGGCCCGTGGTCGTACTCATCGTCCACAAAATGAACCGTGACACCCGTGCTGGTGGCGCCGGATGCGAGCACGGCAGTGTGGACATGCGAGCCATACATGCCGGGGCCACCAAAATCGGGCAGCATCCCGGGGTGGATATTGATGATCCGTCCGTGATACGCCCGAATCACAGGAGCGGGGATGCGCTTCAGGTATCCGGCGAGAACGACGAGGTCGATCGAGCGCTTCGCCAGGAGATTCCCGAGTGCCGTGCCGTCGTCGGTTGCATCGAACGACTCGGCCGGTATTCCCGCGCCACGGGCGCGATCCAGCGCGCCTGCATTTTCGCGATTGGATGCGACGAGCTCGATCGATCCGGCCGCTTCGCCCTGAAGCGTAATCGCGGCGTAGTAGTCGATTATTGCCTGGAGGTTGGTTCCCCCGCCCGATGCGAGCACAGCGATGCGTGCAGCCATGCGCGATTTTACCGCCGAACGATGCTCTCAGTAAGAGCCGCGAACGAGAATGGGCGCTTTGACCTACGCGTGATGGTTTTTCAGTTCGTGCAGAGATACCAGTCGAGCGCCGTTGCCAGAGAGTCTGCCACGCGGGCGCTTGACTCGGCGCGCTTCACCTCATCGGGCGGAGTTCTTTCAGCGGGGACGAGCACGGCGTGGGCTCCGAAAGTCCGTGCGGGCTCGATGTCGCGCAAACGGTCGCCTACAAAAAGGGCCTTACGCAGGTCGATGCCGAGATCGTCCGCGGCGCGCTCGAACAACAGCGTGCCCGGCTTTCGGCACCGGCATCCATCCTCCGGCAAGTG
>DATBZT010000132.1:0-4593 GCA_036513055.1 Gemmatimonadaceae bacterium | reverse complement strand
GTCCGCGCGCCTGCCCGCTCCACGGTCGAACGCAAGTAGCCCCTCCTCTCGAGGCCGTGCAGGATCGGGTAGAGTGTACCCGCGCTCAGCCGATAGCCGTGGCGCCCGAGCTCCTCGATCATCCACAGCCCGTAGACGGCGCCTTCCTCCACGGCGTGGTGGAGGATGTGGAGGCGGATGAGCCCAGCGTAGAGGTCCTTGTCGTCCATGCGTGAGTTCTGTGACTCGCGAGCGCCAGCATCTCTGGTACCGGTATCGGGAAGCGTCAAACCGTGGGACCTGGCGGAACAGTTTACCTGCGCAGAGGCGTTGTGCACGCGTATCAGAACTTCACCGCGTCACCTGCCCGCCTCCTCATAACCACGGCGCCTGGGGCCTTCTGCGGCTTCTTCGTGGAACTCTCGGACGCGACGCCGCCAGGCGGGATCCCTGCGTTAGAAGCGCTCACGGCGATCGGAGACAAGTACGGTATCACCATGCTGGGTCCCCCAATGAATGCGTGAGCGCGGACGCGTTACCTATGTACCCGGTCTGTACCAATTATTCTACAACCTCTTTAGGCGAACTACACCACCCACGGGGAATGAGCAAATGAGCAAGCAGAGGTTCAGCTGGTCGGGGCTGGCACTAATCATTGCCGGCGGCATATTCATCGCGGCAACTAATGGCGCGGGACGGTCAAGCAAGCTCGGGCTCATCGTCGGTGGACTGATCATCGTCGTGGGCCTTCTGCGAATACTGCAGGCCCGCCGCGAGGCGCCCCCTCCGGTCTAACGAGGGGCGCCAAGAACGCCAGCTCCTGGACGGTTCAGTTCGAAAAAAGGAATCCCGCGGCACTCTCTTGGTGCTCGCGGGATTCTCATAAAGCCGACGGGGCCTCGCGCTGCATCACTGACCACTTCTGGTGACGCCTCCCGTGTCGCGCAGTGGACATTTCGAATGAGCACGAGAGAAGGTGAGTGAGTAACTGGTTACGGGGCTTTGTCTTGTCTGAATGGGCCTGAGAGGAGTTGAACCTCTGACCTCACGCTTATCAGGCGTGCGCTCTAACCAACTGAGCTACAGGCCCTTTTCCCCCCGCAAAATCACAGGGGTGAAAGGATTCTAAACGTATCCGGTCTAGAATAGAATTCCAACCGTTATCGGGATGAACACGGCCGGCCGCTTGTTCGCCAGCACCCTGTAGAAATGGTGATACCGGGCCTCGATGAATCCATTCAGCCCAGGCAGCCAGAGTCCGATCCCGCCGTTCAGCCCGAAGTCGTTCGAACTCTGACCGGTGACACCGGGCCTCATCCCGTATGCGCCAGCACCTCCGATCACATACACCCGATCACGGTCACCGATCAGCGGCAGGACAAGACTGACTGTTCCACCCAGTATTCGCGCGCTGCCTGCCGTGCTGCCGCTCTTCGCTCCGAACTGGTTGAACATTCCATCCACGCGAATGCCGAGCATCTGGCCCACACCACCGAACGCCATCGTGATGCCAGCGTTGACTCCCGTCTTGTGGTCCTTGGCCAGGTAATTCGTCGGAATCGCCGCTCCAGCGGTCACTCCCCACGAGAACAGGTCGTCCCCCTGCGCCCGTGCGCCACGCGGAACCGTCATCGCGATCAGCACGACCGCTACAGCCATCGAAATTGAAATTCTCATGCGATTGAAGATGCGGTCGCGCCGGACGGAGAACGGTTTTCCCCTCATTCCAGCCACCCGCTGAATGTGATACCGCCACGGAAAGAGCTCTCTCCGTGGCGGTGAATTGCCAGCACAAGATGCATCACGGGCGAGCGGCGTTCAACCTCGAGCCGCGTCCCGGATGCCGAGCGCCCTGAATGCCTGGTCAGTCCTCGTACTTGTGGTGCCCCGGACCCCGGTGATGGCGGTCGGCGTCGTCGGTGTCGTATTCATCGTCGAGGTCAACGAGGTCGTCGTCGAGGTCGTCGTCATCGTCGTCATCGTCGTCCTCGAGATCGTCCTCGTCGTCCAGATCGTCGTCCTCTTCGTCGTCATCATCCTCGTCGTCGTCAAATCCGATCTCGTCGAGGTCATCGTCGCCCTCGAGATCATCGCCTACGATCTCGTCCTCCGGATCTTCACTGCCAGTCGGACCCGCTGCCGCGTCGTTCTCTTTCATCGCGTCCCACATCATCGTGTCGCCGGCGTCCCGCATCCCATCCTGCGGCGACTCGAACGTGTCCAACATAAAATCAGTGTCCTCCGGTTAGAGAAGCGCCCGCTCGCGTTTGGCTTCGCGAGACAGCTTCTTACGATCGTTCGCGCTGAGGAAGCGCTTCCGAAGGCGGATTGCCTGCGGAGTAATTTCGATCAGCTCGTCTTCCTCGATATACTCCAACGCGCCTTCAAGAGTCAACTCCCGGGGTGGCTCGAGCTGAATGTTCTCATCGCTCGACTTGGAGCGCATGTTGGTCAGCTTCTTCTCTCTGGTTGGATTGACGTCCATGTCGCCCGGACGCGAATTCTCGCCCACCAGCATTCCCTCATACACTTTGTCACCGGGAGCCACGAACAGCGTCGCGCGCTCGGCGAGATTGGCAAGGGCGAATGCAACAATCACACCCGGCTCCATCGAGACCAGCGTACCTCGCATCCGGCCGGCAAGCGATCCCGCCCACGACCCGTAATCCAGAAACCGGTGATGCATGATTCCCGTGCCCCGCGTGTCTGTCATGAACTCCGAACGGTAACCAAACAGCCCCCGGGCCGGAATGCGGTAGAGCAGTCTCACCATTCCCTGCCCCGGATTCTTCATTTCTATCATCTCCGCCCGCCGCGGGCCGAGCTTCTCGATCACTGCGCCCAGGAACTCCTCAGGAACGTCGATTGCCAGCTCCTCGTACGGCTCGAGACGCTCGCCGTTGGCGCCCCGCCGCGTGATCACCCGCGGACGGGAGACCTGAAACTCGTAGCCCTCACGCCGCATCGTTTCCATCAGAATAGTGAGGTGGAGCTCGCCGCGACCCGATACGGTCCATGTATCCATCGCGCCAGTATCCTCTACGCGAAGCGCGACGTTACGTTCCAGCTCGCGAAAAAGACGCTCCCTGATCTGGCGCGAGGTCACGAATTTTCCCTCCCGCCCGGCGAACGGTGAATTGTTCACGAGGAAATCCACCGAGATCGTCGGCTCCTCCACCGAAATGCCGGCGAGCCGCTCCGGATGCTCGACGCTCGCGACGGTGAGCCCGATCTCGACGCCCTCGAGCCCGGCCAGAGCCACAATCTCACCTGCTGCGGCCTCTTCCAGCTCCACCCGATCCAACCCTTCGTAACCGAAAAGCTTCGTCACGCGCGCCTGTTCGGTTTTCGCGTTGATGTCGAGCGGGAGAAGCGCCACCTGGTCGCCCACGCGCACTTTGCCACGCTCGATTCGGCCGATGCCGAGCCGGCCGAGGTAGGGCGAGTGATCGATGGTGGAGACGAGCATCTGGAACGGGGATTCGGCATCGGTCGGCGGAGGCGGCACATGCTCGATGATGGCGTCGAACAGCGGCGCGAGGTCCACCAGCGGCTGGTCGAGATCCATCGTCGCGACGCCGTCACGCGCTGACGCGTAGACAACGGGAGCGTCGAGCTGGGCATCGTCGGCCTCGAGCTCGATGAAAAGATCCAGCACCTCGTCGTGCACACGCATCGGGTCCGCGCCCGGCCGGTCGATCTTGTTGATCACGACTATGGGAGTGCGGCCCAGCTCGAGCGCCTTGCGAAGAACGAATCGCGTCTGCGGCATCGGCCCGTCGAACGCGTCCACCACCAGCAGAACACCGTTCACCATGCGCAGCGTGCGCTCGACTTCGCCGCCGAAATCGGAGTGCCCGGGCGTGTCGACAATGTTGATCTTCGTGCCCTTCCAGCGAACCGAAGTGTTCTTGGCGAGGATCGTGATGCCGCGCTCGCGCTCGAGCGGGTTTGAGTCCATCACGCGATCCATCACGACCTGGTTTTCCCGGAACGCACCCGCCTGGCGGAGCATCTTGTCGACCAGCGTCGTCTTGCCATGATCGACGTGCGCAATGATGGCGATGTTGCGAATTCCCAGCGGGTTTTGCATAGCACAGAAAGTTATCCGTGCCGACGGTCCTTTTGTAGGCCGATTACTCTCTAGACGATTACTCTCTAGACCATCGTAAACGAGACGTCGTGTCCTCGATTCTTGAGCGCATTGAGGAAGGCCACTTTGTCGGTTGACTTCATGTACGCTTCCTTCGGCTCCACAACTCCGTTGTCCACCATTTCAATCAGGACGTCTCCCAGCAGGACCATTCCAAGCTTGCGCGACGTCTGCATCACCGACTGGAGCTGAAACGCCTTGGCTTCCCGGATGAGATTCGATACTGCGGGAACGGACAACAGGATCTCACGTGCCGCCACACGGCCGCCACCGATCTTCTTGCAGAGCGTCTGCGAAATGACGCCGCGCAGCGATTCCGCGAGCATGACGCGAATCTGAGCCTGGCGGTCAGCGGGAAACTGGTCGATGACGCGGTCGATCGTTCCCGCGGCGGTCGTCGTGTGCAGGGTGCCGAACACGAGGTGGCCGGTTTCCGCGGTCTCGATGGCAATCGAGACCGT
>DATBZT010000131.1:0-4205 GCA_036513055.1 Gemmatimonadaceae bacterium | reverse complement strand
ATGACCCGGCTCGAGAACGAGTCCAGGCAGCAGTATGTCCGTTCCGAGTACCTCGCCATGGGGCACGCGGCGCTCGGCAACATGGATAGCGCGTTCGAGTCGCTGGAGCGGGCGTACCAGGCGCGGTCGGCCGGCCTGATCTATCTTCACCTTGACCCGGGCTACGACCCGTTGCGCGCGGATCCCCGGTACGCGGACATTCTGGCGCGGATAGGCGTACGGTAGCTTACGCCGGCTCGCGCGCGATTGTCTCGGTTTCAGGACGCTCCGGCGTGCCGCTCCAACTCGCGATAACCGATGTCCCGCCGCATCTGCTTTCCGCTGAAGCTCACGCGCTCGGCGTATTCGCGTGAGCACGCCGCCGCTTCGTCGAGAGTCGGGGCGACTCCTGTAACGGCAAGGACCCTGCCGCCTGCCGTCACGAGCTCGCCCGTATCCGCGTTTCGCTTTGTGCCGGCGTGAAATACGTGAATGCCGTGGGGAGGAGCCGGCATGCGGATGGAATCGCCAATGCGCGGCGCGTCGGGGTATCCGGACGCGGCCAGCACAGTTGTCACCGAATGCGCGTTGCTCCACTCGACGGGGCCCGCATCCCGAATCGACTCTCCGCCGGCCACCAGACTCATCAGCTCGAGCAGTGAGCTCCTCATGAGGGGGATGATCGCCTGTGTCTCGGGATCGCCGAACCGACAGTTGAATTCAACCACCTTCGGGCCCTCGGCGGTGAGCATCATGCCGGCGTAGAGCAATCCGGTGAATGGATGTCCCGAGCTCCTGAGGGCTGACAGCGTGGGCAGGATGACGCGATCGGTGATGTCTTCGATGACCGCGGCCGACGCCAGCGACACCGGCGCGAACGCCCCCATCCCCCCAGTGTTCGGGCCGAGGTCGCCATCGAGGAGCCGCTTGTGATCCTGTGCGGCAAGCAGTGGAACGACGTTCGTCCCGTCAGTGATGACAAAGAGTGAAAGCTCCTCGCCGCTCATGAACTCCTCCACCAGCACCTCGGTACCGGCGGCGCCAAAAACGCGGTCGCCGAGGATCATTTCTATCGCGCGGTCGGCTTCTTCGATGCTTTGCGCGACGACGACTCCCTTGCCGGCAGCGAGCCCCGACGCCTTGACGACAACCGGCGCGCCCAACTGTCTCACCGCCTGCTTCGCGCCGTCAATGGTTCGGTGGAGAGTCGCCGCCGCCGTGGGAACGCCGGACCCGCGCATGGTTTTCTTGGCGAACGCCTTCGAGCTCTCGATTCTTGCCGCCCCCGCTGTGGGGCCGAAGATGGATCGCCCATTCTCCCTGAAAAGATCGACTATGCCCGCTTCGAGGGGGCCCTCCGGGCCGACGACGGTGAGGTCGACATTTGCCCGGGCGGCAAAGCCGTTCAATCCCTGGATGTCATCCGCTTTCACGGGGATGCAGTCGCAGATCTCGGCAATCCCCGCGTTACCCGGCGCGCAGATCAATTCCAGGGACGGATCGTCGGCGAGGAGCTTCCAGGCGAGCGCATGCTCGCGCCCCCCGCCACCAACCAAAAGAACCTTCATCGCCGCCTAGGAAAAGGCGTGCTCGACGTCAGCAAGAAGGTCGTTGACGTCCTCGACTCCACACGAGAGGCGAACGAGCCCCTCCGTGATTCCGAGTTGCGCGCGGCGCTCCGGCTCCACCGAGGCGTGCGTCATCGAAGCCGGATGACTGATGAGACTTTCGACTCCACCCAGCGACTCGGCCAGCGAGAAGACGCGCACCTTCGACAGAACTTCGGCGGCTCGCGCCTTGGTACCGAGATCGACCGAGATCATGCCGCCGAAACCCGTCATCTGCTTTGCGGCGAGGGCGTGCTGGGGGTGGGACTCGAGCCCGGGATAGATCACGCGTTCTGCGCCAAGCTTGCCGGCGAGCCAGGCGGCAACGCGGCGGCCATTTGCGTCGTGCTGCGGCATGCGCAGATGAAGTGTCTTGGTGCCTCGCAGAGCGAGCCACGAGTCGAACGGGCCCGGCACCGCGCCGGATGCGTTCTGGATGAACTGAATGCGCTCCGCGAGGTCGTCGTCGCGCATGATGGCGATGCCGCCGACCATGTCGCTGTGGCCGTTGAGATACTTCGTCGTCGAATGGTACACGATGTCCGCGCCATGGACGAACGGCCGCTGGAAGAATGGCGTGGCAAACGTGTTGTCAACGATGAACAGCGCGCCGGCGCGTTTTGCAATCTCGCCGGCGGCGGTGAGATCGGTGATCCGCATCAATGGATTGGTGGGCGTCTCGACCAGAATTGCCCGCGTGTTGGGTGCGCACGCGTCGGCAATCCGCTGCGGGTCGCGAGTGTCCACGAAGCTGAAGCAGAGGCCGAAATTCTTCAGGATCTTGTCGAACAGGCGGAACGTCCCGCCGTAGACATTTTCTCCGCAGACGATGTGATCGCCCGACTTGAACAGCTTCATGATCGAGTCCACGCATCCCATTCCGCTCGAGAACGCAAACCCGTGAATTCCTCCTTCCAGCGAGGCGACGTTTCGCTCCAGCGCCTCGCGCGTGGGGTTCTTTCCCCGTGCGTACTCGTAGCCCTTGTTCTTGCCGAGTGCCTCCTGGACGTACGTTGAGGTGGTGTAGATGGGCGTCATGATGGCGCCCGAGAGGAGATCGGGGCGCTGTCCGGCGTGAATTGCCTTGGTGGCGAATGCGGCGTTCTGGTCTTCGTCGAAAATGCGAGTCATGCGGATCCGGGCAGTGAGAGTCATCCCAAAGATACGTACTTGGTCAGTTTGGATGTCAATGAAGGTCAAGCGAGAGCACCGCAGGTCCGACGAGCCAGGAATTGAGGCAGTGAGGTTCCCGGTGAGGTCTCAGGAATCCCATGAAATGAAATGACGATCCGGGCACGTGACTGGCTGGGAGTCCTGAGCATCCCGCGGTCATCATTGGGGGATGAGTGATTTCAAGAATCTCAAGGTCTGGCAGAAGGCGCACACGATGGCCCTCGACACACATCGTGTGGCGTGCAGGATTCGCGGGTCGAACCAAAGCGGTCTGCGAATGCAGATGATCCGTGCGGCGATGTCCGTCCCGGCAAATATCGTGGAGAGCCGAGGACAGCTCACTCGGCGCGAGGGATGCCGCTACCTACGCATTGCCCTCAATTCTTCTACCGAGCTGGAGTACCACCTGTTAACCGCACTCGATTTGAAGGCAATCACCACGTCTCAGTGTTCGACCTTGACCAGCCAATTGGTGGAGGTGAGAAAGATGCTCTATGGACTCATTCGGTCGCTGAGCAACCACGGCGATCCGGACAAACCACCCCATCAGTCGTGAAGACGGACCTATCCTCCCGTCCGTACCTATCCTCCCGTCCGTACCTACGTCTCGCACCTCACCTCCTACCTGTCCACCTCGGCTCCTTTCACCTCGGACCTGTGGTTAGCTCAAAGAATTCAGGCAGGGACGATTTCAGACAATGCGCCAAACTGATCCACTACCGAGAGATAGCCCGAGCGGGCGAATCGCGTCGCGCTAGATTACGCGCCTGCTGAACTCGCACAGGGGAGAGTTGCTGAATGGCTTATGAAGGATTGATGGTCAGCGTTTCCGGCGTGCGCGGGCGCGTCGGTGAGGGCCTTACGCCGGAGATAGTCGCCAGGTTCGCCGCGGGCTTCGGCGCATGGTCGAGAGCGCGCTCGGGCGTGGACTCACCGACCGTCGTCGTCGGGCGGGACAGCAGGGTTTCCGGCCCGATGTTTCATCGCATCGTGCTGAGCGCACTCCAGTCCGTTGGCTGCAACGTCATGGATGTCGGAATGGCGCCGACACCGACGATTCAACTCGCTGTCGAGCATCACCACGCTGCCGGCGGTCTGGCGATCACCGCCAGCCACAACCCCATCGAGTGGAACGCCCTCAAGTTCATCGGTCCATCCGGACTCTTCCTCGACGGCGCCGAAGCCGCGGACATGCGGCGCGTGGTCGAGGGCGACATCCCGTACGTGACCTGGGACAAGCTCGGCGGATTGGGCGAGGACCCGAACGCAATCACCCGCCATCAGGATCTCATTCTCGCACTGCCTTTTCTTGACGTCGACGGTATCCGGCGCCGGGAGTACCACGTGGCGCTCGACTGCGTGCGCGGCGCCGGCGGTGCTTTCATGCCGACCCTTCTCAAGCGGCTTGGCTGCCGCGTTTCGGCGATCAATCTCGAGACCGACGGC
>DATBZT010000130.1:0-3287 GCA_036513055.1 Gemmatimonadaceae bacterium | reverse complement strand
GCGTTGATGTGCGTCGAGATTGCGACAGAGCGCCCCGCGCGGAACTCCCGCGCGAGGCGCTCTATCGCTTCAACCCGGTGTGGCGCTACCGATAGAAGATCAACCACTCGCTTCGTTAGACCCTATCCGCGAGTGCGACTTTCCGTAGAAGAAGTAAATCAGCAGTCCTATCGCGAGCCAGAGGAGGAGCCGTATCCACGTGTCCAGCGGCAGGCTGTACATCATGTAGCCGCAGATGAGAATCGCCATGATCGGCACGAAAGGCACGAGCGGCGTGCGGAACGGGCGCACTACCTCGGGGCTCTTCCTGCGAAGCACGATGATTCCCGCCGACACGATCACGAACGCCAGCAGCGTTCCGATCGAAACCAGCTCGCCGAGGAGCGCGATCGGGAATGCGCCGGCGATCATTGCGCACACTACCCCTGTGACGATAGTCGTGATGTAGGGTGTCCTGAACTTCGGATGGACCTTGCCGAATACCGGTGGAAGCAGTCCGTCCCGCGACATCGTGAAGAAGATTCGCGGCTGCGCCATCAGCATGACGAGCACCACCGACGCCAGCCCCGCGATCGCGCCGATGTTGATGATCGGGCGGAGCCACGCCAGCGCCGGCCCTGCGGCGGCGATCGCGACGAACACCGGATGCGGGACGTTCAGGTTCGTGTACTTCGTGAGTCCCGTCATCACCAGCGCCATCAGGATGTAAAGCACAGTGCAGATCGCGAGCGACCCGAGGATTCCAATCGGCATGTCCCGCTGCGGATTCTTCGCTTCCTGGGCCGCGGTTGAAACAGCGTCGAATCCGATGTAGGCAAAGAAGATCACCGCTGCCCCACGAACAATTCCCGACCACCCGTACTGGCCGAAGGTGCCCGTGTTCTGCGGAACGAACGGATGCCAGTTGTCGGAGTTGACGTACATGAAGCCGAATCCAATCACGAGCAGGACGATGCACAGCTTGACAATGACGATCACGTTGTTGAATCGCGCGGATTCGCGGATTCCGATCACCAGCAGCACCGTCATCAGGCCGACGAGTATCATCGCCGGCAGATTCACCACTCCCTGCACCGTCGAGTATTTCGTCAGGTCGCAGACCTGGCCGGCGGCGACACTGATGACCGAGTTCGTCCCCGGATCGAAGCAGATCTGCGATGCCACCAGAGTGTGCGTGCCGACAACGCCCATTGGCGCGCCGGTGAATTGCACCGGTATACGGAATCCGAGCTCGTTCATGAAAGCCGCGAAATATCCCGACCAGCCGACCGCAACCGTCGCGGCGCCGAACAGATATTCGAGGATCAGATCCCAGCCGATGATCCAGGCGACGAGCTCACCGAGCGTTGCGTACCCGTAGGTATATGCGCTGCCGGCGATAGGAATCATCGCCGCGAATTCGGCGTAGCACAGTCCGGCGAACAGACAGCCGAGGCCGGCGAGGATGAAAGAGTACACGATCGCCGGTCCGGCATAGTTCGCCGCGGCCGTGCCAGTCAGCACGAAGATGCCGGCCCCGATGATCGCCCCGATGCCGAGCGTCGTCAGATTGAGTGCGCCAAGCGCGCGCCGGAGGGTGTGAACGCCCTCTTCGGCACCGGCTTCAGACTGCAGGATTGCAATGCTCTTCTTGGTGAAGATACCCATGCGATTCTCCGGAAACCGGTCGGTGTGGGACAGGCGAATGAGCGAACAGCGGCGCCGACGCTGAAAGCGTCTACTCTTCTATTGTAGACAACGCGAACCGCGGAGAAGTTGCTGCGCCGAACGAGATGTTGTCAAGCAAAAGGGTCACTTTTCCCTCTGCAGTTTCCTTATATCTCCTTTTGGACCGAACTCAGACCGAATAGTTCGGTGCTTCCCGCGTGATGGTGACGTCGTGAGGATGCGATTCGCGGAGGCCGGCGGCAGTGATGCGGACGAACTCTGCGTCGGTGCGCAAAGTATCGATTGATGCGCACCCGACGTAGCCCATTCCGGCGCGCAGGCCGCCGACCATCTGGAAGATCACGTCGGCAACGGGGCCCTTGTACGGAACGCGCCCCTCTATTCCTTCGGGCACCAGCTTCCCCGCCGACATCTCGCCTTCCTGGAAATATCGATCGGCGCTTCCGTCCTGCATCGCCGCCAGGCTTCCCATGCCGCGAATCATCTTGAAGCGGCGGCCCTCGAGGAGAATGGACTCGCCGGGGCTCTCCTCGGTTCCCGCGAGCATCGACCCCATCATCACGCTCGATGCGCCGGCGGCAAGAGCCTTCACAATGTCACCTGAATATTTTATTCCGCCATCGGCGATCACCGGGATGTCGCCGGCGCCTTCAACCGCGTCGAACACCGCCGTGAGCTGCGGAACGCCGACTCCGGTGACTACGCGAGTCGTGCAGATCGAGCCCGGGCCGACACCGACTTTGACGGCATCCACTCCTCGCTCGACAAGCGCCGCTGCGCCTTCGCGAGTGGCGACATTTCCCGCAACGAGCTGAATGTCGGGGAACATCTCGCGGACGTCGGCCGTGGCATCGAGCACGCCGCCGCTGTGCCCGTGCGCAGTGTCGATCACGAGGACGTCGACTCCGGCATCTACCAGGGCCTTCGCTCGCTCGCGATAATTCATCGCGCCAATCGCGGCCGCGACGCGCAAACGGCCGTGCTCATCCTTGTTGGCGTTGGGGAAAGCCCGTCGCTGGTGAATGTCGCGCACCGTGATGAGGCCGCGCAGGCCGCCCTTCTCGTCCACTACCGGCAGCTTCTCGATACGGTGCTTGCCCAGTATCCGCTCGGCCTCCTCGAGCGTCGTGCCCACGGGAGCCGTCACCAGCTTTGACGTCATCGCCTGCGACAGCGGCTGGTCGAGATTGCGCTCGAACTGGAGGTCGCGGTTGGTGATGATGCCAACGAGATGTCCGTCGCGATCGACGATCGGCACGCCGGAAATCCTGAACTGCGTCATCAGCGCCGCCGCCTCGCGAAGAGTCGCTTCCGGCGGCAGCGTGATGGGATTGAGAATTATCCCGCTCTCCGACCGCTTGACCCGATCAACCTCGGCGGCCTGGCGATCGATGGACATGTTCTTGTGGATGACGCCGATTCCGCCCCCCCGCGCCATTGCCATCGCCATCTCCGACTCGGTCACCGTGTCCATTGCAGCCGAAGCGAACGGAACGTTGAGAGTGATGGCGCGGGTGAAGCGCGAACGGGTGCTTACGTCCTTCGGGTGAACCACCGAGTGGCGCGGGGAGAGCAGGACGTCGTCGAAGGTCAGCACAACGTCCTCGCGAACGCGCTCC
>DATBZT010000129.1:0-14098 GCA_036513055.1 Gemmatimonadaceae bacterium | reverse complement strand
CAATTTCCTGTCTATGGTCGCGCGGATGTCGGAGCCCAAGTACGAAGCGAACCCGATTTTCACCCGTGCGCTGGAGGTGTTGTTCATCCTCCACGCCGACCACGAGCAGAACTGCTCGACGAGCGCCGTTCGCGCCGTGGGCTCATCGCACGTCGATCCCTTTTCGGCGATGACGGCCGGAATTGCCGCATTGTTTGGCCCGCTTCACGGCGGAGCAAACGAGCAGGTGCTGCGGATGATCAAGGAAATCGGAACCGTCAAAAACATCCCGCAGTTCATCGAGGGAGTGAAGTCGGGCCAGGGCAAGCTGATGGGCTTTGGGCACCGCGTTTACAAGAGCTACGATCCGCGCGCCAAGATCGTGAAGCGGCTCGCCGACGAAGTGTTCGCGGTTGTGGGCGTGGATAAGGATCTGGAGATCGCCCTCGAGCTGGAACGCATCGCTCTATCGGATGAGTACTTCATCTCGCGGAAGCTCTACCCGAACGTGGATTTCTACACTGGTCTGATCTACCGCTCGATGGCGTTCCCGATGGAATTCTTCACCGTTCTGTTCGCGATTGCGCGCACTGCCGGCTGGCTGGCGCAGTGGGAGGAGATGCTGCTCGACAAGGAGCAGAAGATCGCGCGGCCGCGTCAGATCTACACTGGATCTCCGGAGCGAAAGTTCGAGCCGCAGATCCAGCACGGGCACGTCAGCCGGCGGCACAAGGACGCGCTGAGGGCATAACGGCGGCCGGACGCAAGGCAGTCAGAGGGGCCCCGGATCAGCTCCAACGCGGATTCCGGTGCCCCTCGTTTGTCAGGAGCGAATCCGAGATGGTGTACCTGATTTCCATCGACCCTCCGGCTTTCCTTCGCATTGACGGTCTATAGCTTCCAGCGAGCCATGACCGCGAAAAATCGACCAGCCACCGAAAAAACTACTTCGACGACGCGTTTGCGGCGCGGACTCCCGCTTACCGCTTTCGGGCGAGTCGCTGCCGCAGCATTCCTGATAGTACTGGTGCCGTCCATTCTGCTCGCCCACGCAAGGCTCGTCCGGAGCGAGCCGTCGGCCGGCCAGCGCCTGACCGTTTCACCTTCGCGCATACGTCTCGTTTTTTCCGAGACACCGATGGTCGCCGTGAGCCGCATCATTCTCATGGGATCGCGCGGCAACACAGTTCGCACCGGAGCAGCGCGCGTCGATCCGACTGACGCCCACGCAATGATTGCCGACCTTACGTCGCCGCTCGATTCCGGAAGCTACGCGGTTCATTGGGCGACGGCGGCAAGCGACGGCCACGCATCTCATGGGACCTTCTGGTTCAGGATGGCCTCACCCGCCGTCGCTGGCGAGTCGCCGCCCGCAACCGCGACAGAGGAAAAGCCCGAGCAGGCAGACTCGGAGAGCACCGCAGACAGCGACAAGACCGCCGACGCCATGCCGTTCAGCATTCCTCTGGCGCTCGGCCGGTGGCTCGGCTTCCTCGCGCTTTTCTCACTCATCGGCGCCGTGGCGTTCAGGTACGCAGTACTCGGCCGCATGAGCTCTTCGAAGGACGCGGGCGATCCCTTCAATCACATTGCATCCGTCGGCGCCGCGACGTATGGCCTCTTTGCGGCCGTTGCACTGGTTGTCGCGACGGTGATCAAGCTCTACGGCGAGTCTCTCTCGATGCACGACATTGCGTTGAGGACGATTCTGTTCGGCACCGGGTGGGGTTGGGTGTGGATCGCCCAGATGACTGCCTGCGTTGTGGCCATCCTCGCGTTTCGCGCTGCGCACAATAGAGCCGGGGCAGGGTGGCCCGCAGCATTGCTATGCGCGCTGGTGCTGGCCGCGACTCCGGCGCTCTCTGGCCATGCGATTGCAAGTGACGATGCGCTTTTCACCGTACCGCTGGACGTGCTTCACGTTCTCGCCGGATCAGTATGGCTTGGAACGCTCTCCGCGATCGTGTTTGTCGGCATCGGTGCGGCGACAAAGACACCGGGCACCATCGAGCCCGGTAAGCGAGTTGCTGACATGGTCAACACCTTCTCCCCCGTCGCGCTCATTTGCGGAGGAACGGTTGTGGCAACCGGTGTCGTCGTCTCGTTGCTCCACGTCGAGCCTCTGTCACGTATCTGGACAACCGGGTACGGAGTGACGCTGCTGGTGAAACTCGCGCTCGTGGGAATTCTCTTCGCGTTCGGGGCATGGAACTGGCGGCGCATGAAGCCCACGCTAGGTGCAGACTCGGCCGTGCGCCCTCTTCTCCGGTCCGCGCGATTTGAGCTGCTGACGGGAGCAGCGGTCCTCGCGGCAACCGCCATCCTGATTGCCACGGCGCTTCCCGAGTAGCTCCGCTGGAATCATGGTCGCCTGACGCCATCGCCAGAGCCATGGCGGGTTGAAGACCGCCGTTCGCCCCGGCTGAAAGGCCATTCACCGCTTCGGTAATCGCCAGACGCGGGCTCCGGCAATAAGAACTATGGTATGCAAACCATCGATACTGCCCTGGACGACACCCCGAGACGCACCTCGAATGGCGCGCCGGAGCTGATCGTTCGCGATCGCGGACGCGCTTTCAGGCTCGATGTTGCCGATATCGATTGGCTTTCAGCCGAAGACAACTACGTCCGCATACACTCCAATGGACGGAGCCTTCTGATTCGCGGCACGATCGGCGGCCTGCAGCGTGCGCTTGGCCCCGACCGATTCATTCGAATCCACCGTTCGGCGATCGTGAACATCTGCCGGGCCCGCGAGCTCCGGCCCCTGGTTCGCGGAGGATATGCGATCGTTCTCGGGAGCGGCGAGAAGCTGCGCGTGAGCCGTACACACAGGCAACAGATAACCCGGCTCTTCACCGACCGAACTCAGCCCGCCACCTCGAGGCAAGCGACCACAGAGCCCACAGAGCGCACTGAGAAGACTGGATGATCACTTCACCATACGGTAGCCCGGCCCTCGGAGCGCTCGGCCGGGGAGTGCGGCGGTGACTGTACCTCCGTCCACCACAGGAACGCCGTTCACGATCACGTAGCTCACGCCCGTCGCGAGCTGCTGGGGATTCTCGTAGGTCGAGTTGTCGATGACGGCCGCCGGGTCGAAGACGGTGATGTCGGCGAACATGCCGGGCTTCAGCAGTCCCCGGTCCTGGATGCCGACCCGCTGCGCGGCGAGTGAAGTCATCTTGCGAATCGCGAACTCGAGCGTGATCACCGAATCCTGTCTGACGTAGCGTCCGAGTATCCGTGGAAATGTCCCGAAGCCGCGCGGGTGACCGCGCTCGCCCCATTTGCCCGCCGAATCGGGACTGACGGCGCCCGCGTCCTGACCCACCGATACCCACGGCTGCTGCATTGCCAGCCGCAGCGCGTCCTCATTGAATGAGAAATAGATCGCGCTCGTTCGGCCGCGGTCGGCGATCAGGATATCGAATGCCGCGTCGTATGCGTCGCCGGTTCCCCGCAGCGTCGCGATGTCCGTAAGGCGCATCCCCTGATATTTCCTGAGAGAATCCACGCCAACCGTGTTGACCATCGTTCGCTGGGCCGTTCGAATGCCGGTTGCGCTGTCTTCACCAAGCTCGCGCTTGAGACGCGCCCGTACAGCCGGGTCTTTGAGTCGCATGACGAGGGAGTCGCTGCCTCCTTCCTGGACCCAGGTGTTGAGCATTGCCGCCAACCCGGTACCACTTGCCGTGTACGGATACTGGTCGGCGGTGATGTCGATGCCCGCGCGGCGGGCAGAGTCGATGAGCGCCACTGCCTGCTGCATCTGCTCGAGCGACCGCGACTTGATGTGCCTTATCTCCGCCCATGTGCCGGCCCCGGCGGCGATCCGGATGGTCTCGCGAATGGCGTCCAACAGGCCCGCGCCCTCGCTCCGGATATGCGCTGCATAGCCACCACGATAGGGAACCGCGTATTTCGTCAGCGCGATGAGTTCATCGGTCGAGAAGAAAGTGCTCGGGAGATAGATCAGCCCCGTGCCAACCCCAAGGGCTCCGTCGCGCATCGCCGAGTCGATCAGCGCGCCCATCTGCTTCATCTCGGCGTCGGTGGGATGTCGCGTGAGGTCGCCCATCACCGCCTCGCGCACCGAGCTCGTCCCGACATAAGTGCCGAGGTTTATCGCGGTGCCGCGCCTCTCCAGCTCACGGAAATATCCATCCAGCGAGCTCCACGGCTGGGTTGCCCTCGGCGCCTGGCCGAGCGCGAGATTCGGCCATGCGGAGCTGACCTCACCCGTGATCTCACTGGTGATTCCCTGAGTGATTTTGGAGACGGCGTGCGGCCCGCGGAGCAGTGAGATCTCAGAGTGGCCGAGCATGTCGATGAATCCCGGCGAGACTATCTGGCCATTTGCGTCTATCACTCGCGCCGCGGTGGTTCCCGGCAGCGAGGGACCGACGTAGGCAATCCGGTCGCCCCTGGTGGCGACACTGCCGCGGTACCACGGATTGCCGGTCCCATCGACGATGCGCGCGTTGGTGATGAGAATGTCGTAGCGCTGCCCGGCTGGAACCGGCGCGGTGCTCGGAGCCGGAGTGCATGCCGTAATTACGACGAAGACGAGAGCGGTCCACGCAAAACGCATCATGAATTGTGGGTGAAGGGGGAAACCCTACGATACCGTTCGCGTTTTCTTGCGCAAGAAGTCCATCAAAATGAACTGGCCCAGCGTCATGGTGTTGGTGAAGTAGGCCTTTCCACGGCTGATCTCCGACACGCGCTTCACGAACTCCACGAGGGCACGGTCGCGAGCGAGCATGAACGTGTTGATCATGATACCGGCGCGCCGGCAGTTTGCTACTTCCTTGAGAGTTTCTCCCACCACGGCCATGTCGAGGCCCATCGAATTCTTGTAGATGTTTCCATTGGGCATCGTGAGCGCACTCGGTTTTCCGTCGGTGATCATTACGATCTGGCGCATGTCTTTCTTCTGTGCCAGCAGAATTCGCCGCGAGAGCTTGAGTCCTTCGGCCGTATTGGTATGGTAGGGCCCGACCTGTGCCTGCGGGAGCATTGCCAGCGGGATCTCTTCGGCTGAGTCATGGAACAGCACAACGCGCAGCGTGTCGCCCGGGAACTGGGTGCGAATGAGATGCGTCAGCGCGAGGGCGACCTTCTTGGCGGGAGTGAACCGGTCCTCGCCATAGAGGATCATCGAGTGCGATGTGTCGAGCATCAGCACCGTGGCGCACGATGAGCGGTACTCGGCTTGCCGGACCATCAGGTCGCCGTAGTCGAGATCGAGCGGGAACTCGAGAGATCCGGTGCGGGCAAGGGAATTCTTGAGAGTCTCGTTGACGTCGAGGTTGAGAACGTCGCCGAATTCGTACGGCTTGCTCCACGCATCTGCCTCGATGCCGGTGGCCAGATAAGGTGTATCGTGGCTGCCGAAGCTCGACTTGCCGAGCGAGCTGAGGATCGAGCGGAGTGACTTGTAGCCGAGGAAGTCGATGGCCTTGTCCGTGAGATTGAACTGGACGCTTTTGGATGCCGCGTGGGCGAGGCCGCCTGGGCCGGTGACGGACTGGTGGCCCGAGGGCATCTGAGGTGGCGCGTCGAGCTTGAGGTATCCCTCTTCGGTGAGCCGTTTGACCAGATCGTCGAGCAGCTTGGCGAGCTGTTCTTCGGACTCCTCATCGCCTTCGCCGCGAAGTGCCTCGAGCAGCTCGGGTGTGAACTGCCCGCTGTCGATGAGCGCGTCGAGGATTGCCTGCTTCAGTGCTTCGAGCGACCGGTCTGCTTCCTCGTTGAAATCTCCCCAGGGGTCGAACTGGCTTCCGCCGGCAAAGCCCGACTGCAGAAGGAAGTCGGCGAGCTTTCCCAGCAGCGCCTGGAGATCCACTGCGTCGGCCATCTCCGGGCTGAATCGGGAGTAGGTGTGCGACCGCATGCCGAATTATACAGCCCGTGCATCGGCTGTGTATAATCTCATGGATGCGGGAAGAGGCGCAGTCACTCAATCCATTCCGGGTGCTTCAGGCTCACCGGAACTATCGTCTTTTCTGGATCGGCCAGACCGTTTCGCTCATCGGCACATGGATGCAGCAGATTGGACAGGGCTGGCTCGCGCTTCAGCTGTCGAACAGCGCTTTCGTCGTGGGTCTGGTGAGCGCTGCCGGGTCACTGCCGATTCTTCTCTTCTCGCTATACGCCGGCGTGATTGTCGACCGCCAGGACAAGCTGCGACTGGTGAAGGTCGCGCAGATTCTACTGTCGATTCAATCGGCACTTCTGTGGTGGCTGGTGTGGTCGGGCCACATCACCATTTCTCTCCTGGTTGGGCTCGCCGCTGCGAATGGGCTCATCAGCGCCGTGGAAATCCCTGCAAGGCAGTCCATGATCGTTGATCTCGTGGGGCGCGAGGACGTTGTTGACGCGATAGCGCTCAACTCCGGCGGCTTTAACCTGGCGCGAATCATCGGTCCATCGATTGCCGCGGCGGTCATCGCCGGCGCAGGATTGGCGTGGTGTTTCGGCATCAATGCACTCAGCTACATCGCGGTCATCGGCTGCCTGGCCGCGATCCATCTGCCAAAGTTCGTTCCCGCCGAGAAGATTGTTGCGGCGCGTGAAGGATTTCTGGAAGGGATGGCCTACATCCGCTCCCGGCGCGACGTGACGGGCATCATGGGAGTGATTGCCGTCTACTCGATCTTCGGGCTCCAGTATCTGACGATGATGCCCGTCATCGCGCGGAACGTGCTGCACACCGGGGCCGGTGGATACGGGTTTCTGGTGACACTGGTTGGGGTGGGCGCGCTAAGCGGAGCGCTGGTGCTCGCGGCATTCAGCGCCAGAGTGCGCCGAGGGCGGTTGTTCCTGATCTCCGCCATTTCCTTTGCGTCGCTGCTGCTCGTGTTTTCCCTCGTACGGAGCATCACGGTGGCGGGAGTGCTGCTCGTATTCATCGGCCTGACGATGATGATCAATGGCGCGCTGGCGAATGGGATGCTCCAGTCCATCGTGCCGGACGAGCTGCGGGGCAGGGTGATGGCGGCGTACGTCTTCGTCTATGTGGGCTTCACTCCGATCGGGTCGCTGATTGCTGGAGCGGTGGCGCACGCTTTCACTGTTCAGTGGGCGATTGGCGGAGGGGCAGCGATAATGCTTCTCTATTCCGCGTGGGCGTTCTGGAAATTTCCTGAGATGAGGACAGTGTAGCGCGAGGGAGTCGGGGAGCTGCGGAGACTCCGCGGGCGAAAGCAATGAAGTCGGTTACAGCGGGGGTGTCGCCGCCAGAGCGCACGGCGGCTGCAATCTGCCCGCGGTGATAGGCGCCGTGCATCGCGACATGTGTCAGGATGTCGCCGATAGTGGACGTGAACTCTGTGCCTGAGCTGTTCCGGTAGGTCACGGTGTCATCGAGCTGGCTGCTGTCGAGACCCGCAATGAACGCCGAAAAATCGTTGGCGTTACGCTTCGCCAGCTCGGCGCATTGCGTCAGCGAGAGGTGCGGCCAGGGGACCACTTTCCGTTTTTCGTCGCGGAGTCGGGACAGCCAGGCATCTTCGGTGGCGACCACGTGCGCAAACAGCTCCAGCGAATGCGGAGGCGGGTTGGTGGCCGAGAGAAGGCTTTCGTAGACACCTTCGTCGGCCCATCGGAGATGCTCGTACATCCTTGCGAGAATGGCTGTCATTGTGGCCTCCAATGCCGAATTTAGCGCCGCGCGGGCCTCCTGACACGCCTGGCGGAAAAGTTTCGGGAAAGTTCACTGCGGGTCACAAAAAACGTGTTGAAACAGGTTATATTTAGGAACGATGAGAGCGCTCCGCCGGCCCAAGGGCTGCGGGGCGCTGCGAGTATAAGCACGTTGTCGTTTACCGGTGAAGCCTAGATGAAAACAAAGACGAAGACGCCACAGGCGATTTATCAGCACGAGAAGAAGCGGTCGGAAAAGGAGCGCAGCGCGGCTCACGACGCACTTCTGAAGGACGCCAAGGCTGCATTCGATCAGATGATCGAGGACGGCAAGGCAGCGCGTAAGGGCGGAAGGCCCAAGGGCAGCAAGACGCGAAAGGACTGAGTCCGGTCGCGAGCTAATGGGAAAGGGCGCTTCGAAAGAAGCGCCCTTTCCTTCAGCTGATCCCCTTCTTGATTGCCACGGTCACCGCATCCGCGAAGGTGTCTATCTCGTCCAGCGTCGTATAGACGTTCGGCGTGATCCTGATCCCGTTGAATTCCGGATGCAGAATTGGCGTGTTGACGATCCGGTACTTTGCCATCAACCAGCCGCCCAGCTGCGAGAAATCGAGCCCATCTACACTGAAGAGCGCGATCGCACCAGACTGCTTCGAGTCCAGCGGTGTCAGCACCTTCACCCGCGAGCTCTCCGCCAGCAATCGCTTCGCCTATCGGTCGCGCAGGAAACGGAGACGAGCTGCCTTTCGGTCGGCGCCAATTCCTCGGTGAAACGCCAGCGCCGCCGAGATCGCGTTATGGTTGGCCGCCGGATGCGTTCCGATCTCTTCGTATTTCCTGATGTCCTCGTCCTGGCTGGGAGCCGCCGCCATCAGCGGCCACAATGCCTTCTGCTTCGATTTCCTCACATACAGAAAACCGGTCCCAATCGGAGCGAGCAGCCACTTGTGAAGGCTCGTCCCGTAGTAGTCGCAGCCCAGCTCATCCCGCGTAAACGGGAAATGGGCGAACGCGTGCGCCCCGTCCACGATCACCTCTATCCCCCGCGGCCGGGCGAAGTCGACTATCTCCCGCACCGGCATCATCTGCCCGGTGAGGTTGGTGATGTGAGGAAACTCGATAACCCGTGTCTGTGGCGTCACCGCCGCCATGATCTGCTGGGCGATGTAATGCATTGACGGCGGTGGAACCTTGAACGAGACCTGCTTCACCACGATGCCTTCGCGCCGCGCGCGCTGCTGCCAGGTAGTGATCATGCGGCCGTAGTTCTGATTGGTCACCACCACCTCGTCGCCGCGCTTGAGATCGAGACCGTTGATCATGATCTCGTTCGACTCGGACGCATTGCGGGTGATGGCCATCTCCTCCGGATCGCAGCCGAATTCGCGCGCCAGGTCCCTGCGGACGCTCTCCACCCTCGGCTCGAGCACGCGCCACATGTGCTCCACCGGCAGCTCGTTGGTGAAGCGAAGGTCGCGGATCATCGCCTCGAGCACGTGCGTGGGCGTTGGACTGCACCCGCCGTTGTTGAGGTTGATCATCGTCCGGTCGGTGTCGAACGCGCGCTGAATCTCGCTCCAGTACACCTCGTCATCTGCCAGCTCGTCCGGACGGCGACTACCGGCTACGGCGTTGGCCCGAAAGAGGGAGCCAATGGCTGTCTCGCGGAAAACGGTCGTGCTGGCGAGACTGAAGCTCGCCATCCCCTGTAGAAAATCGCGGCGGGTTGTCATGATGTCGGTAGCTGTTCCCGTCTCTCGGCGGGAAATGAGATCTCGTCCTCCGGGCGAGCCATTTAGCTCGCCGCAGATGATTCTATTGCCCCGGGACGCACCCCGCGAGGAAGCTGTCGCGGAAAAACGTCACGGGTACCTGGCCCATTCCCATGAATCGCTCATGAAATCTCTTCTCGGAGAAGCCCGTTCCGGTCGCCGCGCGGCACGCTTCGCGAAGCGCAATGATCGTGGTCTTTCCGAGGTTATACGTGATGGCCTGTGTCGGCCACTTCGAGTAGCGGTAGATGGCGCGAAGCGCGGTGTCGGCTTCGGCCCTTGCAGCCGGATCGCCCGCCGCGTTGGTGCGCGCATTCGGAAAGAAGTCGACGTGCTCGGTGAAATAATCGATCGCCTGGTCGAAGGTCATCCGCCCGGTGTGGATCCCAACGTCCACGCGAATCCGCACGGCGCGCAGCAACTGGCCCTGCAGCTCGTAGAGATACTCGCCAGGGGAGTAGAAGCCGTACTTGTGGTTTGGTGCCGGCTCGGCCATCAGCTCCTCGCTGTACAATCCCCATCCCTCGCTGGCCATCGAGTCAGCCCACATCGACGATGAATCCTCGACGGCGCCAGGCGTCAGCCAGCGGATATTGGATATCGAATCCGCGTGGAGGTTCATGTAGCGAAAGTGCCAGTCGTGTCCGGGAAATCCTTCGTGCACGGCGGTATCGGCGACGGAAGCAAAATTGTTTGCTTTGAGCGCGGCTGCGTCGTTGCCCGTGGGCGTCAGGTAGAAGCGACCAACGCCCACCTTCTTGAATGGAGGCGCGGGATAGTAGGCGGCGTCGATCGTGCTGCGAAGCACCGGTGGCGTTGGGACGACGTCGAGCCGGTAGCTGGCCGGTATGTCGAAGAGGTTGTGCTCTCTGCCATAGGCCACGGCGCGCTGGCCGGCGTCGCGGTACCACTTGAACAGCTGATCGTCGTTTTTCGGCGAATCCTTCGATAGAAAGTCCATCACCTTCCGGATGCCGATGTATTTCTCGGCGTCGGTATTGAACGACAAGCCGAGCTTGGCCTCCACCGCGAATGCCCGGGCGACGTCGACCATCTTGGACGTATAGAGCGCCACCTGTGCGGCGCCGTACTCGTACAGCTCGGCCGCGCTTCGCGGGTCGCCCAGAAGATTGTGGAGGCGCCACTCGTATTCCGTCTCACCTGCGGCGAAGCGGTCGAGGGGCTCATTCACGTCGAAAGTCTGAGACAGAAAGGCGACGAATGCTTCCCACGCATTTGCAGCCGCGATACCGGCTCCGCCGATCTGCGCCAGCATCGTCGGCGCAAAGGGGCGGCTGCCGAGGTAGTGCTGTGCTGATTTTGCGAGAGTGTTGCGAAAATAGTCGGCGTTCGCCTTGCTGCCGTCGATTCCGTCGCGCTGGACCATTCGCCTGTCGGGGATGCTTCCAGCACTCTTGCCGGCGAGAAGATTCGCCTTTGCCACCTCGAGGTAGGGCGGGATTTGAAGAGTCCGTGCAACGACGAGCTTCCAATCGTCCTCGCTTCCCAGCATTCCGGCTGGCAGCTCGACCATCTGCTGGATCTGCCAGTCGACACCGCGGAAGGGCTCTGCCACGTATGTGTCGAGTGAGCGCCGGAAGTATCGCAGCTCGGCGAGCTGATGGATCAGAAACGCGAGCTGCGCATTCATCAGACGATAGTCCACCTGCTCTACCGGAGAGAGACTCGCCGGCAGAACACGGCCGAGTGCTGAGCGAACGTCACGATAGAACCGGATTTCCTCGTCCAGCGACGCCGGCCGAAAGTCGCGAAGTCTGGCGTTGGTGTCGGCGAGCTCCGGGCTGTATCCGTCGCCACCGAGGTAGGTGGATGTGACCGGATTGCGCTTGAGGTGGAAAAGAAAATAGCGGTCACGAAGCGCTGGAAATGCCACCGGCAGTGGAGCGGCCGGGGCCGGCGCAGTGGCGCACGCCTGAGTATTGCGCAGGATGCCAAATCCGGCGGCGGTGATCGAGGCTTTTTGCAGAAACGCTCGGCGATTCATCATGACTTGGGGAGGAGTGGTATCGGAATATTAGGCCTTTCTGCCACGGTCTGAACCGGTCGCCGTCCGAGCTCGATCGAACCACAGCACCCAGAAAAGCAGGTAGACGCTGAGGAATCTCAGGCGCTTGAGCATCTGGACCCTCCGGTCAAATCGCGGTGCGGCGCTGGTGGGGAGTTACCGACTTGCGAAGAATCGCGATCTGTCCCCCGTGATACGCGTCGTGCTGAGTGACGCCGTGCAGCATCGCCGACACGCTCCGGTCACTTTGCGGAGCGTTGCGGGCCAGATCCTCGTCGCTCAACACGGCAACGACTTCCCGCAGCCGGTTGTGGCTGTCAGCCATCGCAGCGCATGCCTCAGCCCAATGTTCCTCGGATTTCCCGTCGGGCAACGGCCAATCCTCTCCCTCGAAGGGCTCGGCCTGACCGCCGGTGATGCGACGGAGGGCAATGTTCGACCACGAGGTGATGTGCAGCACCAGCTCCCAGATGGTATGGGCGGCGGGTATGGGCCGCTGAAGAGCCTCACGCGCGGACAGGCCGCCAAGCAGCGCGTTGAGCGAGGGTCCGTGCCACGCGTCACCGCTGAACGCCCTGCCGATCTCGTCGGCAATGCGCTCGCCCTCGGTCTTGTTGCGGCTCTCTTTATCTACCAGATGTTGGCCCTCAGGCTGTAGGGCGGACCAGCTGCTCGTAAAGCTCGATGCGATTCCCGTCGGGGTCCCGCACCCAGGCAAACCGCCCGTAGTCGAACTCTTCGACCTTCTCCACGGCAACGCCGTCCGCTTCGAGCTGAGCGAGAAAAGCCTTCAGGTCGTCTACGCGGTAGTTGACCTCGAACTCGTGTCTGCCCGGTGAAAGCGACTTGTCCGTTTGCGAGATCGAAAACACCGTGCTCGTTCGCATCGACGGGTCGCGGTCGAACCGGTAGTAGAACTCCATGCCGAACGTATTCGTGCCTTCGTATTGCGTGAAGACAATGCCGAGGTGCCGGGTGTACCACTCGCTGAGCTCGCGGGCCCTGTTCGAGAATAGGAACACTCCGCCAATGCCGTTGACCGCTAGGCGACGCGCTGATTCGGCCATGACGAGTAATGATAGGGGAAAAAAAACAAAAAACTACCTGCTGGGAGCCAACGGCAGACTGAAGCCGGCGGCCAGGGGCCGCCTACGACATGACAGTTCGGGTCGCAATCAATAGAAACGAGACATGTTCAGCGCACGGCGCTGTCACGTTGTGGGCAGCACATGGCTGCGGGCTTCTTTTCGCTGAAAGCTCCCAGCAGCGTAGTTCTCTGTTTGTTTTTCGACAAAAAAAGCCGCGTCTCAGCGCGGCTCATTTCATTCAGGTCGCTCAGCTCGCTCGAAGCGCGCGCCTCGGCTGGGCCGGCGTCTCCACCAGCTGCGGAAGCTGCCACTCGCTCCCCAGTACCTTCTGGAAGCAGCCCTTCGGCACGATATCCACGCCCGCATTCGCCAGCCTTTCGTAGCGCGACAGCTTTTCCGGGTAACGGGAAATCGCCGTGGGAACGTAATCGAGACCGAGGAAGAATTTGTGGGTGAGGCTCAACGCGAAGATCTCTTCGATGTCACGCGCCCGGGCGAGTCTCTCGACACCGAGCACGACCTGCGTTCCGAGACCATTGCCGTGCTCATCGCGCGCCACCGCCACCGACGCCACCTCGGCCAGCGACGGCGAATACTCCTCGAGCGCGGCGCAGGCCAACACGCGACCACCCTTAACGGCGACCACGTAGCTCTCAACGTTGAGCGCGATCTGCTCGATGGTCCGCGGAAGCATCAACCCTTCGGCAACGTACCCGTTCACGAGCTCGAAGATCTGCTCGACATCGCCCCGCGAGGCAGGGCGAACGACAGCCGGCAGCTCGCCGGAGACGGAGCGCTGGGCAAACGGAAGGGTCATGGAAAGGGCCGAGTGATTATGCACGATAAATGTATAAATAATCATACGGGTGTGCGCAAGCCCTTTCTTCCGGCTGTTCGGGCTTAACTGCTCCAGGCGACCAATGGCCCGGCGGGCGCTCTCCGGCTCGCTACCTGTGGGCGTAGATCTTCGTGTGGCCAGCCCGATCGAACGTGAGTACGTCATAATGCTCCTTGGACCCGCCCTCCATGCCGGGCGATCCGCTTGGCATGCCCGCTACGGCGACGCCCGCCACCGCCGGATGCTCCCTGAGAAGCCTCATTATGACGTCCGCCGGAACGTGGCCTTCGACCACGTAACCGTTCACGACCGCCGTATGACACGCCTCGAACGCCGGCTTCACTCCGTATTTCGTTTTGACGGCGGAAAGGTCTTCCATGTCCACCGTCTCCACTTTGAACCCGTTGTCGCGCAGGTGCTGCACCCAGCCCTTGCAGCAGTCGCAGCTCGGGCTCTTGTAAACCTTGATCGATACCGGCTTCGCCGCGGCAGGCCGGCTCATCCAACGGGCACCCGCCGCATCTCCGGCATGCGCCGAGGCGAGTGAAAGTAAAAGTCCGGCGAGCGTCAGGCCCGCGACATTCCGCATGATTTTCATGAGTACGATCCCTCGATAGGTACGCCAGCTTCCTTCAACGCTCTCCATTCGCCCGCCATGGAAGATATGGTCGGCGCGATTCCCGGTCTACTTCGATACTGCGGCCGTCGGCGCGGGCCCGTCCAGCTCCTCGATCGTCTTAGTGGA
>DATBZT010000128.1:0-7721 GCA_036513055.1 Gemmatimonadaceae bacterium | reverse complement strand
GCCTGGGCGGTCACGGAATACCTCGTACTCTTCGACCTCGGCCTTGGGCGGGCGACGGTCAGGTTCATCGCCGACACGCTCCACCGCAACCCGGACGACCTGGCGGAGATCGCCTCGCTCGCGACAGGCATCCAGCTCCTGGCGGGAATCATTGGTGGAGCCGCCTTCGCGTTCTTTGCGCCCGCCTTGGTGCAGGCTGCTTTCCATCTCCCACCGACGATCTCGGCCGAGGCGGTGGCGATGTTTCGCGTCGTCGGGTTCAGCCTGCCGGCGGTTCTTCTGCTTTCCGGGCTCCGCGGGATTCTGGAAGGCGCGCAGCGCTTCGACCTGAGCAACGCCATGAGGATGTTGAGCAGCGCAGCGTCGGTTGCGATTCCCGCAATAGGTGCGGTTGCCGGCGCGTCGCTGCCGAGCATCATGTGGTGGATACTGATATCGCGAACGATCGTTTGCGTGTTGTATCTGTTCGCGATTCGTCGCGCGCTGCCGACGCTCCGCTGGAGGCTGCCAAGGCACTTGAGCCGCTCTCGCGAGCTGCTTTCGTTTGGCGGCTGGGTATTGGTGTCGAACGTCGTCAGCCCAGTGCTCGTGTACTTCGACAGGTTTGCGCTCGGAGCGATTGTGGGCGTTGCGGCGGTAGGATACTACACCGCTCCTTATGAGGGCGTGACGCGGCTATTGCTGGTGGCGGTGAGTCTCGCTGCGAGCCTTCTCCCCGCGCTCACGTCTCTCGAGACGCGCGGTGACCGGTTGCGATCGACCGAGCTCGTCTCCTCGTCGGGAAGGACGCTGATGGTCGTGATGGCTCCGCCCCTCGCTCTTATCTTCGCCTTCGCGCCAGCGCTGCTTCAGGTCTGGCTCGGTCCGGCCTACGCCGCTCAGTCATCGCTCGCGCTGCGGGTCCTCACGATCGGCGTGTTCCTCAACGCGCTCGCGCAACTTCCTTTCGTTACGCTTTACGCCTCCAACCGACCTGATCTGCCGGCGAAGTTTCATCTCGTCGAGCTGGCCATCCACATCCCGCTCACCATTTTCCTCGTCAGGGAATTCGGTATCGCCGGCGCGGCGGCGGCGTGGACGGGTCGCGTCAGCCTGGACCTGTGTCTCCTGCTGGCGGCGTCGGCCCGCTGCACCGGAGTTTCGATCGCTGCCGTGGCGGGCGGCCGGATGGCACGAATCGGTGCCGCCGTCCCCGGACTTGTAGGCGCGCTGATGATAGCGGCGGCGCTTCTTGGCTCCATGCCCGCGCTTGCCGCGCTCCTCACAGTCGGGTCGGTCGTTGGATTCCTGCTATTGAGCTGGTCGTGGATTCTGCTCGCGACCGAACGCGAAGCAATTGCGCGAATCCTCGGCGTTTACGCGGGGTCGCTTCGACGCGGCGCGCGCTCAGCCGCGTGAGTATGAGGAGTTATAGATTTACCATCAACAGAACGGGCGGGAGGCGTCAGTAGCGTAGTTGCCAGTTTGATAGTTCACGACGCCCTGACTTGCCTCAGTGGCGATAAGCCACTGCTTGTGCCACGAATGGCGCCCCGTGAAGTCCGGGCGTCGTGAACTGAAAAACTGACGCCTGTGCTACTCGTGCCTCCCGCCCGTTCCGTTGCTTTTCTTGAGCTCGGCCGCGGGGCTGAACACTCCAACCAGCATTCCCGAGAGAACGGCCCACGCGGTGCGCGGGCGTCCTTTGGCCAGCTCCAACAGGGCGCGGCCCGGCTTGGTTACAGCGAGGTACGTTATCCCGGCGGCGCGCCGCCAGCCCTTGAAATTTCGGCGCAGCGTAAAAGCGCGATTGCGGTTCACCGAGAAAACGGTGCGCGGCGATTGCTGCATGCGTCCGAGACTGCTGCCTACCCGATGGTAGCAGACAGCGCGACGGGCGATCATCACGGGAAACCCCGCCGAGCGAACGCGCAGTGAATAGTCGACGTCCTCGACATACGCCGGCTCAAAACACTCCGCGAGCAAGCCGACCTTCTCCAGCACCGGCCTCGAGATCAGCATGGAACAGCCGCACACATATCCCGTTTCAGTGGGCGCATCGGTTTCAGGCAGATCCGTTTTGTGCGTGGCGAGCGCGCGAATCGGGTTGAACGACGCTCCGCCGTACCACACGGTCGAACGGTCCCACTCGTAAATCGAGCCCGTGAGGAGTCCGGTTTCCGGAACACGCGCGAGCGCCTTTGCCATCTCGGCGAAGTACGTTGGAATGACGGACGTGTCGTTGTTGAGCAGAAGCACGAACGGCGCCTTGGTGAAGTCCCGCACGTAGCCCAGACCGATATTGCAGGAGCGGACGAACCCCGAGTTTACTTCAGCGGCGGCGATGGTGAGCCACGAGCCGGGCTCGAGCGAGCGCTGAAGCGAGTCGGCGGGAACGACGCGATGCTCGATGCCGGTGTCCTCCGCCCATTGCGCGATCCGCGCCACTGCATCGTCAGTCGAAGCGTCGTCCACGAACAGCACTCTTCCCGGTCGAGGATCCGCGTTCCACAACGAGCCGAGGCAAGTGATTGCGTCGTCGGCGTGATTGAAACTCGGGACGACGACTGCCCAGGTCGATGGATGGTGCACCCTGTATATTACACGGGCAAAGGCGGCCTCCATAGTCGCAAAGCATCGCGATCTCCCGAATATCCATGCAACTCCAATTGAGCCGTCTTCGAGCGAGCAGCCACAGCTTGCTTTTGTTCGCGACGCTCGCGGTTCCGCAGAGCGTTCGCTCGCAGATCGTGGCGGACTCGACGTCGCGCGGCGTCCAGAGCGTGCGGTTGATCAGCTCGTATCAACTCGAGCGCGAGCGCTTGGGCGAGCTGGCTGGCGACCCGCAAATCGCGCCGATACTGCTGCGCTCGGTGAGCGCGTACGTAACCCGTCTCGAGCCGTCCACCCGGCAATCAGGAATATTCTTCCCCGAGCTGGAGCTCGTGAACAACAGCGCGCTTCCCTGGTCCATGAACGACGGTGATCTCTGGGCGGGAAGGGGCCTGAACATGAGACTCGCCGGCGGATTCTATTCCAGACTTGGCCGGGTTCAGCTCGTGTTCGCTCCCGAGATCACCCACGAGGCCAATAAATACTTTGCGCTCCACATCCCCGAGATCGAGCGGTTTCCGATACCGCCGGATCGAAGTCAGTGGGCGTTTCCATGGTACGTGGACGGTCCCTACTCGATCGACATGCCGACGCGATTCGGGGACAAGCCGATTGGAAGACTGAGCCTGGGCCAATCGTCGATTCTCGTCGGGTTCTCGAAATTCCAGTTCGGCTTTGCCAACGAGAATGAGTGGTGGGGTCCCGGCATCGGCAACGCCCTGGTGCTGAGCAACAACGCGCCCGGATTCCCGCACTTTCTGCTGCGCACGGCCAAGCCGGTGAAGACGCGCATTGGAGATGTGGACGTTCGCTGGCTCGTGGGTGGGTTGACCGAATCGCCGTACTTCGACACTACCTCGACCAACAACCTCCGATCGATAACAGCCGGCGCGCTGACGCTTCGTTTGCGCAAGCCCGACGGACTCACGCTCGGTGTGACGCGAAGCGTGTGGATGACAGCGTCGGGCTGGGGTCAGATTCCATTCAGGTGGCTCGAGCTGTTCCACGTGATTCACTGGCCGAACCGCGTACCCCTGAGCGATTCTTTGCTCGCGCCCGGCGGGCGCGATCAGATCTATTCTCTGTTCGCGCGCTGGGTGATGCCTGAGTCGGGGTTCGAGCTGTACACAGAGTGGGGCCGCACCGAGTTTCCTCCATCACTGCGCAACTTTCTCATCGCCCCCAATCACACCCAGGCGTACACCGTTGGATTTCAGTGGCGCCGCCCCGGCTTTACAGGAACCGATTTCTGGAGATTGCAGGCCGAAAACACATCCGTCGAACAGGACGCGACATTCCGCGACGGGCCGCTTGGCGTGTGGTACACCAGCCGGAAAGTGATTCAGGGATACACCAACCGGGGCCAACCGCTTGGCGCCGCCGTCGGCCCGGGATCGTCGGGACAGAATCTCAACGTCGACTACATGCGCCCCGACTGGTCGATCGGAATGAAGGTGGGACGCATTCGATACAATGAGGACGTGCGCAGCATCTCACCCATCCTGGAATTCAAGTCGTGGTGCACGCATGACATCGATCTCTACTGGGGACCGCGCCTTACTAGTAGATCGAAGTTCGGGTTTGCCGCGCTGGACTACGCCTTTGGAAACAGGATTCAGCCCTGGTTTCAGGTTCGCTCGGGCTGCCCGCGCGGGGATGCCATGGTGGACATTCGGAACAACACGCTGAACATCACGTGGGTGCCGTTCGACCGGCGATAACGGCATTATCTGAGCGGGTGCCGTCGGCCCGCGACGAAGGAACTATCTGAGCATGGCCCAAACATGGCTCGTCAACGAGCGCAAGCTCCGGATGGCAAAGAGGGCCGACGCGCTCTTGCGCCCATTCCTGCCGTTGCTCCGCTCGGCATTTCCCGCGCGGCGCGCCACGTCTCGCACACCGGAACGCATCCTGGTCTCGGAGCTCTGGCACATCGGCGATGTCGTGATCGCAATGCCCTTTCTGGCCGCGCTGCGCACGCTTTTCCCCGGAGCGAAAATCACGCTCCTCGCCAAAGAACACGCCCGCTATACCCTCGCGAACACCGGACTGGTGGACGAAGTCGTATCGTTCGAGTTTCCGTGGACGCTTCTCGACGAGGACCACCGGCCGAACCTGAAGCAGCTGCTTCAGGTTCCAGGAGTCATTCGGCGGCTCCGACGCGCGCAGTTCGATCTCGCCTTCGACTGCAGCCGCGATGGCCGGAACCATCTCCTCCTTTTCCTCAGCGGTGCCGCGCGCCGGATCGGTTTCGCGCTTGGCGGCGGAGAATATCTCCTCACGGACGCCGTCCCTGTCGGCTCTCTCGAGCGCCACCGAACGGAAGATTGGTTGCGCCTGCTGGAGCCGTTCGAGACGGAGATTCCGCGCCGCGAGCCGCAGCTCGCGGTTTCCGATGAGGAGCGAAGCTTCGCCGAAACATTCCTTGGTCGCGCTGGGCGGGCAAAGCACGAAATGCTGATCGCCATTCACCCGGGAGGGAGCAGCCGCCTCAAGAGATGGTCGGTGGAGCATTTCGAGGCGCTGGCTCAGATCGCCGTCGCTGAGACTGGTTGCAAAATTCTGTGGCTTGTCGACCCGGCTGGGACCGGAAGCGATGCGAACCTGCCGGCTGGATCGATCGTCGCACGGCCGTCGCTGCGGGAGCTGATCGCACTCTTGTCACAGTGCAACCTTCTTGTGAGCAACGATGGTGGACCCATGCACCTCGCCGCCGCACTCGGAGTTCCAACCTTCGCGGTTTACAGCTGGGGGAATCCCGAGTGGTGGAAACCGTACGCCGCGGCCCGCCATTCCTGGGTGCGCCGCGAAGACATTACCTGCCGCCCGTGCGCCGGCCAGTGCATTTTCAGCGAGCCGATCTGTCTCACCGGTCTCAGTCCCGGCATGGTCGTCGAGGCATTCAAGCGTGAGCTAAGGTCATGATCTTTGCGAGGACAACAGGCCTTCTGACCGCTGGTACTCGTAGACGATTTCGATTCCACGTTCCAGGGATGTTGTGGGCCGATAGTATTTGAACATTTCCTTACAGTCGGCAACGCGTGCAAAAACCCCTTCTGGCTTTGAGGAGTCATTAACCACCTCGGCTTTGTGACCGATCACCTTGCCGGCGACCTCAGCCAGCTGGACAAAGGAAGTACCGACTCCGGAACCGAGGTTGAGCGCTTCTCCCGGCTTGAGCTGACTTTCTGACGCAAAGACTGCGTCCAGGACATCCTCGATATAAATGAAATCCCTGAGCTGCTTGCCACTACCCCATACAATTATCGGGGTCTCCTTGTTGGCTACCCTTCGAATCACGCTGGGGAAGGGGTAAGTGAAATCCTGGTCTTCACCGTAGCCGGAGAACGGCCGGTAGATAACGACATCCAGATCGTAGGTCTGTGCGGCAAACTTTGCCAGGAGCTCTCCGGTGAGTTTTGACCAACCATAGGTCATATCAGGCATGCCGAAGGTATCCAGGTCGTACCTTACGAGATCTTCGGTCAAGGGATGATTGTGCGACAAAGTCTGGTCGCTGATCGGATACACCGCTGAAGAACTGAAAAACAGAACCTTGCGCGGCAGGGGTTTCCGTTTGACCACCCAGTTAAAAAAAGTGGCGTCGATGGCAAGATCGGTGGCGACTTGCAAGGGATCACCCTCGATCATCAGACGGCCACCGACTACAGCCGCCAGGTGTACTATCAAATCAAAATCGGCGATAGCCTCTTTTGCGTAATCCCGGAAGTCTCCGTGATGAAAGGTAAAGCGCTTCCGTTGCTCATCGGTAACACGCAAATGGCGGGGCCAGGCATGCGGCGCGAGCCCGGTTGAAAGATCATCAACCACGGTGACCGCATAGTCGTGGTTAAGTAACCATCGGACAAAATGCCGCCCCACGAATCCGCATCCACCCGTAACCAGCGCCCGTTTTCGGGTCATTTATTAGCCGTTCGTTTCATGGTTTCTTCAACTTTCTGCGGACGATCTCACCTGGAAGCAGAATCAAGAAAGGGCTGTCATCGATGAGATACCGCCTGCCAAGCCTTCCTGGTTCCTGGAGCATTCGATAAAACCACTCCAGCCCGAGCGTTTGCATCCAGCCTGGCGCCCGCGACTTGCGGCCCGATATGATGTCGAAAGCAGATCCGATCCCAATACCGACGTTTGCCCCGCTCGCAACCAGATGTGATCGTACCCACCTTTCCTGCCGGGGCGCACCCAGCGCTGCCAGCACGATCTTCGCATCGATGCTCTTTATTCTCTTGACAACTTCAGCGTTTTCTTCTTCTCCCAGCGGGAACGGGGTTTCAATCGGAACAAGTTTGGCATTCGGATAACGTTCCATCATCTTTTCCGCGGCTTCGACGGTAATTTCATACTTGCCACCGATAAGCGCGACAGTACAACCGATCTCATTCGAGATTTCAGCGCAACTCCAGACTAAATCGGTCCCGCTGACCCTTTTCCGTATCGGATCTCCCAGGAGAGACGCGGCCCAGACTATCGGCTTTCCATCTGCAATGACGAGGTCCGCTTGCCACAGTTCTTTGGCGAAGACCGGGTCACGCCGGGATTTCATCACAGAATCAATGCTGCCCGGAACAACTTGTAAGCGCCCATTTTCAAGCACGGCGTTCTTGACGCATTCAACGGTCTCATTGAATGAAATGGCGTCAAAAGGGCACCCAAGTATGTTGACTCTGTTAAACGATTCCATTTTCACCTGACGACTGGACTACCACAGAGATTAGTGGCCACCGCGCTTAAAATGGCGATCGGTCAGACGAGCTCGCGATAGACGGCGACGGTCTCCTCCGCCGCGCGTTGCCACGTAAACTGTGCGGCGCGCAGCGGTCCGCCTGCACGCAGATCGCCCGAATCCGTGATCGCTGCTTCGAGACCGCGCGCGATATCCACGGGGTCGAGAGGATCGACCAGGACTGCGGCTCCCCCCGTTACCTCCGGCAGCGATCCAGCGTGTGATGCCACCACGGGCGTACCCGCCGCCATGGCTTCCAGGGCGGGCAAGCCAAAGCCTTCGTGCAACGATGGCAGGGCAAGGCAGGCGGCATCGGCATAAAGGCGCCGTAGTTCGGTTTCAGTGACACTTCCGAGCCTGCGCACGAAGGGTTGCGTGAGGCTCA
>DATBZT010000127.1:0-15861 GCA_036513055.1 Gemmatimonadaceae bacterium | reverse complement strand
GTTCACCAGCGCCCGCGCGATCGCCACGCGCTGCCGCTGTCCGCCGGAGAGCTCGTTGGGTCGATGCATGATCCGGTCGCCGAGTTGAACCCGCTCGAGGGCACCCGTCGCGCGCCGCTTGCGCTCGTCAGCGGGAATGCCCGCATAAACCAGCGGCAGCTCTACGTTGTGCAGCGCGCTGGCGCGTGGGAGCAGATTGAACGTCTGGAAGACGAAACCGATCTCCCGGTTGCGGACGCGGGCCAGCTCGTCATCGGATTTTGCGGAAACGAGCTCACCGCTCAGCCAGTACTCGCCGGCATCGGGAGTATCGAGGCAGCCGATGAGATTCATCAGCGTCGACTTTCCGGAGCCCGATGGACCCATGATCGCGACGTACTCATTTCGCCGGATGGCGATGTCGATGCCACGCAGAGCGCGAACGATCTCGCCCCCCATATCATATTCGCGTTTGAGCCCGCGGGTGACTATCACCCACTCGGCACCGGGAACTGCTCCCGGCGTTGCTGTTATCGCCTGCCGCTCGGCCGTGTTGCTGAGGCTGGCTTCGTCAATGGCTGGGGTCACGTTTTTGTCGCCCCCGGCTTCTTGGTTTCCTTCATTTGCTTGACCAACGTTCCGTCCTTGAGGTCGCGAATTGCCTGGTAGGTTCCGGCGACGATCTTTTCACCCGGTTTGAGGCCGCTGAGGATCTCGAAGTACTTCTCGCCGGCTATACCAACCTTTACGGAACGGAAGGTCACTTTGTTGTCGGCCGCGACGACGAAAACGCCTTCGGCTTCCTTCTTACCAACTTCCTTGATCGGCGTTTTGGTGTGGCCGAGAGTCACCGCACCACTGTCGCCTTTCGCCACCGGCTCGGGCTCGCGAACGGTGAGCGCGATGATCGGCACCGAGAGAACGTTCTTTCGGGTGTCGGTGATGATCTTGGCCGTCGACGAGAAATCGGGGCGGGTGGCGGGCGGCGAATTCAGGAGCTGGATCGTCACTTCGTAGTCGATCGCCTGGTCGGCGGACCCGCCGGCGGCGACGCTCGCGCCGGCCTTGATCGAGCTGTTCGAGATCTTCGTCACTTTCCCGACGAATGTCGTGTCGGGAAACGCGTCAATCTGAATCACCGTCGAATCACCGAGCGCGATTCTCGACACGTCGGTCTCATCGACCTTCACCTTCGTCTCGAGGACGCTCATGTCGCTTATCGTGAGCAGCGTCGCGGCGTCCTTGTTCAGGGTGCCCATGATCGCCGTTTCGCCTTCCTGGACGTTGAGACGGGTGACGCGGCCCGACATCGGCGCGAAAATCGTCGTCTTGGCGAGCAGGCTCTGTGCGTCCCGCAGCGAAGCCTGCGACTGCGCGATGCCGTTGTTCGCCGATTCGAGCTGCGCCTTCGCCACCTCGACCTGAGTCTTCAGCTGTTCCACCTGCTCGTCGGATACGAGCGTCGGATTGGCCTTCTTGAGGGCCAGCAGCCGCTCGTAGTTACGCTGTGCCTGGACGAGGCTCGGACGTGCCGTGGCAGACTGCGACCGCGCGCTCGCCACTTCGGCCGACGCGCGCTCTGCCGCGGCCTTGTACTGAGACGGGTCGATCTCGAGGAGGAACTGGCCCTTGGTGACGATGTCGCCTTCTTTCACGGCGAGCCGCACGATGCGGCCGGTGATATCGGCGCTCAGGTCGACCTTGGTCTGCGGCTGCACCTGGCCGCTTGCCGTCACCGATGCGACGAGGTCCCGCCGCTCGACTGGCTCGATGCGAACTTCGGTCGCCTTGTTCCTGCTTTTTGCGGCAGTGGTGATTCCTATGATCGCGACGATCAGCACACCCGCACCGATCAGTCCCCACTTCTTGCGCTTTGACATTGAGATTTTCCTTTACCTTAGTGGGTGGCCGACCGCGCTCTCGAGAGCGGCGAACGCCTTGTGATAATCGTAAATCGCATTGATCCTGTCGCTCTCGGCCCGCTCGTACGCGGCACGGGACTCGACGAGATCGACGAAGGTTGCCTGTCCATTGCTGTATCTGTCCTGAGTGAATTTGAGCTCCAGTCTGGCCTTGGCCGAGTTCTGCTCCTGCAACGCCGACGTCTGCTCGGCCGTCTTGAGCGTCAGGTACGCGGCCGTTACGTCGGCGGTTATCGCCAGCTCGCGGGCCCGCACGTTGTAGCGCGCGTCGGCGCTAGAGGCCTGGGCCTCCTGAACTCTCTGCTCGCGGGCGAACCCGTCGAAGATCGGCAGCGAAAGCGAGGCCGACAACGACCGCGGCGACTTCTGGAAGTTGAACGGGAACTGCGAGTTCTGACTTCGCAGCTCGGCTGCCTGCGCGTCGGTGAGAGCGATGGAGCTGCAGGCAGCAAGCGTATTGTCGAGCTTGAGTGCAGCCCTTACCTCTTCGCTGCGAATGCACGACGCCTGCGATGCCTGCGCCTGCGCCATCGCTTGCTGCACAGGGAAATTCGAATCGGTGTAGGAATACGTGTACCCTGAAAGGCCCGTGCTCAGACTGAGCGTCGGCGAGTACTGGCCCTTTTCCCGTCGCACGTTGAGGTCAGCGACCTTCTGCCGGGACTGGAGGGCAAGCAGCCCAGGGTTGCGGGCCCGCGCCGATGCCAGCACGTCGGCCAGAGAAGGAGGTTCCGGCGTTACAGTGAACTGCGTTGTCAGAACGACGCCCGCCGGCTGCGTGATGCCCATGAGTTGAAACAGCTTCAATTTCTCGATCTCGATCTGGTTGCGCGCCTGGAGCACCTGCACCTGCTGCTGCCCCATGGCAACCTCTGTTCGCTGTACGTCGAGCTGCGTTGCCGACCCGACAAGCGCTCTCGCCTGGGCGAGCACGTGCTCGGATTTCGCCGCGACGAGCAGCGTGTCCTGAAGCTTTGCGCGATCCTCCGCCTGAAGCACGGAGAGGTACTGTTGCGTCACCTGCGACCGCAGCGCCTCGGCGCTGCCTGTGATGTCGGCCTCGACGGCGTCGCGGCTGGCTCGCTCCAGCCTGGGAGTGATCAGCGTCGCGGAGTTGATCTTGTAGTCGAGTCCAATCCGGTAGCTGGACTGGTTGACGTCGGATGACGCGCCAAAGCTGCCGCCGTTGAAGATCTGGCGGCCGCCTTGCTGGCGCAGAGCGCTGAAGCTGGCATCAGCGCTGGGAAGAAGCTGCCCGTAGGCGGTGCGCACCGCTGCGTCAGCACCCACCCGGTTGTTGACAACGGACAGATGAATGGGGTTGTTGCGCCGAGCGATCGTAACCGCGTCGGCAAGTGAAAGTGTCGCGATCGACACAGTGTCGGACAGGCCGTGCGCCGCCAGAACCGCGGATAGCGCCGGCGGCTGTGCGGCAGCAAATGAAAGGGGCGCCAGAGCTCCAAGTATCAAACAGAAACGCTTTTGCATTGTGGGATGAGGGATTGGGTCAGCGGGCCGTACGCGCCAGCTCTCACGCGGGTTTCAACCGCGCCGAGACATCTAAATACCGATTCGACGACGGCCCTCGTCAATGCCGAAGTCGCAATTCCTTCGCGCAGTGCAACGAGCGGGCGCTACTCTGCCAGCGCCGGGGCCAGAAAGATGCGGTCGCTGATGCGCGCTCTGATGTGCTCGTAAAGAATGCGGCCCTTTTCAGCCGAGGCCAGCGAAGGCCGGCCGAGCGATCCGGCGCTGCCGCTGGGTACTTTGATGCTGCCGCGGCGGTAACGCCGAAGCTGCTCGCGAGACATCATATAGTCCTGGGCGAGCTCAGGGTGTACCATGTCGGGGCAGAGGTGGAGCATGATGGACGTGTCCACTTCGTCGCCGTGCATCGCTTCGGTCTGCCCTTCCAGCAGCTCGGCGAGGTTGACGGCGAAGATGTCGACGACACGCACGCGGGCTCCGGCGGTGATGACCGTAGCGAGAGCTTCCTGGTGTGCGTCGGCACCGTGTGCGGTGATGAGAATGAATTCCTTTACCCCAGTCGCTTCCCATGAGGCCAGCAGATCGTTGAGCATGCGGTGCAGAGTCTTCTTTCTGACGGATGCGTTGCCGACAAAGCCGCGTTCCGTATCCACGTTCACTCCGTACTCCAGCGTCGGTGCGCGCAGCACCCCGAACTCGGCGGAGAGGTCGTCGGCCATCCGCTCGACGATTATTGTGTCGCACCCGAGCGGGAGATGAGGCCCGTGCTGCTCGCAAGTCCCGATGGGGAGAATCAATCGCGGATCTTCGGCGAGAATTGCCTCTATCTGCATCGGTATGAGCTCTTTTATCCGACGCGGACTGTTCTCTGCTATGGGAACGATGGGCGCATGGGGAGCCGGCTTTGGCGGGGTGTCGTCCGGCAGCTGGGATGGAAGTGGTGACGTTCTCGTCATTCGCCTGTCGCGAGATTTGAGGTCATGAACCGACGCTGGAGACCGGCGGCCGCGCTCATCGCAGCGGGGAGCGCGATAGTGCTCCTCGCGCTGTGGCTGCGCAATCCTGTTCTACCTTATGCTGGCGATCAGCCCGGCGCCAGCGCCGGCGTCAGTCCGTCGGCACCGGCCAGCACGGCCGATTACGAATCACAGGCTCGCGCCAGGGGCCTCGCGGCGCTGCGAACGTCGCTCGCCGAAGAGCAGCAACGCCTCATTCGCGACGCTTCGCACGCGCTCGAGCTGCCGCGAGGAATCACGCGGGCGTTCGAGCACTTGTCGCACATCGCACTGTTGAAGGAAGAAGGCATCGTCGTCTTCGAGAACGATCAGCCGGTCGCCTGGTCGGGACAGGTCGCAGTCGACCCAACGCTGTCGACGACGCCCGTTTCCGTCACCGTGACGCCGTTTTACACGACACTTGCCGCAACGGCGGAGCGAGGAACGCGGCGGGCAGTCGCAACCGCCGTAATCCATGCCGACCCACCGGCCGACCGTCTCGTGGCCACCCTGGAATCGCGAGTGAAAGGGCGCGAGGATCTTCAGTCATACGTGTTCGCGACCGCTGCTGACACGACGATCGGCGAGGCGGTTCTGGGCGCCGGCGGAGCAACCCTTCTTCGCGCCGACGCCGTGCCGCTGCCGCGCGACATGGTTGGATTCGGGCGGATCACCGTTGCCCGTGCGCGCGGGACTCTCCTGCTCTGTGCCGGTCTGCTCGTTCTGCTGGCTGTCGCGTGGCGCGACAGAAACCTGCTCGGCGAGCGCCTGGCCGCGCTCCTGATCGCGCTCGTCGCGATAACGCTTGTACCGTGGAGCAGTTTCTCCAACACTGCACGGGCGTTCGATCCGAGCTACTACTACCTGCCGCTCGGCGGCCCTCTCACGGCCAACGCCGGTGTGCTGCTGACGGCTGCCGCGCTGTTGCTTCTCGCTGTTTATGCGATCATCCGGTCGCGTCGAATCCATCCCCCGCGAGCAGTTGCCGCGGCGGGCGCCATTGCAATGTGGACTGCGGGCCTAGCTACCGCGTTGATCGCCGCCCGCGGCATCGGGTATCCCGTATGGGGAACGACAGCAACGCTGTGGCTGACGTGGGAAATCCCGATTTTCGTTCTGCTCCTCGCTTTCTGGCTCGCCGCCTTCTGGCTTGGGCGATTAGCGGTTGGAAGGCGGAGTGCGGTCCATTTTCGTGCGGCCACGGCGGCTGCGCTTGTCGCCGGGGCAACGGCCGCGGCTATCACCTGGCGCACGACCACAGCCGAACGACTGGAGCTTGTTGCACAGGACATTCAGGGACTGCAGCGTGTCGACCCGAATGCTGCTACTCTGCTGAGGCGATTTGCGACGGAGCTCTCGCGCTACGACTCCGCGGGAACGCGCGAAGATCTGCTGAAGCGGTACGCTGTCTCCGACCTGGCGGCGGCCAATCTGCCGGTGTCCCTCGCGACCTGGTCCCCGTCCGCCGAGCGTGTCGCCGAGCTGCAGCTGGCGCCGGTGATTTACGACTCTGCCTCGGCGGCGAGGCTGGTGCTTGCAACGCGTGACTCCGCCCAACCTCTCGTGGTACAGACGCTGGGCACAAATGGACGCCAGGTGATGATGGCTGTACGCCATACCGGAAGCGGCGTGACGACCGTCGTCGTATCGCCCAGAACCCAGTTGATACCGCCTGACCCGTTCGTATCACTGCTCGGTTTCTCGGCGCCTGTGCGGACCGATCCACCCTATTCGCTGACGATTTCGGACGTCACTCCGGGCCTCCGCGTTGGCCGAGACTCCATCGAATGGATGCGAATTGGCAACGAGCTTCACGGAGACCGGCTGATTCAGACATCGCGCGGCATAGCCCGCGCACGCGCCGACGTCGATCTTGGGTCGTTTCCGGCGCTGGGCGAGCGAGCAGTGCTGATCGTGATTCTCGACGCCGCCGTTGCCGGCTTGCTGTGGGCGCTCGGCGTGATGGCCGAAGGTGCGTTCGCGAGGTGGATGCGGGCGCGCGCCGGGAAATGGATCCGCAGCTATCACGGACGACTCACCCTGGCGTTGTCGGCATTCTTTGTAGTCCCCGCGCTCGCGTTTGCTTTCTGGTCCTACCAGCGGCTGCGCGCTGACGACCGGGACGATCGGGAGCTGCTCGTGCGCGAGACGCTCGATGCAGTGGTGGCGCGCGGAGACAGCACGCGGCTTGAAGGCGTGCCGCGGCCATACAATACGCCGCTCTTTCTTTATTCGAGCGGACTGCTCAGCGTCACAAGCGATCCGCTGCTGGACGATCTGGCGCCGGCCGGCCGGGCGCTCCCGACGCCGGTCTACCTCAGCATTGCTGCGCGCGGCGAGCTCAATGCGAGCTGGCAGGAAAACGTCGGGGCCACGCCGGTGCTGTTTGGGTATCGCGCGGCGTTGGGGCCGCGCGAGGAACGATACGTCGTGGCCGCTCCAGCGCGGAGTGATGAGCTGACACTCGACAGACGGCGGCGCGATCTCGCGATTCTCGTGCTTTTTTCGACTGTCATGGGCGCCCTCGCGGCTGTGTGGCTGAGTCGTGTTGCGGCCAGAGTTCTCGCTCGTGATCTCGAGCTGAGCCGGGTCGAGGTCGCGCGGGCGGAAAGAGTGCTGGCGTGGGGCGAGATGGCGCGCCAGGTGGCGCACGAGATAAAGAATCCGCTCACCCCGATCAGGCTCGGAGTGCAGCACCTCCGGCGCGCGCGCACTGATCCCCGCGTGAACTTCGACCGCGTGCTCGATGAGAACGTCACCCGGATTCTTTCGGAGATAGACCGCCTCGACGAGATTGCGCGTGCGTTCAGCCGCTATGGATCGGCTCCCGGCGAGCTGCCCGCCCCCGAAAGCATTGACGTGGCGGCGATATTACGCGATGTCGTGGCACTGGAAAAAATGGGAGTCGGCGATGTCACGTGGACGCTCACCGGAGCGGAGCAGCCCGCGTTCGCTGATGCACGCGGAGACGAGCTGCGCGATGTGCTGCTCAATCTCTTCGAGAATGCGCGGCTTGCCCGGGCGCGAAAGGTGAGCGTGAAGCTGAACCGCCTGCCCGGAATGGTGGCCATAGAAATCGCCGACGACGGCGCGGGGATTGGAAAAGCGGACCTGCCTCGCGTTTTCGAGCCGCATTTCTCAACGCGTACCACCGGCAGCGGACTGGGTCTCGCCATCAGCCGTCGTCTGCTCGAGTCATGGAGAGGCACAATCGCGATCACCAGTGAAGCGGGCAAAGGCGCGCGTGTGGTGTTGACACTCCAGGCGCCTTCGTGAGCGGGTCGCACCGAACACCGGCCGGGGGAATCTGGATCAAGGCCCCGATCCCGCCTCACATCAGCGGATGGCAGCTGCCTCCCGACTGGAAATGGGGCTCGGACGGTCTCATGGGCGATCAGCGACACTATCAGGAAATAATTGACGGATTGGGACGATCGCTCGCGCTGGTGACTGCGCCCAATCCCGACCACGAAGCGTGGCTGCGGTCTGAAGCCCAGCACCTGGCGCACCGGAGTCATCCGGCAATTCCAACCACTTACCACTACTGGACGAGCCAGCCGGAGCTGAATCGTGGGCCCGGATACCTGAGGCGGTGGATCACCGGCGAGTCGGTGCGGGCGCACCTTTCACGCATAGGGAACGCGGAGATTCCTTACGTGCTCCAGGTCTTGCGTGGCGCGGGCTCGACGCTGTCGTATCTGCACGACAGCGGCACCACGCACGGCGCGTTGAGCGCCGATACCGTCTGGGTGACGCCAACGCGGCGGCTGTGGATGCTCGAGTGGCAGTGGGCCGTTCCGCGCGCCGACATTCCCGCAGGGCTGAGACCGACGCTCGAGCCAGCGTGGACCGATGGGGCGCGTCCGACGATTCCCACGCCTCCCGAATGGATCGGCGGCCTCTGGAATCCCACGCAGGCGAGCGACCAGTGGCAGCTCGCGGCGCTTTGTTTTGAAGCGCTCACCGGAGAAGATCCGCCGAGCGTCGACATTCCTCCGGTGATTCTGCTGCGACCCGAGTGCCCGGCGAGCGTTGCGACGGCCATCGACCGTGCGCTGCTCCCCAACCCCGACGAACGATTTCACTCCGTGTCGGCTTTTCTACGCGTCGCTGACCGCGGCTACATCAGCAGAAGCACGTACGTCATGCCGGACCGTGTGGACGGCTCGCCGGTGACGGAGAAAACGCACGAGTCGCGAGTGCGGTGGGCGCTGGGCGATGATTACGAAGTTCTTTCCGATCTTGGCTCGGGAAGCTTTGGCCGCGTGTGGCGCGCACGAGATCTTTCGCTCGAACGCGAGGTCGCTCTCAAGGTTCTTCATCCTCACATTGCCGTCGACGGGCGCGCGGTTGCGGCGTTCTGGAAGGAAGCGAAGCTTGCCGCCCAGCTGGCACACCCGGCAATCGTGCCCATCTACGACTGGGACAGCCGCGGCGATTTGTCGTGGTACACGATGGAGCTTGCCGAGGAAGGCTCGGTGGCGAGTCTCATTTCGCGCTCTGGTCCGCGCTCGCTGAGTGAGATTGCCGAGCCGGTTGAGATGGTGCTCGAAGGTCTCTCCGCTGCGCACGCGGCGGGGATCGTACACCGTGATCTCAAGCCGGAGAACATTCTCATCGATCGTTATCGGCGGTGGCGAATAACGGACTTTGGGATTGCCAATGTCACCGGAGAGGAGGTTGCGGGAACTACTGGCACTCCGGCGTTTGCGGCGCCGGAGCAGCTTCTCGGCGAGCCGCAGGGTCCGGCAGCCGATCTCTTCGCCGTCGCCGGCATCGTTGTCTTTGCGCTCACTGGTGCGCCGCCATTTGGTGACGGTGATGCGCATGAGATCATTGCACGGCAGCTCTCCGGGCGCGTCGACCTCACGTCGTTTCCGCAGGCAGTGAGTGACTGGCTCAGTGTTGCTTTCTCTCCCAATCCAGACGACCGTTTCGCCGACGCGGCTACGATGAAAGAGGCATGGCGTCAGGCGGTAAAAACGGCTCTTCGCCGGGAGCGCGGCGGGTGGTGGTGGAGGTCTGCCGCCGATTGATGAGAGGTCGGGATTGTGCACCTGCCGAGTCTCAGTCGATGGCGATAGTTGCGAGCAAAAAAGCAGGGGTTCCAAACGCTGACTCGAAGGTCTGGCTGCAAAGAGTTGCTAAAGGCGCTGGCTGTCAGCAGATGCTGGCTTTGAACTTGCAAGCGGGATGTTAGCGCACGAGTCAGGTTGAGCGGAATTATTCCAAATCGTTGGCAGACATATGTTTGCCAAGGCGCGAGTCGACAGAATGATTCGAGATTTGGCGGGGCAAAAGTCTGGCGCGAAGGGATTTTCCTGCTAAGTTGTCGGGCGGGCATCCGCGCCTTCTTCTGTGGCGTAAATGGCTCTACCGGCATGCATCCTGCCTAATGGCAACGCGGTCGCTTCGTCCCGGTTGAAGTTGCGGTATTAACCATTAAAAGAGGTAATCACCATGTTGAGAAGGCGTTGGACCGTCTGCGCAATGACGGCCTTGCTCTTCGGCGGAACGGCCGCGGCACAGGCGCCGGGCACGCTGTTGATTGGCGGTTTTGGGCAGTACACGAAGTTCGACAGCGGGTTGCTGCTCGGGAACAAGTGGGGAGTAGGTGGCCGTCTCGGCGCATTCTTCGCCCCTAATTGGAATCTCGAGGCGGAGAACTCATATAACCGCCCACCGCAGCAGTACGCTGGTCAGACTGGCGACATCTGGTATGGCCCAGTATCCGCCCGCATCCGCTACAGCTTCCCGATTGCGAACGCAGCAGCGTTCCATCTCGGCGCCGGCGGTGTCATCAGTGGCTACGCCGGCTATGAGCCGGATGTGCCAACCGGTCAGGACCTGGTCAATGTCCTGAAGAACAAGCGCGGCTATAACTACGGTGTCGAAGGCGACGTCGGGTTCAGCATCGGCATGGGCGCAATAGCGCTCCGCGTCGATGGAATCGGCGACTACATGCCGAACGGCTCGCCGAGCGTCGGCAACGGCGGCCCGGCGTATGGCTCGCACAAGAATCTGCGCGTGCAGGCCGGCCTCGAGTTCCATCCCAACGTTGAGTCGCTTTTCGGCGGTACGATGGCCAACGCATCGGCCCCGTGGGCTCCGTACATGTGGTGGGACGAGATGCCGGAGGCGGCCCTTCCGGGCACGCTCGAGATCGGACCGTTCGTCCAGTACACGCACTTTGGTGGCGGCAGCAGCAGCAACGTTACTGAAGGCGCCCCGGGCAACCCGTCTAGTCACATCGGATTTGGCGGCCGCGTCGGCGTGTTCCTTTCCGACGTGCACTGGGAGCTCGAAGGCGATGGTCAGAACACCAAGACCGCGCGCAAGGACAACACGGGTCACATCTTCCAGAACAGCGCGACGGACATCAGCTACACATCATTCGCGCTGCGCATGAACTACAACATCCCGGTCGCTTCGCGCACCCAGTTCATTCTGGGCGCCGGCGCAGTGCGTTCCAACTACGCATCACAGTCGAACGTCACCAGCATCGGCAGAAGCTTCCAGTACAACTACGGCGTCAGTGGACTCGCCGGCCTTCGCTTTGGCATCGCTAACCGCGTCGCCCTGCGTCTGGACGGAATCGCTGACTATATGAAGGACACCAAGAACCTCAACCTGATCGGCCGCGCTGGACTCAGCCTGCTGATCGGTGGTGGACGTCGCGAAGTCATGTGCACGTATGCCGGACTCGAGAACATTCCTGCTTCGAGCCCGCAGTGCGTCGCGCCCGCTCCGCCGCCCCCGCCGCCAGCCCCAGCGATGTGCCCGTACCCGGGCCTCGGTGGAATCACGGCTGCGGATCCGGCTTGCGTAGCTCCAGCGACTCTCGTTGTCATCGACACGACCAAGATCACCGGTCCGATCTACTTCGACTTCGACAAGTCCAACATCCGTACGGATGCGGCTGCTACACTCGACGCGAAGATTCCATGGCTCCAGGCCAACCCCGGAATGCGTATCCGCATCGAGGGCAACGCCGACGAGCGCGGCTCGGATGAGTACAACCTGGCCCTCGGCCAGCGTCGTGCCGCCTCCGCGAAGAAGTACCTCGTCGAGCATGGCATCGATGCAAGCCGCTTCGACCTCGTCAGCTACGGTGAAGAGCGTCCTGTCTGCACCACGCACGACGAGACCTGCTGGCAGCAGAATCGCCGCGATGATTTCGTCATCGTGACGGTCGGCAGCGACAAGATTGTTGTACCACCAACGGAGTAAAGCACCTACCTTCGGCCGGTCGCTTCGGCGGCCGGCATGAAGTGAAAGGCGGGGCGTCCTCGGATGCCCCGCCTTTTTCACGTCCGTTTCCTTGCGGCAGCCGGAATTGTCATCCCATAATTCGCAATGATGCCAGTTGAACCGCTTGCTCCGTCCGCCGAATCCGGGGTGCAGGCCGAGGCCGATCGCTTTCGAGCAACCTTCGAGCAGGCGGCGATCGGCGTGGCGCACCAGACGCTCGACGACAAGTGGATCTGGTTCAACCAGCGGTGGTGCGAGATCGTCGGTTTCGAACGAGGGGAGCTGCTCACAAGAAACCTCTCCGGGCTCACTCACCCCGAGGACCGCGAGGCCAGTGCTGAATTCGACGCCCAGGTTCGGCTCGGCGAGCTCAACCGCTACTCGATAGAGAAACGCTGCATCAGACGGGACGGCATCACCGTCTGGACGCAGCTCTCGGTGAGCATCATTCGCGACACCGACGGACGGCCCAGCTACTACGTCGGCTTTCTCGATGACATCACCGAGCGCAAAAAGGCGGAGCAGCGACTCTCGGCACAGTTCTCAGTTGCGCGGATATTCGGCGACTCGCCCGACGCCGCCGACGTACAGCGGCGTGTGCTCGAGGCGATCTGCCACGATCTTGGCTGGAGCGCCGGTTCGCTTTGGATCGTGGACGAGGCCGAGCAGATACTCAGGTGCGTCGAAAGCCGCCGGCTCTCGCATAGCACGAACCGTTTCAGGGGGCGTCAGCCCGATCAGCCCCTGAGAAGCGGACAGGGACTCCCTGGAAAAGTCTGGGCAAGCGGGAAGCCGGAATGGATCCAGAACGTCAACACGGACCCCGATTTTCCGCGGGCGATGCTTGCAACGTCGCTCGGAGTGCACGGCGCGTTCGCGTTTCCGGTGAAAAGCGGCCCGACCGTGCTGGGAGTGATGGAGTTCTTCAGCCCGGACATTCAACCGGCCGATGACGAGCTGCTGCGCACTACTGGCGCAATCGGAAGCGAGATCGGTCTCTATCTCGATCGAAAGCGGTTCGAGGAGCTCGGCACGAAGAGCGAGGTGAGGCAGGCGGCGATCGTGGACGCGGCGCTCGACTCGATCGTTTCCATGGATCACAATGGAAAGATCACGCACTTCAACCGCGCTGCGGAACGCACCTTCGGTCTCAGGAGGGAAGACGTGATCGGAAAGGAGATGGCGGAGCTGATCATTCCGCCTGACCTGCGTCAGGCACACAGAACGGGAGTGGCGCGATACACCGAATCGGCGGAATCGAGGATGCTCAACCACCGCGTGGAGACGTGGGCGCAGCGCGCCGACGGCACACGGTTCCCGGTGGAGCTGGCAATCACCCATATCCCGCTTGCCGGACCGCCGGCGTTCACCGGTTTTATCCGCGACATCACCGCGCGCAAGAAGGCAGAACAGGCGATTCGTGAAAGCGAGGAGCGGTATCGAGGCCTTACCGAGGCGTCGGTGGAGGGAATTCTGATTCACGACAACGGTGTTATCCTTGACGCGAATCCCGCACTGGGCCGGATGTTCGGTTACGAACTGTCGGAGATACTCGGCATCAACGCCGTAGACCTCCTGACGGCGCCCGAGTCGCGCGAAATGCTGCTTGATGAGATGCGCAAGCGTTCCAGCGGCCCATACGAGGTCGTCGGAGTCAGGAGGGACGGTTCCCGTATCGATGTCGAGATCACCGCCCGCAATCTCGGCTACGCTGATGCAACGCTGAGAGTTGCCGCTATCCGCGACATCACGGATCGCAAGGCGCTCCAGAAGCAGGAGCGGGAGCTGATGCGGGAGCAGGAGGCGAGAGCAGTTGCCGAGCACGCCGAGCAGCGAGCGGAGTTTCTCGCCGAGGCGAGCAGGGTGCTGGCCCTTTCGTTCGACTATCAGACTACCATTGCGCAGCTCGCCCGGCTTGCCGTGCCCAGGCTCGCGGATTACTGCGCCGTCGACGTGATCGAAGGAGACCGGGGATTCATCCGTCTTGGCTTTGCGCATTCCGATCCGAAGCGGGAGGAAGAATTCCGCGCCAAGCTGACGACGTTCCGCCCCGAGGATGTTTCGCCGCGTCACCCGGTGATGAGGGCGCTGCTTCATGGCGAGAGTGATCTCATCACGCACGTGACGGACGAGGGGATGCACGCCGCGATCATAAACGAGGAGCAGTATCAGATTCTTCGGAGCCTCAACCCGAAGTCGCTCATGACCGTTCCGATGATCGCCTCCGGAAAGGTGATTGGCGCGCTCTCGATGGTGTCGTCGAGCGACGAGCGCATCTACACGGAAGAGGATGTCGCGCTTGCCGAGGAGCTGGGGCGGCGGGCCGCGCTCGCCGTGGAGAACGCCCGGCTATTCGGCGAGGCGCAGCTCGCGACGCGGGCGCGCGACGACATGCTGGCGATCGTTGCTCACGATCTGCGCAATCCGCTCAATACCATATACATGAGCGCCCAGCTGCTGCTCGACATTGTGTCCGAGACCGATCACCCGACGGAGCACAGGCAGCTGGCGATCGTTCAGCGCGCGGCGAGCCGGATGAATGGTCTCATCCAGGACTTGCTGGAGGTGAAACGGATTGAAGAGGGGAACCTGGCGCTCGAGAAACGGCAAATCGATGCGGAGTCAATCATTGCGGAGGCGCTCGACACGTTGCGGCCGATCGCCGCCGCGAGCTCGCTCAGCCTCGAGAGCGACGTCGCCGCCGGTCTGCCGGCGATAGATGTCGACTCACCGCGCATTCAGCAGGTGCTGTCGAACCTCGTCGGCAATGCGATCAAATTCACGCCGGCGGGTGGACAAATCGTGTTGCGCGTGCGGCCGATGGAGAGCGAAGCGTGTTTCATCGTGTCGGATACGGGACAGGGCATAGCGCCGGAGGAATTGCCTCACATCTTCGGCCGGTTCTGGCAGGGAAAGCGAACCGACCGTCGTGGTATTGGCCTCGGACTGGCGATTGCCAAGGGCATCGTGGAGGCGCACGGTGGCCGGATCTGGGTGGAAAGCCAGCTGGGCGTTGGGAGCAACTTCTATTTCACCGTACCCATTGCCGCGCTGCATGAGGCTCGCTGACCCGGTACCCGCTACCCGCTACCCGGTACCAGGTACCCGTGCCCGCTACGCGCTACCCGTTGCCCGTTGCCCGTTGCCCGCGACGCGCTTCCCGTTGCCTTCAGTTGGCAAAGCAATGTCGTTGAACGAAACGCAATGATGTCGTTGCGACGGCGGCGCGCTGAAGGATTTCGCGGATGCTTGCCGCCGTCAGGAGCGCCGCCGTTCTGGGGATAGACGCCTACGACGTGACGGTCGAGGTTGACGCCACGCAAGGGCTTCCCCAGTGGACAATTGTCGGCCTGCCAGTGGGCGCCGTGAAGGAGAGCAGGGAACGCGTTGGCTCTGCACTCGTCAACTCCGGGTTTGCGCTCCCTCCGCGGCGGATCACGATCAATCTGGCGCCTGCAGACGTGCGGAAGGATGGCACAGCTTTCGACCTGCCGATTGCGCTCGGTGTGCTGGTCGCGACAGGCCAGCTTCCGGCTAGCGTGGTGGACGCGCGCATCTTTGTCGGGGAGCTGGGGCTCGACGGCTCGGTGCGCGGAGTGCGTGGCGCTCTTTCGATTGCCCGGCGCGCGGCGAGCGGCGGCGGACAATGCGAGCTCATTGTTCCGGCCGCGAATGTTGGCGAAGCACGACGGGTGACATCGCTTCGTATTGCGGCGCCGTGGAATCTGCGCGCGCTGGCCGAGGAGCTTCAGAAGGGCGAGCTGACGGTTGCGCCGGAGACAAGCAGTGTCGCAGTTGGAGATGTTTGTCCGCTCGATTTCTCCGACGTGGTCGGGCAGCAGACGGCGAAGCGGGCGCTCGAGGTGGCCGCGGCCGGCGGTCACAATTTGTGCATGACGGGCCCGCCCGGTGCGGGGAAGACCATGCTGGCGCGGCGGTTGCCGGGTATTCTTCCTGAGCTGAGCGAAGGCGAGTCGCTGGAGGTCATCGCGATCCAGTCGGTTGCCGGAATCCTTCCCTGCGATGTCCCCACTGTGTGTCCGAGACCCTTTCGCGCGCCGCATCACACGATTTCATCGGCGGGTTTGATTGGCGGTGGAAGCATGCCGCGTCCAGGCGAGGTGAGCCTGGCGCATCACGGCGTTCTCTTTCTCGACGAAATGCTGGAGTTTCCTCGTTCGGTGCTCGAGGGCCTCAGGCAGCCGATGGAAGACGGCCGCGTGGTG